>JAICDD010000030.1 GCA_020063625.1 Fusobacteriales bacterium
GAAAAAATGAAGTCGCCAAAGGCGAAATAAGAAAAAATTATACGAAGAACACAAAGCTAGGAAAACCAGAATCATAAAGAGAAAATCCTTAGTGGTCCTAGTGGTTTTCTTCGTGCCCTTTGTGTAACAAAAATTAGAGTTCATTCGTGCAATTCGTGACAAAAAATCTCGTGTGATATCCCGTGGTTTCAAAACTCCTTAGTGGTCCTTAGTGATTTTCTCCGTGTTCTTTGTGTAACAAAAAATCCATGTATCTCATTGGTCTCTGAATCTCTTGGTTGAAAAAATCATTTATTTTGTTGATAATTCTAAAGTTTTGTTGAAATTATAGAGTAATAATATATTATAAAATATTTTAGCGAGGTGAAATAATGAAATCAAATAAAATTTTATTAAACAAATATGCGATTGATTCAATTATTATACTTTTTAAAAATCCAGAAAAACAAATAAAACATATTGATTTTGAATTAAAGAAGAAATTTAAAACAAATTTTAAATCATATTATTTTTTTAAAAAATTTAATTTATGGCACTATAAAATAAGAGAAAAAGTTTTTACACACTTAAAAAATCATTTTTTTCATAATGAAGAATTTGATTTTAACGTCTTTCCTCATAATGAATTCTATATTTTATATGTTGTATGTCAATATTACTATTTTAATAAAAAAATTGATTATAATTTTTTTTATAATTTAACATTAGATGATTATAAAGCAATCTATAACTATCAAATAAAAATCCACGATGAGTTAAAGGCAAATTTTAATATAGAATTTTTAAAATATTTAAATGAAGATAAAAATAATAATTTATTAGATCAAATTTCTAAAAATTTATATGAATTAAAATATAATCCAAATACTATTAATTATCAAAACTATTATATATTTTTTAAATCATTTTTAAATGCTTTAAATCAAGAAAATATTTTTGAAATAGAACCATATAATTCTGAAAAAGAGATTGATATAATTACAGCTAAAAAAAATGAATATTTTGGTAGTAGTTTTAGTGATAGTACAGAAAAAAAATATGTTCGTATAATTTCTCCTGGCTGGAAATATAAAAATAAAAAAATTATAAATGTGAAATATCAGGAGGTGGAAGAAAAATGAAGGAAATATATATAGGGATTGATTTAGGTACTACAAATTCTGTAATAGGATATTCTATTGAAAAGGATGAAAAAATCATTACACAAGTATTAGATATAGATATTTATGATGAAAACAAAGGAAAAATAAGAGATAAACTTATCCATTCATGTGTACATATTGATGAAAAAAATACTCCAATTGTTGGTAAATACGCAAAAAAAATGCTTACAATAATTCCAGATACTGTTGTAAAATCTGTAAAAAATTATATGGGACAACATAAAATATTTAAAATAAATAACAATATTTATACTCCCGAAGATATCTCCTCTTTTATTTTAAAACATTTATTACTAAATATAAAAAGAAATTTTGATAATATCCCTCGTGATATAGTAGTTACTATTCCTGCTAGTTTTGATAGTGATATGAGAAATGCCACTTTAAATGCTGCTAAAAAAGCCGGAATAGAAAATTGTATTTTACTTAGTGAACCTCAAGCTGCACTTTATGATTATATTAATTTGCAAAAAAATAATGAAATTTTAACTAAAATAGATTTTTCAAAAGAAAAATTTTGTATGGTCTATGACCTTGGAGGAGGTACATTAGATGTATCTGTTCATAAAGTTTTTTATAATGGAAATGACTTAAAAGTAGAAGATTTAGGAATATCTAGATATACAAATATAGGTGGCGATAGTTTTGATAGAGCTATTTCTGTTCATTTATTACAAAAATATCTTAATCTAAATAAAAAAAATTATAATGACCTTACAAATTTACATAAAAATTTTTTACAGATTAAATTACTTGAATATGCTGAAGAAATAAAAATAGCTTTAAATTCACAAATAGATAATAAAGAGATGCTCGGAATAAATTATAATGAAAATGATATTTACTATGAATTATTAAAATCCAATATTATTGAAAATGATTTTTTAATTGAAGAAATGAATTTAATAAAATATAAAAAAATTGTAAATTCATTATTAGCTGAAGAGTTATCACTAAATAATGTTAAAGACATTGATAATATCACTGATACAGAAAATATTATTTTTCCTATTTTAGATGCATTATCAAAAGCAGAAACAAAATTAGGTAAAAAAATTGATATTGATTTTGTTTTATTAAATGGTGGAATGAGTAAATTTAAACTTATTTCTCAAAGAATAAATAAACTTTTTCCTAATAAAGTATTTTCTACATTAAATCAAGATTTATCTGTGGCTAGAGGTGCTAGTATATATAATTATTTAGTAAAGCATGGATATAAAACAACTAAAATTCTAAATGAAACAATTGGTTTACAAAGAAATGATAATTTAGTAGAGCATTTGATACAAGCAGGAACTGTATTACCATGTAGAAAAGTAATAGATAAATTTGCTATTTGCAATGATGGAACTACTTTTGTAGATTTACCATTTTATGTAGGAAGAAAAAAAGATACTAATTTTCCAAATAGAAAACTAACTGAAAAAAGAATAAAATTTAATAAACCATTATCTCAAGGTGATAAAGTAATTTTAGATATAAATATTAATGAGGACGGAATAATTGATATAAAAGGAATTGTTGAAAATAAAGATACTTTTAATCTAAATTTGGATACAAATAAAATTGAAACTCCTCCTGTAAAAATTAAAAATAAAAATTTACAATTAAATTTTGAAAATAAAGAAAATATAAAAAAAGAAAAAGATTCAAATCTTGATTATAGCGAAAAATCAGATAATAAAATAAAATTAGAAATTACACCTACATTAAAAAAATATTATCATAGTTTAGAATTTTATGAAAAAGCAAAAACAATCTTATCTAAAAAGACAACTATTAAAAATATAAAAGAGATTGAAAAAAGTATAAAATATGCAGAAAATAACTATCAATTTGTAAATTTTTTATTAGAAGATTTACCAAATAAATCAAGTTTTACAAGACAAAGAATAGTATTTTTATTAGGTGAAATTTCTTCTGTTGACAATAGATATAGTAAAAAAATTGGCGAAGAATTTATGACTATTATCTCTATTGAAAATTTAATGAAAATGCATAAAAGATTGGATGATATTGTTAAATTTGTTATAGAAGCATTTAGAAAAATGAAATATTATGATGCAGAAGAATACCTCTATAAAATGTTGAATTTCCCTAATTGCAAAACATTAAAAAATACAATTATTATGACATTAGCTGTTATTACAACAAACGAAAAAAATATTTATTTATTACAAGAGCATTTTGAAAATGAAGTTTCTTTTAAAATATCATATTTTTGGGCTATTGGAAAATTAGCAGATAATGGATTTAGTTATATTTTATTTGAAAAAGAATTAAAAAGAATAGAAAAAGAAATCTTAAAAGAAACTCATTATGATGTAGTAAAAAATATGTTATTTGCTGTTATTGAAATAAAATTAAAATATAAACATAATAGTAAAGTAAATAAATTATTAGAAAATTTTAAATATATAATATCTCAGATAAAACTTCACCATATTCAACTAGAAGTATATAAAAATATTGCTACTAAAGTACTCAATGAAATAGAGTTAGAGGAAACAGAATATAAAGAGTTACTAGCAATTAGAAGTTATATATAAATATTGTTGAAAAATATAAAATTTTGTTGAAATCAAATATTATAATTATCATAACAAAATTAATTAAAGGGAGGAATATTATGAGAAAAATTTTTATACCACTATTACTAAGTGTACTACTTTTATCAGGATGTGAAACACTAAAAATATCAGCTCCAAGAGAAAAAAATATTATTTTAGAGCAAAAAACTAAAAATGATAACATTAGAGCTGATAAAGAAAAAAAAGTATACTATGCACTTTATGGACTTATACCTATATCAAATAATAGTACAGAAGATATGTTAACTGATGTTAAAGATAATAGTAGAGTTGCTGTTACTACAAAATATTCTTTAACAGATTGGCTAGTAGGATTAGGAGCAAACATTATTTTCCCAACAACTATAGTTTCAAGAACTATTGAAGTAGAAGTTAATGAACCAAAATAATATGCATAAAAAATACTCCTAAAACTAAATTATCTAAACGAGTTCTTAAAAATTAAGAACTCTTTTTTAATTTATTTTAGTAGAAATAGTTTTTTTATTTTCCTTAGTTTGTTACTTAAAATTAAAATTAAAAAATGGTATACTCTATTGAAGAATATTTTTAATATAATTATTAAGGGGGATAAAATGAGTATACTAATATCTACAATAGGAATGAATTGGGAATTAGTTCCAGAATTAATAGGTTTTTTTAACAAAGAAGATTTTAATTTATATAAAAATAGTAAAAATATCGAATACATTAACTCAGTTTATGTGGAAAATAAAATTAAAAAAATTAATGAAATATGGCTTGTTGGTACAGAAGGAAGTTTAAAATCAAATGTATTAAATAATATTTATAACTGGAAAAACAAAATTAAAAATTTAAATTATTTAAAAATAAAATTCTTTTTAATTGAAAACTTAAATGATATAAATACACTTCAAGAAGCTATTGCAATGAAGGAATTATTATATAGAATAATTAAAACAGCTAATGAAATAAAAAAAGATAAATTATATATTTCATTAGTTGGTGGTAGAAAAACAATGAGTAGTGACATCTATAGTGCTGCAAAATTTTTTGGTTGCGATGCTATTATTCATATTTTAGATAATATTACTAGTGATTATAGAAATATAAAAGATAAAATAAATTTATTTTCAAATGAATTAGATGAAAAATTTGCAGATATTTTTTTACCTGTAATTGTAGATAAAGAAGTTGAAAAAAACAATATACTACAATATGATAAAATACTTAAAAAAATTAATAATATTTCAATTGATACTAATAATGAAATAAATAAAATAGATATAGACAAATTAAAAGATTTAAAATTAATAAATATAATTGAAAATGAGCTAAAAAATGCTAATAATTTATCAATAAATTTTCATAAAGATATGATACAAGAAAATTATACTTCAACCTTTAGATTATTATATTCTTTAACTCCTAGTAAAATTAATGAATTGAAAAATTATAAAATTGCAAATAATATAGCTAATAAATCAAAAGATATAGAATGGATTAGAAAATTACCAAAAATTGATTTACATTATCATTTAGGTGGCAATCTTTATCCAGAAGATATGATAAGAGTTTCAAAAGAAATTATTAAACATATAAATTTTGATAATAAAGAATTTAATGATTTTTATTTAAATATAGCTGATAAAATAAAAAATAATAATATTCAAGAAATAAGAAATATCGTTAGCAATCCTAAAAATTTAAGAAATTTATTTAATATACCTGAGCCATATAATGTAGCAAAATTTATATCTTTATTTGAAAATAATGTTGAACTTTTATATGAATATATTTATAAAGAAAAAGACAAAGAAAAAATTATAAAAAACTGGGTAGGGCAAGGAATAGATATTTTTGAAAAAAGAGGTGATTTACAAGGTTCTGGACTTATTCAAAATGAAGTTGCTATAAGAGAAATTTGTAAAATAATAAAAGAAAATTGTAAAAAAAATAATATAAAATATTTAGAAATTAGATGTTCCCCATTTAATTATACTCGAGGAGGATTATCTGAAAAAGATGTAATAAATATAATTGTTGATGAATTATCAAAAGATAAATTTTGTTATTATGGCTTGATAATTATTGGCTCGAGACATAGAGACTTGACAATATTAGAAAAACATATTAACTTGGTTAGAGAATTAATTAAAGATG
The DNA here is from genome assembly GCA_020063625.1 of Fusobacteriales bacterium. Taxonomy (GTDB): domain Bacteria; phylum Fusobacteriota; class Fusobacteriia; order Fusobacteriales; family Fusobacteriaceae; genus Hypnocyclicus. The sequence continues at coordinate 5,882 of JAICDD010000030.1, forward strand.
AAAAAATGAAAGATTGGATTGTAGGTTTTGATTTAGCTGGAGCTGAATCTCAAAATTCTCCTAAAAAATTTAGAGAAAATTTTTTAAAATTAATGGAAGAAAGTATAAATATTACTATTCATGCTGGAGAAGGTGAAGAAGTTCAAAACATTTGGGAAGCTGTATATCATCTAAATGCTGATAGAATAGGTCATGGTCTTACATTATATGAAGATAAAAAAATATTACGAAAATTTATCGATAGAAAAATTTCTATAGAGCTCTGTCCTACAAGTAATTATCAAATAGTTGGTTATAAAGATTATATTTTAGAAAAAACAGATAAATCTCTAAAAGATTATCCAATTTTAAACTATTTAAATGAAGGACTGAGAGTTACAATAAATACTGATGATTTAGGAATTTGTTTAACTGATTTAACAAATGAATATTATAAAGCAGCATCTATGGTAAAAGGTGGCATATCAAAGTGGGATATTATTAGGTTAATTAGAAATAGTGCAATATCTATGTTCATTTCATTTAATAAAAGAAGAGATATTATTTTAGCAATGGAAAATGAAATATTAGAATTAATTAATAATTAAAAAAAAAGACTGAAAATATGCTAAAAATCAATTTAGCTTTTCAGTCTCTCTTTTTTTACTGTTTTTATTTATTTTTTTTAAACTCTAAAAATTCTTTATATTCTTTAAATTCTAAAAACTCTTGATAATCTTCTTCATTAATAAATCTATTATTTACATCTTCTTTTTCTATATTTTCTTTAGTATTTCCTTCTGTTTCTTTATTATTAATAATATTATTTATTTGTATATTATTTTTATTATCTACTGGTACTTCTTTTTCTCTTTTATAAAGTTTATCAAAATCAAAATTAACTCCTATAGAAAAAGAAACTCTTTTATTTTTTAAATTAGATTCTATATTATAGTTCTCATACTCGTATAAGCTATATATATCTGTATAATTTGGTTTTGTCGTTGCATTAAATTCTTCATATTTAACTTCAAAGAAAATTTGATCATACGCCATAATTCCAAATCCTACTCCATAATATAAACCAGGTTCTGTTTTTATAGAATATTCATCATATGAACTAGCAATACTATCAATTAGTTCTTCGTTAAGTTTTATTATATTTATTCCAACATTTCCAAATAAATATAATTTCATCTCATCTTCTTCTGCTAAATAAGCTTTAGATTTTATAAAAAAAACATAATTCTTAAATATATCTAACTCTGCTTCTTTATTATAACCAGTCCATATTGTTCCACCTATTCCCATTTCAAAATTTTTATCAATTAAATAATCATATCCAAGAGTAAGATTAAAAGGGGTTTCAAGTTTTCCTTTTGTTTTTTTATTATATGATTCTGAATATGTTCCATAATAATTGTTATGCAATGTATATGTTTCTGACATATCTGTTATTAATTCAGATTTTTTAGTAAAATTTCCTTGTAAATACAACCCTTTTGAAAAAGTAGTCATATAAAAACATAGTGATAATAACAATATTATTTTTTTCATTAAATCAGCCCCTTTAATTAAATTATTATATATATACTATATAATATCTTCTCAACAATTTTTTAAATATCTCAACAAGAAATTGTAATTTGTAAAAATATTCGGTATAATAAAATCGAGGTGAAATTATGTTAGATAAAATTATAAAAGATTATTTAGATGAAATAAACGAAATAGAAATAAACATTATAAAAAAAGAGTTAAATGATGAAATTTTAAATAAAAAAGAATTAGAAATACTTAAAAATATAGGAATAAAAAGAGTAGAAAAAATAAAAAAAGAATTACTAATTACTAAAAAAGAATTATTAAAAAATATTGATACATTAATAACTTTTGTTAGTTTTGCCTCAAATTTTTCAGATAGAGAAGAAAGTATAATTGAAAAAAATATACGTGTTTTTTATAAAACTAAAAAAATTATTTTATTTTATACATTTGCTAGTAAAAAATATTTTGAAAATATAAAAAATTATTATAAAAACATTAAAATAATTGGTTATGAAATAACTGAACCTAGTGAAATCTATGATATTTTAGATAACATTATTTTAAAAGAAAAAATAAACATAAAAAATACTATTATTGATATAACAAATGGATTTAAAAGCTCCAGTATATTTTTTTATAAATTTTTAAATAAATATAATATTCCAATAATAAATTGGAAAGAATATCAACTAGAGAGTAAAAATAAAAAATTTATTAGAATTCCTTTTACAATAGAAGCTCTTATTTTTGATAAAATTGATTTAAAAAACTTTAATTTATATGAAATATATGATGAAAGTATTGAACATTTTGATATAAAAACACTAATAAATTGTACAAAAGTACTGGAAAAAGAGGAAAAAGATTTTCTAATAAATTTAGAAAAATTATTAAATTATAGTTCATTTAAAGATACCTATACTTTTTTTAATAATTTAGATAATTTTATTAATTGGATAGAAAACAATAAAAAATATATTAATAAGTTTAAAAAATTATATATACTTTTTAAATTTTTAAACAATCCAGAAAGAGAAAAAGATGAAGATGTAAAAATATTAAATTATTTTATTGAAAATTATAAAACAATAGATTTAACTAGTTATTATAATTTAGAAAAATTAAAAATAGGAGTATTTTTAGCAGAAGAAAAAGATATTATTTTTTATGCTTTAAAATACATTTTTTTTGAAAAAAATATTAATGAAATAAATTTTATGAAAGATTTTTTTAGACAAATGATGAATTATGATGAACTAATGAACTCCTATTATCAAGAAATAATTAACAATGAAAATAATAATATAGATTATATAGAAGAAACAATAACTACAGATTCATTATTAAATTTAAAAGAAGGATATTTTAATATCTTGAATTATATTTTAGAAGAGATGAATTCAGGACTTTTTTTAATAGAACATATAACTGATTTATTTACTTTAAATGACATAAAAATTAATTACAATAACTATATAGCAATAAACGAAGAAAAATTAATTATTTCAAAAAAGGATTTAGAAATTAAATTAAATAATTCAAAAAATACTAACATTTTTACAAATAATGCATTTTCTAGAGGAATTAGAGCTTTAATTGAAAGTGAAAATAACAAGTTAAGTGCTATTGAAATCTTAAAATTTATCTGTCCAAATTTAGAAGATGAATTTTATAATTATATTTCGCTGGAAGTAGAAGAATATTACAATGATACAATTATTTTCCCAAATGATTTTTATTTTGAAAAAAAAGAAACTTGGAATAGAGCAATACAAAGATTTGAAAATAAAATTTTAAATTTTAACAATGAATTAAAAAAATATATTAAAGACGATTTTATAATAATTGATAAGATAAATTTTACTCGTGGTGGAAAATATTTAAAAGAAGAATTAAAAAAATATATGTATTATATTAATCCCACTCTATTAACATAAAAAGGATATGAAAAATCATATCCTTTTTATAGTCCCAAATCCAATAGATTTTCTTTTCCCAAGTCCTATATAATCTGGTAAATTTGCATTTGTATAAAATGTACCACTTGTTCCAATTAAAATAGTATCTTTTTTCTTAATTGGAGTAGTTTTGTATTCTCCTTTTACTAATATCTGATTATCTACCCATACATTAATAGATTTAAAAAATTCAAGTATATTATTTCTTAATTTTTTATTAAAATCAAAATTCCCATTTTTAAAATCTATATAATTTTTTTGATTTATTGCTAACCATAAACCTTCAAATTTATATTTATAAAGTTCATTATCAATAGATGGATTATAGTCTTTTTCTATAATTTCAAAATCATTTATAATATAAACTTTTTCATCTAAGACTATCTCTTTTAAAGAAAGTATATTATTTTTTAATAATTCAGAAGATTCATCATCAATAGCCACAATAGCTAGTTTATTATCTATTATTTTATATTGTATTTTAGAAGACTTGTATAAAAATTCGTATTTACTTAAATGATTATGAAATATAACTTGTTCTTTAAATTGATTTCCAATAAATCCTCTTAACTTTTCAGCAAATCTACTATTAAAATCTTCATTTGTAATTAATTTTATAATTGTTGTTTTCATCTTTCACCTCATATTAATAAAAATTCATTATTTATAAATCTTTTTTCTATATTACTACTTTTATATACTAAATTATTTATATCTTTATTGCAAATATCAAATATATAAATACTATCAACATCAAGATTTATCATATTTTCCAGCTCATATTTTATATTATTATAGGTTTCATTATCTATTTTCCCATAAAAAACTGATTTCTGCAAACGGAAAAAACCACAACTTTTTAAATATTCTGAAACTTCATTTATTCTTTTATTTGACACAATATCATATGTGACTATTATATTCATAATATCCCACCTAAAAATATAAAAAATCAATTTCTTTGTCAGTTAATTTCAAATCAAAACTATTTCCAAAAATAACTGTTTTATCATAATCTTCTTTACAAATAGGAATTATTAAAATAGAATCATCAATTAAATTAAAATCTCTAAAAATATCAAATTGTAAATAAATTAATTGCTTTTTTGTAAGCTTCCCAAAAAATACGGATTTTTGTATTCTAAATAAATTATATTCTTTTAAAAGATTCGCTACTCTTCTTCTTTTTTTATTTGATACAATGTCATATGCTACAATATATTTCATAAAATCACCTATATATTTTTATTTAATAAATCTTGATTTAACAAATCTTGAGCTAAATTTTGTGCATCTCTTTCTATAATATAACTTATTTGATAATTATTTTTATCTATTTTAATTTTAGAATTAAATTTTTTATAAAATGCTTCTATAATTATGTTTTTCCCTTCATCAGTAATTTTTATTCCATCATTTTCAGTGATAAAATATTTTTTTAATATTAATTTACTTTTAAATAATGAAAACACAGATTCCCATACAATAAATCGATAATTCTCAATGAAATCAAATAATAAAGATTTTTTTGCATAAAAATCAGTATGTAAAATACCTATAAATGGGTCAAGTCCTGCATTTATTAATGCTTTTTCAACATATGAATATAAAATCCCAAATTGATAATTTAAACATACATTATACTCATCTTTTGCTGGATGACTGCTACGTCCATTAAATTTATATCTTTCTGGTAATAAGATTGAAATAGAATCATAATATAGTCTTGAAGTAATTCCTTCATATCCCATTATAGTACTTCGTAATTCATTTATATCACCTTGTAAATTATTTATTAAATTTTTATATTTAATTATTTCTGATATATTATTTAAAACTTGTTTATTATCTTTTGCTATCTTATTTAGATGATTTATTTGTGAATTTATTTTATTAGTTATCCATTTTTTTATAATATTTGTTCCATACACTGCATCAAATAAAATCAATTGTTTTTTTCTTATTTCAGCTGTAGAACCAAATCTATTATTCCAAACTCTTGCATATGGAAAATAATGATTATTATAAAATATTACATCAATATCGTTATCCATAGCAAGTTTTATTACATTTGAAGTTATAGAAATATTGTTTGCTATAATTATTTTGTTTATATTTTTTGGCGAAATCTCTGTTTTAGTTTCATTATTAATTAATAAAAAAAGATTTTTCTTTGTTTTTAATTTAGCCCCTGCACTATTTATAAATAAATCCATATTATCCCCTCCTGCTTTATATATTATTTCATAAATAAAACAGGATTTAGCGATTCCCAACAAATTTATTTTATATATTTTCTAAAAGAAATATGCTCAAAGTGAGAAATTTTTTTTATGTTATTTGGATTATTTTCATCTATAATTTCAATTGTTTTTCTTTGTGTAGTAGCATAAATTGGAATAAATTTATTTTCAAAAGCCCAATTTACCATATGATAAGTATAACCATATTCACCTTGTATTAAAATATAATCTTTCTCTTTAGAATTTTCTTTTATAAAATTTTTTATTGGTTTTAAATTTGAAAAATCATATTTTACATAATCAACATTTGACCAAATATTTTGAATATCTTTAGGCAAATAAAATATTTTATTTATATTAAAATCTCTTTTTAATTCATTAATTTGATTTTCAGTAAGAGTATGTGAGAATAATAAAAATATTTGTTTAGAATTATTCATCTTTACAACTCCTTTTATATTTATAGTTACATTTTTGAAACCACCTGATTTTTTGTTACACAAAGGGCACGAAGAAAACAAGCAGAACCACGAAGTTTTTTGAAACCACAGGATACACACGAGATTTTCAACGCAGAGGCTCAGAGAATAATGAGATATACAGAGGTTTATGTTTTTTTGTCACGGCACAGCTTTCGTTGTTTTCTTTTAGAAAATAACTTAGATTACACGGATTTTTTATTACACAAAGTGCACAGAGAAAACCACTAAGGACCATTAAGAATTTTTTAATTCTTCTTACTTTTCACTCTTAACTTCTCACTGCTCACTAATTTTCCATTGTCAATTCTTTTTCATCCTGTGTTCATCTTGTGGTTTCAGTTTTTTCTTTGTGGTTCTGATTTTTTTACCTTTGTGTTCTTTGTGTAATTTTTTCTATTTCGCTTATCAGCGACTTACTTTTTTAAAGATAAAAAAGTAAGCAAAAAATCTTTACGCTAGTTTCTACGGATATTGAATAATGAAACCACGAGATTTACACGGGATGACACACTAGATTTTTTGTCACACAAAGTGCACGGAGAAAACCATTGAGGACCACTAAGGATTTTTTGAAACCACTGGTTTCACACGGGATATTCAGCACAGAGACTCAGAGAGCACTGAGATACACAGAGTTTTATCCGTTCAAATCCGCGTTTTTCCGTGGCTAAATTTCAATTCTTCTCACTTCTTACTATATTTTTCTCTTTGTGGTTCTTATTTTTTACCTCTGTGTTCTTCGTGTAACGCATTTATCAAGAAAATCTTATCATTTTTTTCATCCTGTGTTAATCTCGTGGTTTCCACTTTTTTATCCTGCTTTTAATTTATTCTAACTAAAATTTTTCTAAATACTCTTCTATATAAAATTTTCTTGTTTTTATTATTTTATCTAACGTATTCAATTTCTTTTCAAGTCCATTTATTGTTTCTATATAATCTTGTTTATCATCTAACGCATGTGCTATATTATTTCTTCTATCCCTAAAATATGTATAAATTTTAATTATATTTTCATAATCACTATCACTTTTATAATCTTTTGCTTTTAAATATCTTTTATTTAGTAAATTATTTGATTCTCTAGATAAAAATTTTTTCATTAAATCAAAGTTATCTTTATTATTTTCAAAATTATTAACTTCTAAAAAATATTGTACTATTAATTCAGGAATAATTAATATTGTATTTGAATATCTTTTATTTTCATAAAACCATTTAGCAAACTCTAATAAAAATTCATAATCAAAATTAAGTTTTTTAAATCTATCTAAAAATTCCTTTAATGTTGTAGGAACAATATATTTTCCAATACCATTAATATTATTAAAAACATCAAAATTTTTATTTAATATATCTATTTGTTGCTTTAAATTTTTAAAATACATAACATTTAATGAATCAGAAAAATTACGTAATTTTTTACTACTTTCATTATAACCATTATTTTCTAATAAATCAGATAATAAATAACTATTACCATAATTTTTAAATACATGTGCACCTTTTATCCAGTTTATTGCTTCATAAAGTATATTTAAATCAACTATTGGAGCATATCCTAATTCATTTACAACGTCTAACATACCATAATAAATACCATTTATTTTTATATTTTTAGTAGAAATATTTTGTAAATAATTTAGTATTATCATTGAATAAAAAGATAATGAACGAAATGAATGAGATATATCTATATAAATTTCATCTCCATCTTCTAAAAATTCCTCTATTTGCATAATTATATCAAAATTAAATAATAGTTCTTTTTCATCTAATCCATATTTTATTAAAAATACTTTAATTTTTTCATCTAATGCTTTTTCTAATTCTGAAAAATCAAAAGCATTTAATTCTGTTGAATAATTCGACGATTCTGTAAATTCATAAAGTTTTTCTGCAAAACTTTCATCTGGATTGATAACATTATCTAAATAAAGTGCTTCCCATATAGATTTATTAGTACCTATAATAAACATTTTATCAATTTGTAAATGCTTTTTTAATACATTAGCTACATATTTTTCAGTATATTTTTTATTATCAATTAAATAATCTGCTGTTCTATAATTTCTATTATTACCTGTACCTAATGATGATATAAGTATTTTACTCATAACTACCTCCTTGCAAAGTTTTATTGATAATTTAATATTTTTTTAATTACACAAAGGGCACGAAGAAAACCATTAAGGACCACGAAGTTTGTTGAAACCACGGGATTTACATCAGATTTTCAACGCAGAGACTCAGAGAGCACTGAGATACACAGAGTTTTATCCTTTCAAATCCGTGTTTTTCCGTGTCTAAATTTCAATTCTTCTCACTTCTTACTATATTTTTCTCTTTGTGGTTCTTATTTTTTACCTCTGTGTTCTTCGTGTAACGCATTTATCAAGAAAATCTTTTTCCGTGGCTAATTTTTATTTCCTATGGTCATCAGTGATAATCTCGTGGTTCCCAAAATTTTTCCTTCGTGGTTCTGGTTTTCTTTTCTTTGTGTTCTTTGTGTAATTACTTCTCACTTCTTACTGCTAACTTCTTACTAATTTTAAAATATTTATGTGATATATTTTTCAATATAAATAGTAGTATATTTTCATTTAAAAATCAAATAAATTTAATATTTGTTGAGAAATAATAAAATTTGTTGAAATTTTATTATATACTACTATTGAATTTATAAAAAAAATGTGTTATATATTGTAATAGTAGTTAGTTTTATTAAAAAAATAGTAACTTTTTTTAAGTTACTAAACAAAAGCGATGAAAGGGGGATAAATGGTAGAAAACTTAGAATTATGGCAAAAAGTAGCACTTAGCGGACTTTTGCATGATATTGGAAAGTTATTTAACCGAAGTAATAGCTATGCTAAAAAAAGTATCGAAGGACAAAAACATCAACACTTATCTTCTTGGTTTATAAAGTATCTAGAAGAAAGAAAAATATTAAAATATGATGAAGAAATTGATTTAATGGTAAAAATCCATCATGAATGGTATCAAATTGATGAAGATTTACAGGTGAAAAATGTTAAAGATACTGAAAAGAGAAAATTAGCATTAATTACAAGTAGAGCAGATAATTTTTCATCTAAAGAAAGATATAATGAAAAATCCGAGGATTACAGAGATTTTAAAAAAATAGCATTAAATTCTATTTTAACAAATATTAATATTGATAAATCTACTTCAAATAACACTAGCAAAGAAACTTTTTATTCTTTAAAAAAGTTTAATTATGAAAATATTTTTAGTAATTCAACTTCTACAAATGACCAAGTTGAATTAAATAATTTAATTGATAATTTTTTGAATGAAATAGAAAATGTTTCTTCAAAAGATTTTTATACATTATATAATCAATTATATTCATTATTGTATAAATATACTTGGTGTTTACCTTCAGATACACAAGTAAAAATAGCGGATATCTCATTATTTGACCATTTAAAAACAACTTCTGCTATATCATTAGCTAGTTATTATTATTATAATGAAACAGGAAAAATCACAGATATTAAAAATATTGAAAATGGTGATAATGAAAAACAATTTATATTATTTGCTGGGGATGTATCAGGTATTCAAAAATATATTTTTAATTTTAAAAGTACTACAAAAGCTGCTAAAAGACTTAGAGCACGTTCATTTTTTATAAAATTATTAAGTGATGTAGCATCATATAAGATAATTAAAGATTTAAAATTAACTTATTCAAATATTTTATTAGCTAGTGGTGGAAAATTTTATATTTTATTACCTAATACAAACTCTACTACTCAAAAAATCACTAAAATAATTAAAGAGATAAATGAAGAATTATTTAAAAATTATCAAGCTGAAGTATTTTTAAATACTGCTTATATAGAATGTAGTGGAAATGACTTAGGAGATAATTTTAGTAAGGTCTATGATGAATTAAATGATAAATTAGATAGTAATAAATCATTTAAATTTTATAATGATATCATAAATAATCCTGTAATTGAAAACAATCTATATGGAAAAGGTAAAGAAAGTAATATTTGCCCAATATGTGAAATTCATTTAAAGCCAAAAGAAAAAGAAAGTTGTACATTTTGCGCAAAAGATGAAGAAATTGGTAAAAAGTTACCTTCTACAAAATATGTTGCATTTTATAGAGAATTTACAAATATAAATTCTGATTTTGAATTATTTAATATAAAAATTAATTTGTATAAAGAGTTAAATGAAATAATTGGTACTCCTTTTATAGTTGTAACTTTAAACAATTATACTCTTGAAAAAAATGATTATCCTTTAATCTTTAGTAATTATGGAGGATATACTCCTTTATATGAGAGCAAAGAGGAGTATGAAAAATTTAATGAAGATAAAAAAGATGAAAATATTCCGTATTACAAAATTCCTAAAACATTTGAAGCTATAGCAAATAAATCAGAAGGAGTAAAAAACTTAGCAATTTTAAAAGCTGATGTTGATGATTTAGGTCTTATTTTTAGTATTGGGCTAAAAGAAAATAAAAGTATCTCAAGAATCGCTTCTCTTAGTAGAATGCTAGATAGTTTTTTTTCATATTGGCTTGCTGAAAGTTTTAAAAATGCTAACGATGACTTAGAATACTTAAAAAATAATTATATTGTTTATTCTGGTGGAGATGATTTATTAATAATTGGTCCATGGGATAAAATTATAGATACTGCTATCTATATTAATGAAAAATTTTCTGAATTTACTAAAAATATAGAGAATTTTACTATATCAATGGGTATAAAATTAATAAACAAAAAAGCACCTTTTTATCTTGGAGTACAAGAAGCAGAAGAAGAGTTAGAATTTGTAAAAGATAACAATAAAAATGGAGTTTCTATATTTTCTAAAAAAATTAATTGGGAAAATATTGATGACATACTAGCTTATATAGAAATGATTGATACTGAAATAAATAATGAAAACACTAAATTATCTCAAAGCTTTTTATACAGATTATTAAAATATACAGAATATGCAGAAAAATATTTTTCTGAAAATGATTATAAATATTTAACATTTTTATCAAAATTTGAATATGATTTTTCAAGAAATTTTTGTGATGGAAAATCACCAACTGAAATAATAAAAAGTAATATGACTTTAAGAGAAATTTATAATTATTTTTCATTAAACGAAGATATAGAAAAAACTAAAAAAAATATAAAATTTATCAATAAATATATGAGAGTTATTTTAAATTATATAGTAAGAAAAAATAGAATAGAAGGGGGAAATTAGATGTCAGAAATAAAAAAAATAATAGGAGATAGCTATTGTGACTCTAACGGTAATATTAGAGAAGACTTATTATTAGACGGTGCCAAAAGAATTGCTAAACTATTAGAACGTGAATCGAGCTCTCAAATTAGACAATTTTTTAATGAAGTAAAAAGTTTAAAATTTAGAATAGAAGATAATAAAGAGAATTTTGAAAAAATATATCCTAATATTTTAATATTAAAATCAAAAGCTGCATATAAATATCGTAATGGAAATGGTAAAATAATAAAAAAAGAATTTAATGAATTTATTAATGTAAATGTAGATATAATAAAAAATAATAAAAATTATGAAACTTTTGAACAATTTGTTACTTTTTTTGAAGTAGTTGCTGGATATTATTATGGACTTGGAAACAAAAATAATCAATAAAGGGGGAGAAAAAATGCAATTAGTTGAAATAAAAGAAATAACAGGAATAATAAGATTATTAACTGGTATGTCAATAGGGGCTGGAGATGCTAACATTGAAATTGGTGGAAATGATAATCCTATAATTAGAAATCCACTAACAAAAGAGGTATATATACCTGGTTCATCTATAAAAGGAAAAATTAGATCATTAAGTGAATGGTATCATAAAAAAATTAACTCTGAAGGGAAAGTACATAGCTGTAATAACGCTAATTGTCAAATATGTAGAGTATTTGGGACAGGTGCAAATAATAAAAATAAAGAAATTGGAATGACTAGATTAGTTGTAAGAGATGCATATTTAACAAAAGATTCTAAAGAAAAACTAATAAAACTTAAAGAAAGAACTGGTAGTGATACAGAGTGGAAATATGAAAATACTATTAACAGATTAGACTCTGAACCAATGCTTAGAAATATTGAAAGAATTCCAGCAGGAACAGAGTTTGTATTTAATATGACTTATAAAGTATTAGATACTAATGATAATGCAAAATTAGATAACGAATATTTTACAGAAGTAGTATTAAGAGGTTTAAAATTATTAGCATTAGACGGTATCGGTGGTGGAATTAGTAGAGGAAATGGTCAAATTGAATTTATTGAATTAAAAGTAAATGGAGACGATAAATTAAAAGTTTTAAGCGATATTAAAATTGGGGGGTAAATTATGAATATTTATAAATGGACGATAAAACCTTTATCAAGTTTTATAACCCCTTTTGATAGTGATACTTTATATGGATATATACTTTGGGCAATAAAATATACAGAATCTGAAGAATTTTTTCAAGATACATTAAATAATTTTAAAAATTATAATCCACCATTTATTGTATCTAATGGATTTACAGAAAATAAATTTCCTTTATTAAATACTAAAACAATAAATAGAAGTAATAGTAATTACTTTCAAAAAATAAGTCAAGACCATAATAAACCTTTAAATTCTACTGAATTAATAAGAACATTAAAAAAAATTAAAAAAAATAAATTTGTTAATTTAAAACTTTTTAATGAAATGTTAAACGGATATGATAATTTAAAATTAATAGAAGAAATTATAAAAGTTGAAAGAAATCCTTTTAATTTTGAAAAATTTGAAATTATTCCTAAGGTAAAAAATATTTATGAATATATTGAAAAAAATAGTGACTCAAAAAGAAAAAGTAACAGTACTGTAAATAGAGTAAAAAATAGTTTAAATAGAATAACTAATAGTACTGATGGGGAGAATAGTCTCTATAATCAAGAAGAAAAATATTATAATTCAAATATTTCTATATTTTTTAAATGTAATGAAGAATTTAGTAAAAAATTAGAAATATATCTCAATATTATAGAAAAATTTGGATATGGTAAAAAAGCAAGTAGTGGTTTAGGGTATTTTGAAACTATATCATTTGAGAAATATGATAATTTTAAAGAGCCTGAAAATCCAAATGCATTTATTACCTTATCTAATTATATTGCAAAAGAAGAAGATTTTGAAAATATTATAAGTTCAGATATAAAAACTAAAAGGGGTAAACTAGGTGGAGAGTATGCATTTCATGAATTACCATTTAAAAAACCTTTTGTATATTATACACCAGGTAGTATTTTTAAAACAAATGATATAAATAATATAAAAGGAAGAGTATTAGATAACATACATTACGATAGTAAATTTATACAAATTGGTATACCATTTATATTGGGGGTGAAAATAAATGAAATATAATATGGCATTAACCCCTTTATCTACAATATTTATTGGCTCTGGAGAAGAACTTTATCCATATGAATACACTATAAAAAATGGATATTTATATTATTTATCTATTGATGAATTTATTGAAAATCTAAATTCTAATGAAATTGAACATTTTTTAGAAATTGCAGAAAATAATATAATTGAATTAAGAAATTTTTTATATACGAAATATAGAGAAGAATTTGGTTATATTTATAAAGTAAAAGTAGATAAAGATTTTGAAAATGAATTTATTAAAAAATTAAATGTTACTAATATTCAAGAACTAAATGCTTTGGCTATTGAAAAATTTACTAATAGTGGATTTAATCATTATATCCCTGGAAGTAGTATAAAAGGATATATTAGAGGAGCTTACCTAGCTTATAAAGGAAAAGATAAAATTAGTTATAAACTAGAAAGAAATTTAAATAAAAGAACTTATCCTTTCAATACTAAAGAAACATTTAAAGAAACAAAATTTGAAAAAGATATATTTAATCAAAATAATTTAAATCCAAAATCAGATCCATTTAAATTTGTAAAAATAAGTGATACCGAAAGTATATCTAATGGAATTATTGTAAGAAATATAAAAAGATATAATCTTAAGAAAGGCAATCAAATGATGCCTAAATATATAGAAAGTTTAAAAGGATTATTAAGTGATAATTTTGATAAAGACTATCAATTTTATATAACTATTGATAATGAAAAAAATCGTTTAAATACTAAAATATCTTTTAAAGATATTCTTGATAGTTGTAACTATAAAAGTCAATTAATAATTAATAAAGAACTAAATAATACAAAAAATAATATTAATTTAAATAACTTTTATAAACAATTATCGATTTTATATGATAAAATTGATAAAAATAATGAAGCTCTAATCTGTATTGGACAAGGAGCTGGATTTAATAGCAAAACTCATAATTTAGTAAATAAACAATTTAATCCAAAACAACATACTTCTGTAACTAAAATTTTAACATTAAATAGTACTCCTCTAGGCTGGGCATTAATTTCTAATAATAATTCAAATTCAAAATTAAAATTAGGTGATTTACAAACTAAAATTAAAGATGAAATAAAAAATTTACAGCCAAAAACATTAAAATCAGAAATAAAAAAATATGAAAACAATGCTTTTTATTTAGTTGGAAACTATATAATAACAAAAGATGAATTTTTAAAAGATAAACCAGAAAGTATAAAAAGAAATATTAATGATACAAAATTAAAAGAATTTATTGGTAAAAAAATAATATTTAAATACTATCCTACTGATAAAGATACAAAAGGAAATCCATTAGGTAAAACAGAATTTATAAGAGTTGAAAAATAAGGAGAATTATGTTTATATCAATATTACTTAAATTAGAAGCTTTAACAGAAGGAGAATTGTATAATCAAATCTCTAGCAAAATAAAAGAATACTTTAATTTAGAAAATGTTCAAATTAGTAATTTTTTAAGAAAAAAAATAGATTTTAATATCACTATCCAGCAAAATAAAAAATATTTTGTTAGAATAATATTTTTTGATTTAAACGAATTTGAAGAATTTGGTTATGAAATATTTAGGAAAGTTTTATTAAAAGAGATTATTGAATTAGATAATATATCTTTTAAAATATTAAGTATTCTTACTTCTGAAAAGCAATCAAAATGGTGTAAGAAAATAGATTTAGAAAATATTATACCTAAATTTGAATATAATTATCAAATATTTACACCAGCATTTTTTAAATTAGGAGATACTTTTTTAAAAGAAATTGATAAACATATTCTTATAAAAAAATTATTAAAAGATTTTAATAAAAAAACTCCTTATAAAATAAATTTAAATATAAATAATTTTTTAAATTCTATTGAAATAGAACAAAATACAAAGCAATTAAAATTCAATGGTGGAACTGGGATAAAAGGAAATTTCAAATTAATATTAAAAGAAAATTATGAAGAATTTTCAAAAAAATTTACAATTTTAAATAATTTTGCATTATTAAATGGAATTGGGATAAATACAGAAAAGGGATACGGAGCAATAATAGAAAAATTAGAATCCTAAAAGAAAAAGTGGAAACCACTAGATTAGCTTTCGGTATTTTTCTATGAAAAACACCTTAGATGCACACAGAATAGAAAAAGTAGATTGGGAAGTAAGTAGTGAGAAGTAAGAAGATTTAGAATTTAGCCACGGAAAAACGCGGATTTTTCAGCACAAAGAAATAAGGTCACGAAGAACACAAAGATAGAAAATAAGAACCACAAAGAGAAAAAAATAGTAAGAAGTGAGCAGTGAAAAGAATTTAAAATCAACGCAGAGGAACAGAGGAATCAGAGTGATGCAGAGATAGAAAAATTAACCACGGAAGAACACGGATTTAACTCAGCACAAAGAAAAGAGAACACAAAGTACCACAAAGGGAAAAGAATAGGAACCACGTGATTAACACTAATAAACACTAGATAAAATTTTGGCTAAATCCTGTGTGTATCATGTGGTTTCAAAAAATTCTTAGTGGTCCTTAGTGGTTTTTCTTCGTGCTCTTTGTGTAACAAAAAATCCGTATAATCCATGGTAAAAAATTTCGTGGTTTTAAAAAAATTATAATTATAAAAAATAAAGAGTCTAAAAGACTCTTTTTTTATTTTTATGTTTTTTCTTAATTTTAAATTAACAATTTTCAATTATATTTCGGTCTCAATCCTTATTTTTACTGGATATCTATTCTTTCTTCAGTAAATGAAGTAATAAACACTAAAAAAGATATCAGTCTCAATCCTTATTTTTACTGGATATCTATTCTTTCAGATTGTCTATTGAGCTTTATAACGCTTTTAAAGCTGTGTCTCAATCCTTATTTTTACTGGATATCTATTCTTTCCCTTGTAATAGTAGAAGATACATATTTTAAAAAAAAGTCTCAATCCTTATTTTTACTGGATATCTATTCTTTCTTTAAAAACTATTATGAAACTGAAAAGTTATATAAGCAAAATTATGTCTCAATCCTTATTTTTACTGGATATCTATTCTTTCTCAAATAACAGAAAACAAATAATAGAAGAACTAGCAGATGTAGTCTCAATCCTTATTTTTACTGGATATCTATTCTTTCTTAATTGAAACTACGGGAGTAGTTGCTAGAGTAAGCACTACTGTCTCAATCCTTATTTTTACTGGATATCTATTCTTTCTCCAACCAGATAAAACTGCTATTAAAAAAGCCATAAAAGAAGGTCTCAATCCTTATTTTTACTGGATATCTATTCTTTCTTATTTAAAGGTTGTGGAATAAAGTGTACATTTTAGAAAATTGTCTCAATCCTTATTTTTACTGGATATCTATTCTTTCATAAGAAAATAAAAAAAGGAGATGATAGTAATGAAAATGAAAAGTCTCAATCCTTATTTTTACTGGATATCTATTCTTTCTTTTGAGGAGTGGTTATACGAATCAAAAAAAAATAAAAATGTCTCAATCCTTATTTTTACTGGATATCTATTCTTTCACAAGAAACAGAATTTTTGATTTAGACTCTCAGAGTCTAGTCTCAATCCTTATTTTTACTGGATATCTATTCTTTCCAAATATTTAAAAAAGTATTGACAAATTAATTATAATGTAGGTCTCAATCCTTATTTTTACTGGATATCTATTCTTTCTAAAAAGAGAAAAAGAGTTTAATAATTCTTTAGTTGAAATTGGTCTCAATCCTTATTTTTACTGGATATCTATTCTTTCAGAGATACTTCAAATAAAAAAAAAGGAAGTGATAAAAATGTGTCTCAATCCTTATTTTTACTGGATATCTATTCTTTCCTCAAGAGTATCAAGAGCAATTAATTCAAAAAGCTTCAAGGCTGTCTCAATCCTTATTTTTACTGGATATCTATTCTTTCAGGGTAGAAAGAGCAAAAAAAGGAAAGTATGTTATATTTTATAACTAGTCTCAATCCTTATTTTTACTGGATATCTATTCTTTCATACTTCAAAATAAAATAAATAGGAGTGATAAAAATGAAAAGAGTCTCAATCCTTATTTTTACTGGATATCTATTCTTTCATAAAAAAGTTAAGAATACTAAACAATTATACAGACTTAAAATTGAGTCTCAATCCTTATTTTTACTGGATATCTATTCTTTCCTTTCGAGCTAATTTGTTTAGAGTAGAAAGAATTGGAAAAGGGAGTCTCAATCCTTATTTTTACTGGATATCTATTCTTTCGATAAAATTAATAGATACTAGAGAGGATAGAGACGGAAATATGTCTCAATCCTTATTTTTACTGGATATCTATTCTTTCAAATCACCCAGACGCAGATTTAAAAACTGCATTACAAAGAGGTCTCAATCCTTATTTTTACTGGATATCTATTCTTTCCTTCATGATTAAGAACGCTTTATGCGTTCTTTTTTTTTTACTCTTTTGTCTCAATCCTTATTTTTACTGGATATCTATTCTTTCTAGAGCAATACGACAACAATCTTGACTACGTTATATTTTTATGTCTCAATCCTTATTTTTACTGGATATCTATTCTTTCCTTTTAGGACTTGAAAAAATAGTAACTGAAGAAGTTGCTTGTAGTCTCAATCCTTATTTTTACTGGATATCTATTCTTTCGTGAGGTATATATGTACAACGAAAGCCTCGAGCTTGTCCACAAGTCTCAATCCTTATTTTTACTGGATATCTATTCTTTCGATACTTCAAATATAAAAAATAGAGGAAGTGATAAAATGAAGTCTCAATCCTTATTTTTACTGGATATCTATTCTTTCATTTTTGATTTAGACTATCAAAATCTAAATCAAATATTAAAAGAAGTCTCAATCCTTATTTTTACTGGATATCTATTCTTTCTAAATGAAAAAGCTAAAAAACTTGGTTTAAGTTTTTCAGCTTATAGTCTCAATCCTTATTTTTACTGGATATCTATTCTTTCAAAACACTGCAAACCTTCTGAGCGTACGCAGAAGTAAAAGTTGTCTCAATCCTTATTTTTACTGGATATCTATTCTTTCAGAAAAATTAATTGATGTTTTAAAACCTAGTGATTTAGGGTCTCAATCCTTATTTTTACTGGATATCTATTCTTTCTCAAATTTTCATACGATGAATTACAAAATAAACTGAAATGTGTCTCAATCCTTATTTTTACTGGATATCTATTCTTTCTAAAAGTTACGTTTGTGACGTTTGTGACGTTGAGAAAAAAAGGTCTCAATCCTTATTTTTACTGGATATCTATTCTTTCAAAAACAAAGGAGAGGATAGAAATGTTAAAATTAGAAAACGATAGTCTCAATCCTTATTTTTACTGGATATCTATTCTTTCAATTTTTGAAAATCTTTGCAAAGAGTACTCTATAAATTATGTCTCAATCCTTATTTTTACTGGATATCTATTCTTTCATGAAAAAGGAGATGGAAAGAATGTTAGTTAAAATAGTTATCAATAAGTCTCAATCCTTATTTTTACTGGATATCTATTCTTTCGTGGTGGTTATCTAATGAATAATAAATACATGCATAAAAAAGGGTCTCAATCCTTATTTTTACTGGATATCTATTCTTTCCTAAATCAAATTCTAAAAGAAGAAAGAAATAATGAAGTTCTAGTCTCAATCCTTATTTTTACTGGATATCTATTCTTTCTGAAAAGAGGAGAGATGCTTTATTATAATTATTTCAGTAGTAGTCTCAATCCTTATTTTTACTGGATATCTATTCTTTCGCAGGGTGGGAAAACTGGACGAAGTTTAGAATTTTCGATTTAGAGTCTCAATCCTTATTTTTACTGGATATCTATTCTTTCGGAGAAAAAAATGGAAAAAAAAATGTTAAAAGAAATTAGAAAAGTCTCAATCCTTATTTTTACTGGATATCTATTCTTTCTAGCAAAAGAGTTGTTTATTAAAGAAGATAGACACTCGTTTCAAGGTCTCAATCCTTATTTTTACTGGATATCTATTCTTTCCTATATATTATATAGCGAATAAAAAGACTAGTAAAAACTAGTCTCAATCCTTATTTTTACTGGATATCTATTCTTTCTGTAAAAAACACAAAATGATTACTCAATTTGTTTTTAATAACGGTCTCAATCCTTATTTTTACTGGATATCTATTCTTTCAAAAAAATCTGCTGCTGCTGAAAATGAATTTTCTAAAAAATCTGTCTCAATCCTTATTTTTACTGGATATCTATTCTTTCTCTACTAACCAATGTATTATAAGTAATAACTTCGATATAAGTCTCAATCCTTATTTTTACTGGATATCTATTCTTTCCCAATTAACAAAGAAATTGTATCAGCTATTGAAATATATTGCAGTCTCAATCCTTATTTTTACTGGATATCTATTCTTTCAGAGAAAAATAAAAAAAAGGAAGTGGTAAAATGTTAGTAAAGTCTCAATCCTTATTTTTACTGGATATCTATTCTTTCAAAACTCAAGAAGAACTTATAAAAGATTTGGAAACAGAAGTCTCAATCCTTATTTTTACTGGATATCTATTCTTTCAAAAAAAAAATAAAAAAGGAGGAGAAAAAATGGAGAAAAAAACATGTCTCAATCCTTATTTTTACTGGATATCTATTCTTTCTCAGAAAGTCAAGCAGAAGAGTTGACTAACTACATAGCAAAGTCTCAATCCTTATTTTTACTGGATATCTATTCTTTCAAAAACAAATATTAAAAGAAATTAGAAAAAGATTAAAAAGTCTCAATCCTTATTTTTACTGGATATCTATTCTTTCTTTTATGCTTAAAATTATTTATTAGAATTTACTAATATAAAAAGTCTCAATCCTTATTTTTACTGGATATCTATTCTTTCTTAAAAGAAATTAGAAAAAAACTAAAAAAAGGAGAAATAATTTAGTCTCAATCCTTATTTTTACTGGATATCTATTCTTTCTAGGAGCAGAAAAAGTATTAGTTGAGTTAATTAACGCACTATCAGTCTCAATCCTTATTTTTACTGGATATCTATTCTTTCTCAAGATTTTGGAGGTTGGGAAAACTGGACAAAATATCGAATAGTCTCAATCCTTATTTTTACTGGATATCTATTCTTTCAAAACGCATATATAAAAGGCGTTGCTTTACCTGAAAAATACAGTCTCAATCCTTATTTTTACAGAAATTCAAACAAGATGTTAAAGTGTTTGGTCTCAATCCTTATTTTTACTGGATATCTATTCTTTCCTCATTTTGACAAATGACTGGGATAAAATACGTGAATACAATAACGTCTCAATCCTTATTTTTACTGGATATCTATTCTTTCTTTTAAAAAAATAAGAGCGAAAAGCTCTTATTTTTTTTTTGTCTCAATCCTTATTTTTACTGGATATCTATTCTTTCTCTACAGATCTAAAAATCAGAAAAAGAATGAAAGAGGTGATAAGTCTCAATCCTTATTTTTACTGGATATCTATTCTTTCTTTTTTATGCTTAAAATTATTTCTCTGCTGCTGTGCTGCTGTCTCAATCCTTATTTTTACTGGATATCTATTCTTTCTGTTTTTCTGCTAACTGTAATGAAAAAGGAAACATCTATTATTTAGTCTCAATCCTTATTTTTACTGGATATCTATTCTTTCAAGAAAACAGAAAAAAACAAGATAGAAAGAATGAAAGAGTATGTCTCAATCCTTATTTTTACTGGATATCTATTCTTTCTCTCAATGCTAGACAAACTCTTAACAAATTCTACTCACATTTGTCTCAATCCTTATTTTTACTGGATATCTATTCTTTCAGAATTTGTAGAAGAGTTTGAAGAGTTAGCAAAAGAGTTGTGTCTCAATCCTTATTTTTACTGGATATCTATTCTTTCAACAATTTATTATAATCAATTTAGTCAAAATTATGTTATTAGTCTCAATCCTTATTTTTACTGGATATCTATTCTTTCTAGTTTATGAATCTGCTAGAGTTGGTCAATTAGATTGGGTTGGTCTCAATCCTTATTTTTACTGGATATCTATTCTTTCCTTTTTATGCGTTCTTTTTTTTTACTCTTTTTTCATCTATTTTTGTCTCAATCCTTATTTTTACTGGATATCTATTCTTTCAACCAATTCTCCCAAAATTATATTATTATATCAAATAGTGTCTCAATCCTTATTTTTACTGGATATCTATTCTTTCGAGGAGTAAAAATGAAAAGATTAGAAAAACTAAATAAAGTCTCAATCCTTATTTTTACTGGATATCTATTCTTTCTTTTTTTTTACTCTTTTTTCACCTATTTTTTTGTGAAAGTCTCAATCCTTATTTTTACTGGATATCTATTCTTTCCCAAAATTATGTTATTATTACTAACGACTGGGAGGTGATAAGAAGGTCTCAATCCTTATTTTTACTGGATATCTATTCTTTCTTATGGAACTTAAAAATTTGAACTCTATAATAGAAATCAGAAGTCTCAATCCTTATTTTTACTGGATATCTATTCTTTCAGGCTATGGACTAAAAAAATATATAGTCATATATATATATATATGTCTCAATCCTTATTTTTACTGGATATCTATTCTTTCAAAAAAAGAAAAAGAGTTTAATAATTCTTTAGTTGAAATTGCTGAGTCTCAATCCTTATTTTTACTGGATATCTATTCTTTCAAAATATTATATATTTATAAGAGCCAAAAGGCTCTTTTTTTGTCTCAATCCTTATTTTTACTGGATATCTATTCTTTCAGAAAAATAAAAAAAGGAGTGAGGTAAATGAAAAGAATG
The DNA here is from genome assembly GCA_020063625.1 of Fusobacteriales bacterium. Classification (GTDB taxonomy): domain Bacteria; phylum Fusobacteriota; class Fusobacteriia; order Fusobacteriales; family Fusobacteriaceae; genus Hypnocyclicus. The sequence goes on from JAICDD010000030.1 coordinate 28,310, forward strand.
TGTCTCAATCCTTATTTTTACTGGATATCTATTCTTTCGCATAAAGCGTTCTTTTTTTTTACTCTTTTTTCACCTATGTCTCAATCCTTATTTTTACTGGATATCTATTCTTTCAAAGAAAAACGTTAAAAAGAATCAAAGAAAAATTAAAAAAAGTCTCAATCCTTATTTTTACTGGATATCTATTCTTTCTTATAAAAAAAATAAAAGTGTGTGATTTTTTTTCGTCTCAATCCTTATTTTTACTGGATATCTATTCTTTCTTATTTTGACAAACGACTGGGAAATGATCAGAAGATATAACGTCTCAATCCTTATTTTTACTGGATATCTATTCTTTCGTACGATGGATATTGTGTAAGTTTTGAAGGAGTAGAAAAAGTCTCAATCCTTATTTTTACTGGATATCTATTCTTTCAGATGGATGGATTACACAAGAAATCGGATTTTCGATCTAGATTTCGTCTCAATCCTTATTTTTACTGGATATCTATTCTTTCTGGTTTGTATATGGTTTCAATTAAAGATTATCACTTTTATAAAAGTCTCAATCCTTATTTTTACTGGATATCTATTCTTTCACAGTTGGGATAAAATACGTGAATACAATAACCTGCAAAGTCTCAATCCTTATTTTTACTGGATATCTATTCTTTCTTTTTACTCTTTTTTCACCTATTTTTTTTGTGAAAAAAATGTCTCAATCCTTATTTTTACTGGATATCTATTCTTTCAAAATGTTAAATTAAACGGAAGAATAACTACTGGAATGAGGTCTCAATCCTTATTTTTACTGGATATCTATTCTTTC
>JAICDD010000031.1 GCA_020063625.1 Fusobacteriales bacterium
CTTGACTTTTTCTCAGGTTCAGCAACAACTGCACATGCAGTAATGGAGCTAAATGCAGAGGATGGTGGGAATAGACAATTTATAATGGTGCAACTTGATGAAAAAACAGATGAAAAGTCAGAAGCATATAAAGCGGGATATAAAACAATCCCTGAAATAGGAAGAGAAAGAATTAGAAGAGCTGGAAAGAAAATAAAAGATGAATTTTTAGAGAAATATGAAAAAGAGTTAGAAAAACTGAAAGAAGAAGAAAACAAATTAATACAAGATGAAGAAACTCAAGGAAAAATAAAAGAATTAGAAGAAAAAATAGAAAATATAAAAAATTTAGATACAGGATTTAGAACATTTAAAGTAGATAGCTCAAATATGAAAGATATATACTATACTCCAGCAGAATTAACACAAGGTAACTTATCATTATTTGAATCAAAAATAAAAGAAGATAGAACAGATGAAGACTTATTAATTCAAATAATATTAGATTTAGGATTGAAATTAGATTTAAAAATTGAAGAAAAAAATATAAATAATAATAAAATATATATAGTAGAAGATAATTTATTAGTAGCGTATTTTGGACAAAACATAGAAAAAAACTTAATTGAAAAAATAAAAGAGATAAAACCATTAAGAGTAGTATTTGATGAAAAAGCATTTAAATCAGACAGTACTATAATAAATTTAGAAGAGGAATTTAAAAAAGAATTACCAGATACTGAGTTTGTAGTATTCTAGGAGGGATATTAATTGAAATTAAAATTTAAACATTTAGATTATCAATATAAAGCTTCAATGTCAGTAGTAAATTTATTTAAAGGTCAACCAAATACTTTAAATAAATTACTTGTGGATAGAATATTAAAAAATAAAGGAAATATATATGAAGCATTAAATGAATATGAAGATATATCTATTTATTCAAATAAAGAATTAAAAATTAATAGAAATACTATTTTAAAAAATTTACAGGAAGTACAAAAAGATAATGGATTAAAAGTTGATGAAAAATTAGAAACACTTAATAATATTTTAAATTTTACTATAGATATGGAAACTGGAACAGGAAAAACATATGTTTATACAAAAACTATGTTTGAATTAAATAAACATTATGGTTGGAATAAATTTATAATAATGGTTCCTTCTATAGCTATAAGAGAAGGAGTATATAAATCTCTAGAAATTACACAAGAACATTTTTATGAAGATTATAAAAAGAAAATAAAATTTTTTATTTATGATACAAAAAATTCTAGTAATTTAATAAATATTAAAAATTTTGCTGATACCTCTGATATAGAAGTAATTATAATGAATTATCAAGCATTTAATACAAAAAGTAAAGATGCTAGAAAAATATATCAAGAGTTAGATTCAACTAATTCTGAAAGACCTATTGATTTGATAAAAAGAGCTAATCCAATACTTATAATAGATGAACCACAAAGATTTGGACTAAAAGCAGAAGAAAAATTTAAAGAATTTAATCCTTTATTTATACTTCGATACTCTGCTACACATAAAAAAATATATAATAAAGTATATAAGCTTGATGCTATTGATGCATATAATGAAAAATTAGTAAAAAAAATAGGAGTTATTGGGATAGAACAAGTATCTTCTAATGCTACAGATAGTTATTTATATCTTGATAAAATAGTTATTGGAAAAGAACATAATCCAATAGCTTATATAGAAATGGAGATAAAAACTGCTACTGGAATAAAAAGAGAGATTAAAAAAATAAGATATAAAGATAACTTATATGAAATTAGTGGAGAGTTAGCAGAATATAAAGATGGTTTTGTAGTTACAAACATAGATGCTTTAGAAAATAAAATAGAATTTTTAAATGGGCTAACTCTTGAAGTAGGAAAAATAAATGGAAATAAAGTAAATGAAGATATTTTAAGAAAAATTCAAATTAGAGAAACAATAAAAAAACATTTTGAAAAAGAATTGAAATTATTTAAAAAAGGAATAAAAGTTCTTAGCTTGTTTTTTATAGATGAAGTAGCAAAATATAGACAATATGATAATAACGGGGAATTAAAAGGAGAGTATGCAAAATTTTTTGAAGATGAATACAATAAAATAAAAGATGAATTTTTAAATAATAAAGACATTGATGAAGAATATAAGAAATATTTAAATTCACTTGATACTGAAAAAGTTCATAATGGATATTTTTCCATAGATAAAAATGGACATTACATTAATTCAAAAGAAACAAAATCTGAAGGTGGAAGTAATGATGTTTCCGCATATGATTTAATTATGAAAGATAAAGAAAGATTATTATCATTTGAAGAACCAACTAGATTTATTTTTTCTCACTCTGCATTGAGAGAAGGATGGGATAATCCAAATGTATTTCAAATATGTACATTAAGACATACTCAATCAGAAATAAGTAAACGTCAAGAAATAGGTAGAGGACTTAGAATATGTGTAAATAAAGACGGCGAAAGAATGGATGTAAATAAAATAGAAGATGAATTTTTTGATATAAACTATCTTACTATTATAGCTAATGAGTCTTATGATAATTTTGCAAAAGCATTACAAAATGAAATTTTAGAAACATTAAAAGATAGAATTATAGCTTTACCTGAAGAAATATTTAAAACAAGAATATACATAGATAATAATGGAAATGAGATAAATTTAAAACCACAAGAAGGTACTTTATTATATGCAAAATTAATTGAAAATGAATATCTAAATGAAAAAAATGAAGTTACAAATAAATTTATCGAAGAATTAAAAGAGAATAAAATAGATTTAGGAGAACGATTTCATCATATCCAAGAAGACGTAATATCATTTTTATATGAAGTATATGAAAATAGAGATATGAAAATACCATTAGAAAATGATAAAAAATATAATGTTGATATTATAAAATTAAAACCAAATGATAATTTTAATAAAAAAGAATTTCAAGAATTATGGGAATATATAAATAAAAAAAGTATATACCAAGTAAATTTTGATAGTCAAGAATTAATAAATTTATCAATAAATGAAATAAATAAAAATCTAAAAGTAGATAAAATTACTGCAAAAATAATTGAAGGTGAGCAAAAAGAAAAATTTGAAAAAGAAGATTTAGCTAAAAATAACGCTATGGAAATAAAAGAAGATAGAGTAGAGTACACTACTGTATCAATTAGTAATGTACCTTTAAAGTATGACATTGTAGAAGAGATAAAAAAAGAAACAAAACTACTTAGAAAAACTATAGTAAAAATACTCCAAGGAATTAGTGAGGAAAAGTTTGATATGTTTAAAGAAAATCCAGAGGATTTTATTTTAAAAGTATCAAAAATAATCAATAATATAAAAGCTACAACTCTTATTAATAATATTGAATATAATTTAATAGATGACTCATTTAGTAATGATATATTTACTATTAATAATTTTAAAGGAAAATTAGAAGAGAATACTATTGAAGTAAAAAAACATATTTATGATTATTTACAATTTGATTCTATTGTAGAAAAAGAATTTGCTAAAAATGGACTAGAAAAAGGAGAACAAATAGAAGTATATGCAAAGCTACCAAAAACTTTTAAAATAAATACACCTATTGGAAATTATAATCCAGATTGGGCAATAGTTATAAATGATAACAATGAAAAACATATTTATTTTATTGCAGAAACAAAAGGAAGCATGGAATCAATGGATTTAAGGCAAAAAGAATCTTTAAAAATTAAATATGCTCAAAAGCATTTTGAAGCTATAAACAACTATTTAAAATCAAAAGGAAAAAAAGTTAAATATGAGCACATAAATAATTTTGATAATTTAATGAAAAAAACTTTTGAAAATTAATTTTTAATTCTTTTTAGTCATTAAAATAATTGTAAAAAAATAAAACTTATAATTCAACCAAGACTTTCTGTATTTGAAATATCAGAAATAGAATACAATATACTAATTAAATTAAATCCCTAAATTATTAAAAAGTCAACGCAGAATAACAGAGTAATCAGAGTATTACAGAGAAGGAAAAATATGGAACCAAGTGATTTACACCGATTATCACAGGATAAAAAAGATAATTAACAATGGCAAATGAACAATTGAAAATTAGTAAGAAGTAAGGAGTGCGAAGTAAGAATATATAAAAAGCGCATTTTCGGAGGATATTAGATTTTCTTAACGAAATGAGCGTTAAAAACCGAGAGCTGTTTGAACTATGAAATTTACGAAGTAAATTTTATAGTGAGTTTTCGAGGTTTGATAAGCGAAATAAGATAAAATAATTCAGCACAAAGAAAAGAGGGCACAAAGAACACAAAAATTGAAAAACCAGAACCACAAAGGAAAGAATGGAAACCACGGGATTGACTCAGATGAATACAGGATAAATTCTGGTGCACATCTAGTGTATATCCAGTGGTTTCCCAAAAAAATATAAAACTCTGTGTAATTCAGCGTTCTTTGTGTCTCTGTGCTGAAAAAATATAAAAATCCATGTAATTTGTAACAAAAAATCCGTGTAAATACAGTGTTTTCTAAAAAAATCATGTACTTCGTGTAACAAACTCTAAAAAACATAGAATCTATCTATGTTTTTTTTATTTCTCGTTTTTCCATTTTTAAAAGGAAAAATTCATTTTTTTTAAAACTAGCTCTAGCATTTATTAAAAAATAATTGTATAATCTAATATAAAAGTTTATAATATAAGCATAAAAGAAAGGTGGTAAAATGAACGACAAAATTGTAATTAAAGGTGCTAGAGAGCATAATTTAAAAAATATAAATTTAGAAATCCCTAAAAATCAATTTGTTGTAATCACTGGAGTAAGTGGTAGTGGTAAATCTAGTTTGGCATTTGATACTATATATTCCGAAGGGCAAAGAAGATATGTAGAGAGTTTATCAGCTTATGCTCGTCAATTTATTGGACAAATGCAAAAACCAGATGTAGATAGCATAGAAGGACTTTCTCCTGCTATTTCAATAGAACAAAAAACAACAAATAAAAATCCACGTTCTACAGTAGGTACAATTACTGAAATATATGATTACATGAGATTATTATGGGCACATGTTGGAGAGCCTCATTGTCCTATATGTGGAAAAGGTGTAAAAGGACAAAGTGTACAAGAGATAGTTGATACTATTATTGAAACAAATAATGAAAAAGACAAGATGATAATACTTGCTCCACTTGTAAAAGATAAAAAAGGAACACATAAAAATTTATTTTTAAATTTATTAAAAAAAGGATATGTACGTGCAAGAGTAAATGGAGAAATTTTATATCTAGAAGATAGTATTGAGCTTGATAAAAATAAAAAACATAATATAGAAGTAGTAATTGATAGAATTATATTAAAAAAAGATGATAAAGAATTTTTACAAAGATTAACAAGTGCTATAGAGACAGCGGTTGATTTATCAGAAGGAAATGTTATTACAAATATAAATGGAGAAGATATTTATTTTAGTGAAAACTTTACTTGTCCTGACCATAATATAAGTTTTCCTGAAATTAACCCTAGATTATTTTCTTTTAATGCTCCTTATGGTGCTTGTCCAGAATGTAATGGATTAGGAAAAAAATTAGAAGTTAATGAAGATTATCTTATAATTGATGAAAATCTTAGCTTAAATGAAGGTGCAGTTTATATTCCTGGAGCAAATAGTAAAAAAGGCTATGTTTGGAGTATTTTTTCCTCTATGGCAAAAGCTTTTAATATTGATTTAGATAAACCTTTCAATGATTTAACTAAAAAAGAAAAAGATTTAATATTTTATGGTTCTAAAGGAAAAAGATTTAAGGTAAATTATATTGGAGAAAATTTTTCATATAATGGTATGAAAGATTTTGAAGGAATAGTAAAAAATATTGAAAGAAGATATTATGAAACTACTTCTGAAGCTATAAAAGAGGAAATAGAAAATAAATATATGATAGAAAGAGTATGTAAAAAATGTGGCGGAAAAAGATTAAAAGATGAAGTTCTTTCTATTCATATAAATAATAAAAATATTATGGATGTATCTTTTATAAGTATAAGAGAGTCTTTAAAATTTTTTGAAGAAATTAAATTGACAAATAAGCAAGAACAAATAGCTAAAGAAATTTTAAAAGAGATAAAAGAAAGATTAAATTTTTTAGTAAATGTCGGATTAGATTATCTAATGCTTGCTAGAGAAACAAAAACACTTTCTGGTGGTGAGTCACAACGTATTAGACTTGCTACACAAATTGGTTCTGGACTTACTGGGGTTATTTATGTACTTGATGAGCCTAGTATAGGATTACATCAAAGGGATAATGATAAATTACTCGGTACATTAAATAGACTAAAAAATTTAGGAAACACATTAATTGTAGTAGAACATGATGAAGATACAATGCTACAAGCTGATTATATTATAGATATGGGACCACATGCTGGTAGATATGGTGGAGATATTGTAGCTAAAGGTACTCCAGAAGAAATAATGAATAATGAAAATTCTAAAACTGGTAAATATTTAAAAGGAGAAAACATTATAAAAGTTCCTGAAAAAAGAAGAAAACCTAAAGGTTATTTAGAATTAAAAGGAGCTAAAGGAAATAATTTAAAAAATATTAATGTTAAAATTCCTTTAGGAGTTATGACACTTGTTACTGGAGTAAGTGGTAGTGGTAAATCTTCATTAATTAATCAGACATTATATCCTATATTATTTAATAAATTAAATAAAGGGAAATTGTATCCATTAGAGTATAAAGAAATAAAAGGAGTAGAACAATTAAGTAAAATAATTGACATTGACCAAAGTCCTATTGGAAGAACTCCACGTTCAAATACAGCTACTTATACTAAAATTTTTGATGAAATACGTAATATTTTTGCACAAACAAAAGATGCACAATTTCGTGGATATAGCAAAGGTAGATTTTCTTTTAATGTAAAAGGTGGAAGATGTGAAGCTTGTCAAGGGGCAGGAATTATCAAAATTGAGATGAATTTCTTACCTGATGTATATGTCACTTGTGATGTATGTAAAGGAAAAAGATATAATAGAGAAACTTTAGAAGTGTATTATAAAGGAAAAAATATTGATGAAGTACTAAATATGAGCGTTGATGAAGCTTATGAATTTTTTGAAAATATTCCTTCTCTTGAACGAAAATTAAAAGTGTTAAAAGATGTAGGATTAGGATATATTAAACTTGGACAACCAGCTACTACTCTTTCTGGTGGTGAAGCACAAAGAATAAAATTAGCTACAGAACTTTCTAAAAATTCTAGAGGTAATACAATTTATATATTAGATGAGCCTACAACTGGATTACATTTTGATGATATAAAAAAATTATTAGAAGTACTAAATAGATTGGTAGAGAAAGGAAATACAGTAGTTATTATAGAACATAATTTAGATGTTATAAAAATTGCCGATTATATAATTGATATAGGTCCTGAAGGTGGAGACCAAGGTGGAGAGATTATTGCTACAGGAACACCTGAAGAAATAATAAAATCTAAAAAAAGTTATACAGCAAAGTATTTAAAAAAATATCTCTCTAAATAAACGTAAGGAGTAGGTGCATTATGAAAAAGTTATATATTTTTATTTCAATATTTTTTCTAATAACTGCCATTAGCTTTGGAAAAAGTAGGTATCAATTTTTTAAAAGTAAAGTTATGCCTAAAAGTGTAACTGTAAGTGATTCTGGAGAAATTTTTATTGTTGATTCTATTGCTGATCAAATAATGAAATATAATAAAAACGGTAGATATATGAAATCATATTATTTTGATGATTTAAAAACTATATCAGATATATTTTATTATAAAGGAAAGATATATATTTTATCACTTAAAGAACAAATATATGTTATTGATACAAATGGTAATTTATTAGAAAAACATCAGTACAATAAAGGAAAATTGTTAGGAGAACTTAATAAACCTACTTCTATTTATGTAGATGATGAATATATTACTATTGCTGATACTGGAAATAATAGAATACAACTTTTCACCACTGATTTTAAAATAGTACGTGATTTTGGATATAAAGGATTATTTTATAATGCTTTTTCTGATATTAGTAGTGTCTTTAGAATTAATGATTATTTTTTAGTATCTGATAAAGCTACTGGAGAAGTAAAAGTTTTTGATAAAAGTGGAATATATGAGAGAAATATACAAGATGAAAAAGGAAATGACATAAGAGCATTTATTGCTCCTAATGATATTTTTGTATATAATAATTATATTTATATTGTTGATGCTGGTGCATCCAAAATTTCTGTTTACAACAAAGATTTCAAGCTTTTATATAAATTTGGTACTAAAGGAACAGGAAAAACAGAATTTGGAGCAATAAAAAGTATCTGGGTAAATGATAAATATTTTTATATAGCTGATACAACAAATAGTGTAGTAAAAGTTTTTGAAAGTAAAGATTTAAAGTATAGATTTTCTTTAGGTGTAAATAAATTTTTAATGTATATTATTTTAATGCTTGCATTTATTTTCCCAATAGCATTAGGACTTGAAATACTTATTTTAAAAAAACATAGAAAAGGTGATATTATTGAATAATACTGATAACCGTGCAATAGGAATTTTTGATTCAGGGTTTGGAGGACTTACTGTATTAAAAGAGATTGAAAAAAAATTATCAAATGAAAATATAATTTATTTTGGTGATACTGCTAGACTTCCATATGGTTCAAAATCTAGAGAAACAATTATAAAATATAGTAAAGAAATATATAATTTTCTAAAAAAGAAAAATGTAAAATTAATAGTAATTGCTTGTAATACTGCTTCATCCTTTGCTCTTGAAGCACTTCAAGAAATTAGTGATATCCCTGTAATAGGTGTTATAAAAGCTGGTAGTCGATGTGCTAGCCGTGAATCACAAGGAAATATATTAGTTATAGGAACAAAAGGAACTATAAAAAGTGAAGTATATAAAAAAGAAATCCATAATATTAATAATAATTTAAATGTATATCAACAAGCTTGTCCTTTATTTGTACCACTTGTAGAAGAGGGAATGCTTAATGATGAAATTACTACTTTATCAATAAAAAAATATTTAGATAATTATATTAATAATATTGATTCTATTTTACTTGGATGTACACATTATCCATTATTAAAAGAGAGTATAAAAAATACTTATAATAAAAATATAAATATAATAAATCCTGCAGAAGAAGTTGCAGAAGAAGTTTTTAATACTTTACAAAAATATAATCAATTATCTAATAATAAAAATAGAAAAATAGAATTTTATGTAAGTGATGATAAAGAAAAATTTATAGAATATGGCAGTCTTTTTTTAGGATACAATATAACAAATGTAGAGGAAATAGATATAGAAGAATATAAAAAAGCCTAAGTAATTACTTAGGCTTTTGCTATTGATACAGCTTGCATTGGGCAAGAAGTTACACATACTCCACATCCAGTACATTTTTCTTCATCCACTTTATACCCTTTTGGTATTAAGAATCCAAAAATACTTTTTTTCTTTTGAGTCTCTCCCTCATTTAATGGAACTATAGCACCTACTGGACATACTCTTTTTACTGGACAAAATGGTGATTTATCACATTGGTTTTGATTTATTACTGCTACTTTTTTAGAATTTCTGTTTTTTTTAGCCTTTATTTTTTTCATTCTCTCCTCCAAAATATAATTATATTATAATATTACGTTTTTCTAATATATTATAGTATAATTACTTTATTTTGTCAAAATGAAAATAAAGTTTTAGATAAAAAATATTAAAATCAACGCAGAGACTCAGAGAGCACTGAGATACACAGAGGTTTATAGGTGAAACCACGGGATTCACACGAGATTTTTTGTTACACAAAGGACACGAAGAAAAATCACTAAGGACCACTAAGGAAGCTTGCCACAGATTACACGGATTTTTTTGAAACCACAAGATGCACACTGAATTTACACTAGATTTTATCCTGTGTTTATCTGTGATAATCTCATGGTTTCTATTTTTTCCTTTGTGGTTCTGATTTTTCTATCTTTGTGTTCTTCGTGTAATTTTTTCTTTGTACTGAATTTAAGTAACTCTCTTTTTGTTTCGCCTTTGGCGACTTACTTTTTTAAAGATAAAAAAGTAAGCAAAAAATCTTTGCGCTGGTTTCTACGGATATTGATTTTCTATAACTCATTCGCTACTCCGAAAATGCGCTTTTTTATTAATCCTATCTTTATCCGTTCAAATCCGCGTTTTTCCGCGGCTAATTTTTATTTTCTTTGCGATACTCTGATTACTCTGTTACTCTGCGTTGATTTTTAATTCTTCTTACCTCTTACTCTTCACTTCTCACTATTTTTTCTTTTTTATCATGTGTTAATCTCGTGGTTCCTAAGTTTTTTCCTTTATATCCTTCGTGGAACTTTATCCTATTATTTCTCCAAAATTCATATCCACTATTTTCATTCCATCAATTGCAGCACTTATTATTCCACCAGCATAACCAGCTCCCTCTCCAATAGGAAATAAATTATTTACATTAATAGATTTTCCTGTTTCATCTCTAGTTATTCTAATAGGTGCTGATGTTCTAGTTTCTGGTGCAATTAAATTAGCATTTTTAGTGAATAATGGCATTTTTTTATCCCAATAATTTAGTGCATTTCTCATATTTCTACTAATTACTTCTGGAAAAAAGTTATTTAAATTATAAGAATATAGATTCATTTTATAACTAGATTCTATATCTTGTTTTGTTTTAGTATTTTTCAAAAAATCATTTACACTTTGATAAAGTGCACCATATGTTGAAATTATTTCATAAGTTTGTTTTTCAAGTTTTTCTTGTAGCTTCATTCCGTCAAATAGTTTATTTCCATAATCATTTTCTCGAATAGCTACAACAATAGCAGAGTTTGAAAATTTTCCATCTCTTTGACTATAGCTCATACCATTAACAAGAGATGTATTTTCTTCAGATGCTGCATTTACTATTTCCCCTCCAGGACACATGCAAAATGAAAATACTCCTCTTTTTTCATTTTGATTATTATAGGTAAAATTATATGTTGCACTTCCTAATATCTTGCTATTATAAAATTTTCCATGTTGCATTAGATCTATATCATATCTAGGACTTTCTATTCTTGCTCCTATTGCAAAATCTTTATTTTCTAAAAATACATTATTTTTATGAAGCATATAATATGTATCTCTAGAGCTATGACCTATTGCTAAAAATAGATAATCTATATCTATCAATTCATTTTTATTTATTTCTATTTGTGATATTACTTCATTTTTTATTTTTATATCTGTTAGAGTAGAATTAAAATAAAATTTTCCTCCCATAGATTCTATTTTTTTTCTTAAATTAGTAACTACTATTTTTAATACATCTGTTCCAATATGTGGTTTATAATCAAATAATATCTCTTTTTGAGCACCACATTCAACTAATGTGTTAAATATTTCATCTTTATATATACTTTTTACTCTTGTAGTTAATTTTCCGTCAGAATAAGTTCCTGCTCCTCCCTCTCCAAATTGTATATTTGAATTTGGATTAAGTACATTTGTAGTTATAAAATTTTCTATATCTTTATCTCTTTCTTCTACCTTTTTTCCTCTTTCAAAAATAATAGGTTTATATCCTAATTCACATAGTCTATATGCTGCAAATAACCCTGCAGGCCCTGTACCTATTATAGCAATAGTTCCCTCTATATTTTTGGATTTTATTTGTTTTAATGTTTTTTCTTTTACTTCTTCAAATTTTGTATTTATTTTTTTATTTAATTCTACCTCTATATTATATAACAAAAAAATATTATTTTTATTTCTACTATCAATAGAACGTTTTTTATATTCTATTTTATTTATATATTTTTTTTCTATTCCATTTTTTTTTAAATATTCATATATTCCTTTTTCTTGGTCAATATTTACAGGAATTTTAATATTTTGTACCTTTATTTTCATTAAATTTCTCCTTCAAAGAATTTATCTATTTTTTCTTGAATCTCTTTATTAAAAGATTTTATCTGTTTTTTTACTAAATTTTCTATATATTTTATTTTTTCTATATCATTTGGATAATAAATAGGTGTTTCTTTTAGTGGTGTAGCATATAATTCTAAATTTTTTCCTTTTCTTTTTCCATTATAATAAAACCATTTATAAAAAGTAGATGAATTTAAATATCCTAGTACATAAAAAAGATTTATATCTTCTTGTTTTTTAGTTAAATAATATATGTCTGCACTTCCATAAAAATCTTTTTTAGTATATGCAAACATATTTGATTTACATCTTTGTCTTGATACTATTTTTTCTTTTTTAAATATTTCTTCATCTCTAGCCCATTGCAATTCATACCAGTTTATTCTTTTTGTTTTTACTTCTCTACGTTTAGACAATCTATCATAAAATTGCTTTAAATATTCTTCTATTTCCTTATTTATTTTAATTTTGTTATCTAGATACAATATCCAATATTTATTTTTTTCATCTATGTTATAGATATTTATATCTGGACTTTTATAAAATGGTTTTAAATATTTTTTAAATTTTTCATCAAATTCTTTAAAAACAAATGCTTTATCATATCCGCTAATAATACCTTGATTTATATATAATATTTCATCTAAAAAATAAGTCCTTTTAGTAAAAATATTATTTAATTTAACAAGTTCTTTTTCTTTTGCAATTACTATTTTATCTCTATAATTAAATAAATACTTATTATTTAACTTAAATTCTTGATTATTTGACACTATTTTTATATTTTTATCTATATTATTTTTTGTTATTGAAAATATTATATTGTGCTGACCTATAGCGTCTTTAAATACAGATTTATCTATATTATTTATATAATAAAAACTACAATTTTCTTTTATACAAGCTCTTAATTTTCTAGCATAATCAGCTTGTAGCCAATAATTAGTAGTAATATATGTCAATATACCATTTTTTTCTAAAATTTCTATTCCTTTTTCTATAAAAAAATAGAGATAATCCATTCTTCCTTCATAATATTTTTTACCAAATTCACTTTTTCTTATTTTATCAAATATTTCTTTATTATTTTTTTCTCCTAAATATGGTGGATTTCCTATAATAATATGATATTTTTTATCAAAATTTTCTAAAAGAGAATCTTTATTAAAAAGTTTTATTCTTTTATTTTTCAATTGATATTTTATAAATATTTCTTTTATTCTATTTTTAGCTATTAATAATGCTTTTTCATCTATATCATATCCTTCTATCCAAGTGCTTATATAATCATAATCTCCAAAATATTTTTTATGTAATTTTATTAAAAATTCTATTTTGTCAATTAATAAATTACCGGAACCACATGCTAAATCGATAATTTTTAAATTTTTTAATGCTTCTCTTCTATCTTTAAAACCAAATTTTTTATAATTAGAAAAAAAATATCTTAGTGATATGGCACTCATATCTCTAGATATTTTTTTAGGTGTATATACTTTGTAATTACTATCAGTATTTAAATACATCTTTTCCCTTTCTTTTTATTGGATAACTCCAAATTAATAGATAGATTAATATAAATATTAATAATTTTATTAAAATATTAGAAAAATAAAGTGATATTATAAATGCTATAATAGATATTGTAGTTACTATTAAAAAAAATCTAACTATTTTAAATAAATCTAATTTGAAATATTTTTTATTAAATACAAAATACAGTAATAAAAAATTTACCATTGCTGATATTGACGTAGAAAGTGCTAATCCCATATGTCTAAATTTTTTTACTAATAAATAATTTAATAATATATTTATAAAAATTGAAATTATAGAAAACATTACTGGTAATTTTGTATTTTTCATACTGTAAAATGCTCTACTTAATAAATGTATTGCTGAATAAAAATATAATCCTATTACATAATAAAAAAGTGACTCACTTGTTAATTTAATAGCTTCATTTTTATAATTCCCATATCCTAATATTAATGATATTACCTCTTTTGAATATAGTGTCAAAACAATAATACTAGGAATAATAAAAAATGCAAGTATTTTTAAGCCTTGTTCTATATATGATTTTGCTTCATTTATATCTTTTTTTTCAATAGATTTTGATAAATGTGGATAAACAATAGTTGATAATGATATTGCAAATACTCCAAGTGGAAGATTATAAATTCTAGTAGCATTTTCTAATGCTGTTACTGAACCACTTTTTAGACTTGACGCAAAATATACATCAAATATTGAGTTTATCTGTCTTGCAAATATTCCTACTAACATAGGTATAATTAAAACAAATATTCTTTTTAAATATTCATCCTTAAAATCTATTTTAAAACTATATGTTTTTACAATTTTAAAGAAACTTGGTAATGTAATAAGTAATTGTAATATTCCACCTACTGTTACTCCTATTGCAAGTGCATATATTCCAAATTTTTCACTATATTTTATAGCAAAGAAAATAATTGATATATTAAATAAAAGCGAAGTTGATGCTGGAATAATAAATTTTTTAAAATTATTTAATATTGCACATATCATTCCACTAAGTCCAATAAATAATATATAACTTGACATTATCTTTAATAAAATTGATGCCAAATCTTTTGTTTTTTCATCATAGCCATTTGCTATAAAATTAATTATATCTTTTGAAAAAAATAGATTAAATGCTGTAATTATTATTAAAAATAAAAATAATAAATTTAATATAGAAAAAATAAATTTTTTTGCTTCTTTTTCTCCAAATTTAACCTCTTTTTCATTATATAAAGGTATAAATACTGTCCCTAATGCACCTTCACCTAAAAGTTGTCTAAATAAATTTGCTATTTTAAATGCAGAAAAATATGCATCTGTTATATAACTTGCTCCAAAAATAGTAGCTATAATCATTGTTCTAGCAAGTCCAAGTATTCTACTAAGCATTGTAATTATCATTACAATTATTCCAGTTTTAAACATAGTTCTCCTTTTTAATTAGATATTTATCTTCTATTATATCTATTTTCCCATATCTATATAATTCTAATATCGCCAAAAAAATATATACTCTATGCATTTTATCATTTGCACTTTGAAATAGATTTATATAATTTATTTTTTTATTATTTTCAATATTTTGTGTTAATTTTTCTATTTCATCTTCTAAACTATAAATATTTTCTACTACTATTTTTAATTCTTCTTTTTTAGAATTTTCTACTACTGCTTTATATGCTATAAAAAGCTTTTCCAATGTTAAATCAGTTAAATCTACTTCATTATTTTCTAAATTTATATCTTTTAATCCATCTCTATCAAATGAGATATTATATTCATTCTCTCTTTCTTGTAAAATCTGACTAAGTTCTACATATTGTTGATATTCTAAAAGTTTACTACTTAATTCTTCTTTTCTTTTTTTATGTAAAGAATAATTTAATACTGAAAGTGCTTTTATTTCCAATAAATCTGCAGCCATTGCTAAAAAATCTGCTTTTAAAGGTATATTATCTGTCTCTAATTTTTCTATTATTTCTAAATATGTTTCTATTAATTCTAATATATTTATCTCTGTAATATTAAGCTTTTTTTTACTTATTAAATGAAGAAGAAGGTCTAAAGGACCTTCAAAATTTTCTATTTTAACACTTATTTCATTATTCATTTTCTCTCACCTTAAGATGATTTCTCCACACTATTATATCATTTTTTATAGCTTCTATTAATTCCTCTAATGTATCAAATTTTATCTCTTCTCTTAAATATTTTTTTACTTTTACCATTATTTCTTTTCCATATATCTCTTCATCAAAGTCTAAAATGTGTACCTCTATATGATATTCATTTTCTATATTTTCATTTATTGTTGGATTATGACCTATATTCAATAATCCATCATATGTATTATTATCCCCTTCTACTATAACTTCTACTCCGTATATTCCATTTGGTGGATATATTTTATTATATGTTTTTATATTTGCAGTAGGAAACCCTATCTTTCTACCTATTTTTTTACCATGTATTACTTCACCCATTATTAAAAATGGATATCCTAAATATTTTTCTGCTAATTCCATTTCACCTTTTTGAATTAAATCTCTAATTAATGTACTACTAATAATTGTATTATCTAAAGTTACTGGTTTTATAATAGTTGTCTCTATATTAAAATCTTTTGCCATTTTTATAAGGTCTTCTGCTTTCCCTGCTCTTTTTGCTCCAAACGTATAATTAAATCCTGCAAAAAGATGTTTTGCTTTTAATTTTGAATAAAGTATTTCACTTACAAATTCATATGGAGTAAGTTTTTTAAACTCCTCTGTAAAATGTACAATTACAAGTACATCTACACCTATTTTTTTTAATAAATGTATTTTTTCTTTTTCATTATTTATCAGTATTCTTCTATTTTCATTATGAAATACTTTTTTAGGATGTTCACTAAAAGTCATTACAACAGCAGTTCCATCATTTTTTCTTGCACACTCTACTGCTGATTTTATTAATTTTTTATGACCTTTATGAATTCCATCAAAAGTACCAAGTGCTAGACACACATTTTTATAATCTTTTTTATAGTTTTCTAATCCTATAATTATTTCCATTTAGTTCTCCTCAATAAGTTCATTATATAGCTCTTCTAATCTACGAAATCTATTTCTAATTCCTGATTTTGATATTCCTACTTTACTAGCAATCTCAGTTAAACTTGCTTCTGGATTATTTAGTCTTACTACTGCAGCTTCTTTTAATACTTCAGATAAATTTTCTAATCCATAATTTTCTACAATATAATTTATCATTTTAATTTGTTTTTGAGCTGTATCAAGTGTTTTCATTTCATTTGCTACTTCCCAATTCATTTCTCTAATAGTTTTATTTTTTATATCTTTTACCATTGTTATCTCTTCATATTCAAAAAATGACCTTACAGCACCTATCATTACCAATATATCCATTATATCTTCAGAATTTCTTAAATATACTAAATGCTTATTTTTCTTTTGAGTAATAAATACTCTTCTTCCTGTATCTTTAAGTACTTTATATAAAAGATTTGCTCCCTCTTCTAAATCAATAAAAAAATCAAGTGCATATTCTTTATTTGGTTCTTTTATATAACCAGTAGCTAAAAATGCTCCCCTTGTAAAACCAATTACTGCTTTATCTGCAAGTCTTCTTATTAATTTATCTTCTAGTTTATTTAATTCTTTTATAAATTCATTATATCCTTTTTGATATGGTATTTCAATTATATATACTTTATGTTCTCCAAAAGATTTTGTTATAGAATATTTTATATAAATTTTTAAATCTGAAAAATCTTTTAAAAATTTATATATTCTATTTGCTAAATTTAAATTTTCAATTTTTAAAAAAATTTTATTATCTAAAATAGCATTTTTACATTTTAAAATTGCTAATAACTCATAATATTTTTCTTTTTCTATCTCTACATCTTTTTGAAAAACCTCTTCTTTTACTATATTTGTATAAGACATCTTTATCTCCTTAACGTCTTGTTATTTTGCTTCACTCCAATTTTTAGCATATGCAAAATTTACTTTTAATTTTACATTTTCTAGCTTTATTTTATTTTCCATTATATCTTTGATTTGTGGGATTAATTCTTCTATTTTTTCATCTCTTATTTCAAAAATAAGCTCATCATGTACTTGAAGCAACATATATACATCATTATTATCAACTATTTTATTAAATAATTCTATCATTACTATTTTCAATATATCTGCTGCACTTCCTTGAATAACAGTATTAACAGCCATTCTTTCAGCTTGATTTTTTATATTTTTATTTTTATTATCTATTCCTATTATTTTTCTTTTTCTATCAAATAACGTTTTAACATATCCATTTTCTTTTGCAAACTCTATTATTTTATTTTGTAAATCTTTTACTTTTTTATATTTATCAAAATATTTATCAATATATTCTTTTGCATCTTTTACAGTTATATTTAATTCTTGAGCTAATCCAAAAGGTGTTTTACCATATATTATACTAAAATTTACAATTTTAGCAATATTTCTTTTTAAAGAATCTACTTCTTCTAAATTTTCTAAATCAAATATCTTCATAGCAGTTATAGCATGTAAATCTAAATCATTTTCATATGCATGTATTAATTCTTCATCTTTACTTATTTCTGCCAATACTCTCAATTCTATTTGAGAATAATCAAATGATACAAGCGAATATCCTTCTCTAGCTACAAATGCCTGTCTTATTTTTCTTCCTTCTTCTGTTTTTGAAGGAATATTTTGTAAATTTGGATCAGTTGAAGAAAGTCTTCCTGTTGCTGTTCCATTTTGATTAAATGTAGTATGTAATTTTGAATTATTATCAACTAATTTTGGAAGTGCTTCTACATAAGTATTTAAAAGTTTTGTGAGTTTTCTATATTCTAATATATACTCTGCTATTTTCTCTCCACGTCTAACTAACTCTTCTAATACATCTACATTTGTAGAAAAACCTGTTTTTGTTTTTTTTATAGGATCAATATTTAATTTTATAAAAAGTATTTCAGCTAATTGTTTTGGAGAATTTATATTAAACTCTTCTCCTGCTATTTTATATATTTCTTTTTCCATTTCTTTTATTTTTTCTTGCAATTCAACAGAATACTTATTTAAATAATCTCTATCTAATGTAATTCCTTCTAATTCCATATTACTAAGTACTGGTACTAATGGTTGCTCTATTTCAAATAATAATTTTTCAAGATTTTCTTCTTTTATTTTATCAGAAACTATTTTATATATCTCTTCTAAAGCTTCTAGTCTCTTAGATGAAAATTCTGCTAATTTTTCTTTTTCTATTTGTGAAATAGCTGTTTTTCCAAATACATCTTTTTGAGACTCTAAAACTTCACCTATTTCATTAAAAATAAGTGCATCTAAATCATCTTTTAAATTTGCATATAATAAATAGTGTGCAAGCATTATATCAAAACCAATTTTTACATTAAATCTTTCATTTAATATATCTTTAAATTTATAAGTAATAAATTTTTTATTTAAATTAAATATTTTTTGTATCTCATCTTTTCCTACATTTTGAGCACCAATATAACTGTGTTTATATGAAATATAATATATAGTTTCAGTAGTTAAAAATAAAAATGCTACTCCATTAAACAAAAATATAATTTCATCTTTATCTATTTTTTTTATTAAACCATCTATCTCTTCATTATTTGTTATATAAACAATTTTTCTCTTTTCATTTGTAGATTTTTCAGTTTTTTCATCAGTATTTGTATTAAAAAGTGATAAATTACCACTCTCTTCTACTTTATCCAATTCATATTTTTTTATAAATGATTTAAAATCAAGATTTTGACAAAGTTTTTTAAATAATTTTTTATTTATCTCTCTATATTTTATCTCATTTAAATCTATTTTTATATCTAAATCTATTTTTATAGTTGCTAAATCTTTACTTAAAAAAGCTAATTCTTTGTCTTCAATAAAATTTTGAACAAGTGATTTTCC
This sequence comes from Fusobacteriales bacterium, assembly GCA_020063625.1. Taxonomy (GTDB): domain Bacteria; phylum Fusobacteriota; class Fusobacteriia; order Fusobacteriales; family Fusobacteriaceae; genus Hypnocyclicus. The sequence goes on from JAICDD010000031.1 coordinate 19,507, forward strand.
TATTCCTTTAAATTCTGCTAATCTATCTATATTTTCATAGATTCCCTCTAAACTTCCAAATGCATTTAACAGTGGTACAGCTTTTTTTTCTCCTACTTTTCTTACACCTGGAATTCCATCACTTGCATCTCCTATCATTCCAAACAAATCTGGAATAAGATTAGCTCTTACTCCTAAATATTCTATTACATCATCATCATTTTTTATATATTTAAATCTATTTTTCTCTTCACCTTTTCCAAGTAATACAATATTTATATTTTCATCAACAAGTTGAGCTATATCTTTATCACCTGTAATAATATATACCTCTATTCCTTGTTTTGACAAATTTTTAGCTATTGTCCCCATTACATCATCAGCTTCATGACCTGCTACTTTAAATTTTTTTATATTAAAACTATCCATAAGTTCATCTATAAGTGGTAATTGAGTTACTAGGTCATCTGGCATAGGCTTTCTATTAGCTTTATAATTTTCATATTTTTCAGTTCTTTCTAGTGTATCTCTTTTTACATCAAATGTTGCTACTATATAATCTGGTTTTATCTCATCTATAACACTTGATATAATATTTGCACTACCATAAACTGCTCCACTTGGAACCCCCTCTTTATTTCGCATATTTAACAATGAAAAATATGATCTGTACATTATTGCACCTGTATCTAAAATTACAGCTTTTTGCATAATCTTCCTCCAAATAGTTCTTATTACATTTTTTATATTATAACATAATTACTTTTTTAATATAATAATTATTTAAGAATTTTTTAATATTTTATGTCGTATTATATAATAAAGATATTTTAAAGTTTCACTTTAAAAGTAAAATATTTTACTTAACTTTTCAGGTTTTTTTTTAAAAAACTTGTTTTTTTTCTAAAAATTGTTTAAAATATAAAATATTTTATTAATTAAGTTATTATAGAGGGTAAAAAATGGAAATCAAAAAACAAATTCAATTAAACTTAAATGAAATGAAAATTTTTAAACATATAGTTGATGAAAAAAATGAATATATAAAAAAATTATATAGAGTATCTTTTCTTATTGGAGCTATTATTCCTTTTGTTTTTTTTATTCAAAAAATAATTGTAAAAAATGAAATATCTTTTTCTTTTATTTTTTCTACTCTAATTTTTTTTAGTATTTTTATTTGTTCCTTTTTTATAAAAAATATTAAACATTTGAAAATAATGATAACTATTTCAACATTACTTTTTCTAATAATTACTTTATTGATACCAGATACATATAATGCGTGGCTTATTATTATTTTTGGGGCTATTCCTTTGACATTTTATACTCAAGGAGTTAAAAAAGCTCTTGACTATTTAATAATTTTTTCGCTTATATTTTTAGCAGTAATATCACTTTATCAAATAAATTTTATAAAAAATATATCTTTTTCTTTTGATTTAATGGAAAGTATTATAATATTTTTTTCTTTCTTAATTAACTTACTTCTTATTTATATTTCTGAAAAATATCATGAAAAGTATTTTGATAGAGTTATTGAAAAAATTGTATATGATGATATTACAAATTTCCCAAAACAAGATGTACTTTTTAATAATTTAGATAAAACCAAAAATTATATCCTTACAATTATTAGAACTGAAAATTTTTCTGATTTAATTAGTATTTTTGGATATGAATTTTCAGAAAACATTCTTTATTATTTATCAAAAAAAATAAATCGAATTGGAAAAGATTATGATTTTTTACCTTTTAGACTTATAAATAATGAATTTGCTCTTTTATTTGAAATAAATAAAAATACCCCAAAAGAAAAAATATACAAAGATATCGAACTTATACAAAAAAAATTATCTCGAAACAGACTAAAATGGGGAAAATTACCTATTAATTTATTCTTAAGATTTGGAGTAACTATTATCGAAAATGGTAATGGAGAAAAAGCACTTTCTAATGCCGATATTGCATTAAAAAAACATAAAGACAAAGAGATAACTTTATATCGTGAATCAGATAATAATAAAGATAATTTTTTAAATAATGTACTCAAAATCAATTTATTGATTAATATAGAAGAAAGATTAAAAGTAGTATATCAACCTATTTATAATAAAGATGAAGAAATTGAATGGTATGAATGTTTATTAAGAATAAAAAATGAAAATGATGAGTATGAATCTATATTTAATTATTTAAAATTAGCTAGAGCTCTTGGTATTTATGAAAAAATATCTCGTTTTGTTATAAATAATGCTGTTGAACAAGCAAAATATACAGATAAAATGTTATCTATAAATGTATCTATAAATGATATTGCTAATGATAGTTTTTTATATTATCTAAAAGAAAAATCATTTGACCTTGGGGAAAATATTAATAAAATAATCTTAGAAATTCTTGAAGAAGATGAAGCTATTGATATAAACAAATCTATTAAAAATATTGAAATCATTAAAAAAATTGGTTATAAAATTGCTATTGATGATTTTGGAGCTGGTTATTCTAATATTGTAAAATTTATACAAATCCCTACAGATATTTTAAAAATTGATGGACATGTAATAAAAGAGATTTTAAATGATAAATCAATTGAACTTATTATTGATACAGTTGTTATTATGGCTAAACATAAGAAATTAAAAATAGTTGCTGAATTTGTAGAAAATAAAGAAATTTTTGATAAATTAAAAGAGATGAATATTGATTATTATCAAGGATATTATCTATCAAAACCAATTGACAAAATAAAAGAGTAGAACAATAGAAACCACTAGATACACACAAATGAACACAGGATTAAAAAAGAAAATTGGCAATAGCAAATGGACAATTAAAATTAGCCACGGAAAAACACGGATTTTCACTGATTGAATTAAGCACAAAGAAAAGAGGACACAAAGTATCACAAAGATAGAAAAAATGGTTGTATAATTTTTGGTGTTGGTGGATATGCTAACACCTATTTTTTTATCTTTTTCAAAAAATAGTAGAGACAAATAGATTTTCCTTGTATAATAAGT
>JAICDD010000032.1 GCA_020063625.1 Fusobacteriales bacterium
TAATTAAATTAATTATACTAATATTCATTTATTGATGTCAATATTGAATTAAATGTATTCAAAATAAGTTAATTTTATGTATATTTATAGAAAATAAATTCTATTATAGAATTTGTTTACATAATTAAAACACTCTTCTAAAACATTTATTATTAAATAATTTAAAAACGAGTTCTTTAAAAATTAAGAACTCGTTTGATTAATTTTTTTTAGTCTCTTTTAAATACCTTTATACTCTCTAATACTTTTCCATTTTTATCAAATAATGTTTGATTGTCCCAACTATTTCCTTCCCCTTTTATCCATCCTGCACCATCTCTAGCTATCCATTCAGGCTCCCAATAAAATAATCCACTTATTTTAAAATTTACTTTCTTTATATAATATATCAGCTCTCTTAAAAATCTTTCTTGCCCTTTAATTGTAGCGGGAAATCCTGATTTTTTTACTGATTCTTCCCAAAATGCATTATTCGTATTATCAAAATTTTCTAATGTATATCCTTAAGCAGTTTCAACTATAATTACATTTTTATTATAGTTGTTTTTTATTTTTAACATATTATTATATAAATTTTTCATTTCTCCATGCCAATATGGATAATAAGATAACCCAAGAATATCATAATCTAAATTATTATCTTTAAATCTATTTAATAAATACTCAAGTTTTGAAAAATCATTTTCAAAAGCTAAATGTAACATTATCTTAATTTTTTTATTATATAGTTTTTCTACTTCTTTAACAGCTTTAATTCCTGAATTTAATAAATTAATAAATTCTTTTGAAGATATGTCTTTTCCATCTCTCCAAATAAATCCATTATTAATTTCATTCCCTATTTGTACCATATCTGGCAATACATTGTTTTTAGCCATTTTTATTAAAGAATTTTTTGTATATTCATAAAGAGCTTTTTCTAACTGAACTCCTTTTAATCCAATCCAGTCATCAGGTTTATATTGTTTTCCAGGGTCAGCCCAAAAATCACTATAATGAAAATCCAGCAAAACTTTCATATTGTATTGCTTAGCTCTTTTTGCTAAAGTTATTGCTTTATTAATGTCGTTTGTTCCTCCACCAATATTCCCATTAACTTTTTGTTTATTAGTAGAGACTCTATCACTCCAATAAACATCATAAGGTTTATTCCACACTCTTATTCTTATCCATTCAATTCCATTTTTATTTAATATTTTTATACAGTCTTTTTCCTTCCCTTTTTCATCGTAATATTTTTGCCCTGCTTTTTCCATTTCTATAAGTAATGAAATATCTGCACCTTTAATAAACTCTTTTGAATAAACATTACAAAATAATATAAATATATAGATCAAAATAATCTTTTTTTTCATCTATTCTCCTTAAAATTTTTATAAAAATTTTATTTTCGATTTATTCTACATATACTTCAACTCTTTTATTCCCTTCAGCTTCTATATCTACAATCTTTCCTTTTGCACCTTTTTTTATCTCTTCAAAAATATCATCTAAATCTACACCTTCCAATGCTTCTCTAAATTCTTTTGAAAATTTTGTTCCTATTTTTACTCCTGTTTTTAATAATCCTATCGGTAAATTCACTTTTACTTTTGCATCTTTTTCAGTATCAATTATAAAGATTTTAAGCCATTTTGCTCTTTCACCTTTTTCATTATATATTACAAGTTCTTCACTGCTATCTGTTTTTTCTAAAGCTTCTAGAAGTTTCATAGCTTCTTCACTTGATATTTTACCTTCTTCAAGCATTTTTAATATTTGTTTTTTCTCTTCGTTCATTTTTTACCTCCAATTTAATAAAATTATTTTAATAATTTAACTGCTTCTTCAGCTGTTATCTCACCATTATTTAATTTTTCTAATACTTCTTTTTTATCAACTTTATTTTTAGGTTCATTTATTTCATATCCTAGTGACACTATTACCTCATCTAATAATTTTCTTACAGTAGGATATGATATACTGAGTTCTTTTTCTATTTCTTTTATATTTCCACGATTTTTAATAAATACTTCTATAAAATAAAGTTGTTCTTTTGTAAGATATTCAAATCGTGATAAATGAAAATCTCCTCCTATTTCTGTATTACAATTACTACATTTTAATTTTGTTACTTTTAATTTATTGCTACATACAGGACACAATCCTAAAACATTATTACTCATACTTTACCTCCTCATTAAAATAATATTACATTTTTAAACAAAAACTTGATTTTTGTTTAAAAAAATTAATTCTTAATTTAATATTATTAATATAATAATTAAAAATATTTAAAAAACATCTTAAAAATATAAAAAAAGGAAATATATATTTATTTTGTAAAATAATATTAGGAAGTGAACAGTAAGAAGTGATGAGTGAGAAGAATTATAATTTAAATTAGCCGCAGAAAAACGCGGATTGAAATAGAAAAAAAATTACACGAAGAACACAAAGGTAGAAAATAAGAATCACAAAGAAAAAAGTGAAAATCACGGGATTTTCACAGATGAACACAGGATAGAAAGAATTGGCAATGAAAAAGTGAGGAGTGAGAAGTTAGAAGAATTAAAAAGCCCACTTTCGGAGGATATTAAATTTTCTTGATAAATGCGTTACACGAAGAACACAAAGGTAAAAAAACAGAACCACAAAGAAATAAAAATTAGTAAGAAGTAAGAAGTTAAAAGTAAGAAATGAGAAAAATTTAAAAATCAACGCAGAGAAACAGAGTAATCAAAGTATCACAGAGAAAATAAAAAAATCTTAGTGGTCCTTAGTATTTTTCTTCGTGCACTTTGTGTAACAAAAAATCTTTTAAAGAAAGGAGAAATAAATATGGAACTTCTTTTAACAAAACTCCATAAAATTCAAAATGAATATGGATATATCCCCGAAGAAAATATAAAAATTTTAGCTACCGAAATGAATATATCTAATTCTGAATTATATGGAATAATTAGCTTTTATTCTAGATTTTATACAAAACCTGTTGGTAAATATGTTATTCGAGTATGTAAATCTGTAAGTTGTGGTATCAATGGAAGTAAGGAGATTATTGAAGAAATTGAGAATAACTTAAATATGAAATTTGGAGAATCAAATGAAGATTATACACTTGAACTTGTAGAATGTCTTGGGCACTGTGGAGAGGGTCCTGTGCTGACAATAAATGATGAATTTTATACAAATATGGATAAGGAAAAAACATCTCTTTTAATTAAAAATTTAAAAAATCAACGCAGAGTAACAGAGGAAATAGAGTATCGCAGAGAAAATAAAAATTAGCCACGGAAAAACGCGGATTGAACTTAGCTCAAAGAAAAGAGTGAGAACCACGGGATTCACACAGGATTTTGCACTGGATTTTTATCCTGTGTTTATTGGTATTCATCCTGTGATTTCAAAAAAATCCGTGTAATCTAAATTATTTTCTAAAAGAAAATAACGAAAGCTGTGCTGTGGCAAAAAATCTATTAAAACTTTGTGTATCTCAGTGTACTCTGGGTTTCTGTGTTGAACATCCCGTGTATATCACGTGGTTTCAAAAAAATCTTAGTGGTCCTTAGTGTTTTTTCTCCGTGCTCTTTGTGTAACAAAAAAATCAATGTAATAAAAAAACGATTGATATCATTTTTTTACCCAAAGTTGACTTGAACCGTGTCAACTTAAAAAAACGATTGAGGTGACTATAATGGAGTATCTTTATTTAAAAAAAGAAATTGAAAAAAATAGTTGTGATTTTTCAATATTTATTGATGCATTAAATAATACTCGTGACGATTTACTTAATATGATAATAAAGTCAAACTTACTTGGTAGAGGTGGCGCAGGATTTCCTACTGGTAAAAAATGGAGCTTTGTAAAAGATAAAAATGATGTAATTTTTATTTGTAATGCTGATGAAGGAGAACCAGGAACATTTAAAGATAGATATATTTTAGAAAATAATCCAGATTATTTTTTACAATCAATCTTAATCTCTGCATATATTTTAAATAGTGCAGAAATATATATCTATATCCGTGGTGAATATCTAAAAGCTATTACTAATATGAAAAATAGTATGCTTAAAAATAAAAAATATATAGATATTCTTTCTGAAAAACTAAAAAAACAAGTGGAAATAACTATAGTAGAAGGTGCAGGTGCTTATATTTGTGGCGATGAAACATCTCTAATAAATTCTATAGAAGGGAAAAGACCTAATTCTAGAATAAAACCACCTTATCCTGCTGATAAAGGTTTATTTAACAATCCTACTATTGTAAATAACGTAGAAACTATAGCAAATATACCTCTAATTATACGTGATAAAGAAAATTATTTAAAAATAGGTACAGAAAATTCAAGAGGAACAAAACTTATATCTCTTAGTGGTGCTATAAATAAACCTGGAGTATATGAAATAGAGCTTGGAAAAATAACTTTTAGAGATTTAATATATAATTTAGGAGAAGGAATTCGAAATAATAATAAGTTTAAATTTCTTATACCTGGAGGAATTTCTACTGAAATTTTAGTTGAAAGTGAACTTGATACCATTATTTCTCATGATAGTCTAAAAAAAGCTAGTAGTGCTCTTGGCTCTGGTGCTGTAATAGTTGCAGATGATAAAGTAGATATATTAGATGTAGCTATAAATACTGCTGATTTTTATATGCATGAAACTTGTGGTACATGTTTTCCATGTAAAGAAGGAAATCGCCAAATACACTATTTATTAGAAAAACTAAAAGAAGGAAAAGGTAAAAAAGAATGGTTTGAAATTATTAATGATATTGAAAAAACTACTACAAATGCTGCTCGTTGTGGTCTTGGTCAATCAGTTGGTAAACTCATAAGTAGTAGCATGAAAAAACTTGCACATGAATATAATAAATATATTGTGGGGTGAAAATAATGGTTAAGTTAAGGGTTAATAATGAAGAGATTGAGATTGATGAAAATAGTACTATTTTAGATGCTGCTAAACAATTAGGATATAAAATTCCTACACTTTGTTATAAAAAAAATCTATCAGTTTATGGTGGATGTAGAATCTGTGTTGTAGAAGATAAAAAAACAGGAAATCTTGTAATTTCATGTGCTACAAAAGTAGAAAATGGAATGGAAATTCTTACAAATTCAGAAAAAGTAAGAGAAACTCGTAAAGGAATATTTGAATTAATTTTAGCAAATCATCCTTTTGATTGTAATTTAAACTGTCTAACATGCTCAAAAAATGAAAATTGTGAACTCCAAACTTTAGCAAAAGAGATAGGTATAACTAAATTAAGCTATATTCCTGTAGAAAAAGATTGGGAAATTGATGATACATCTCTTAGTATTTTTAGGGAAAATTCAAAGTGTATATCATGTACTCGATGTATCAGAACTTGTAAAGAGATACAACATGTAGGAGTTCTTACTTTAACAGAAAGAGGCCCTTTTACTCAAGTATCTACTTTTATGAATAAAGGAATGGGAAATATTAATTGTACAAATTGTGGTCAATGTATTTTATCATGTCCAACTGGTGCTATTCGAGAAGTATATCATATAAATGAGGTTCTTAGTGTATTAAACGATAATAAAAAACATGTAGTTGTTCAAACTGCTCCATCTGTACGTATAGGACTTGCAGAAGAATTTGGATATCCTCCAGGTACAAATGTAGAAGGTAAAATGGTTACAGCTCTTAGAAAAATGGGATTTGATAAAGTTTTTGATACAAATTTTACAGCTGATTTAACTATTTTAGAAGAGGGCAGCGAATTTATTGAAAGGTTTACAAAAAATGAAAATTTACCATTAATTACATCATGTTCACCTGGATGGGTAAAATTTGCAGAAGATAATATGCATGATATTATAGATAATTTATCAAGTTGTAAATCACCACAGCAAATGTTTGGAGCATTAGCAAAATCATATTATGCAAAAAAATCAAAAATACCAAAAGAAAATATAGTTAGTGTATCAATTATGCCTTGTACTGCAAAAAAATATGAAATGAATAGAGAAGAAATGAAAGGTGATGTTGATTATGTACTTACTATTAGAGAATTTGCAAATATAATAAAAGCTATGGGAATAGATTTTAGAAATTTACCAGATTCACAATATGATGAGCCATTTGGAATATCTACTGGTGCAGGAGTTATTTTTGGTGCAAGTGGTGGAGTAATGGAAGCAGCTCTTCGTACAGCATATGAGCTTATTACAGGTAAAGAACTTGAAAATATAGAGTTTAATGATGTAAGAGGATTGAACGGAATAAAAGAAGCAGAAATTAAAATAGCTGATAAAACTGTAAGAGTGGCTGTAGCAAATGGTCTTGAAAATGCTTATAAATTACTTCAAAATAAAGATAAATATCATTTCATTGAAATAATGGCATGTCCAGGTGGATGTATTGGTGGTGGTGGTGAACCATTTTCATGTGATGATGATATTGTAGAAAAACGTATGAAAGGTATTTATGCAGTCGATAAAACTCGAAAATATAGAAAATCTCATGAAAATCCTGCTATAAAAGAATTATATAATGAATTTTTAGAAAAACCTTTAAGTGAAGTATCTCATAAATATTTACATACTCATTATAAAAAAAGAGAATATAATTAAAATTCATTTAAAATAAAAATTAGGACGACTGAAAAATATCACTTAAAAATAAATTAATTAAAAATTAATTCAATAAAAATTAAATTTTCAGTCTCCTAATTTTTTAATATATTTTTGATATTTCTTCTAACATAAATTTATTTGGAAAACTTTTTATTCTAAGCATTGGCATATCATTCAATTTTGAATTTATATAATCTATTTTATTACCTTTAATATTATGCATATCTTCTAATTCATAGTCTAAACAAAATATTGCATCTTTTATTTGTCCTAATATGCTTCTACTACTTGTTTTTATAAATCTAATCTCTCCTAAATCCTTTAAATATTTCTCTACTTTATTTTTATCTATTTTGTCTAAAATCATATTTCTTTTTAATTGTTCTTTAAAAACTTCAGATAAATTTTCTATCTCTTTTTTTCTAATTTCATAAACAACTACAATATATCTTGTAAAATCATTCATGAAAATTAGTCCTGTTTTTCTATTAAAAACAAATTTATGTGCATGCCAACATAAAATTTCCGGAATTTTTTCTTCTACTACTTCAACTTTAATTTTGAATTTATCTTGTATTGCTTTTGTTATTCCTAAATACATCTTATCACTTCCTTAATATTTATTTTTATTTACAAATTCTGTTAAATCTGATTTTAATATCCATTCTAATTCTTTATAATTTTCTTTTTCAGTTTCAGTAAAAAGAAATCCAAAAAGTGGATATTCATTATAATCAATTTTTCTAAGCTCTAAAATTTTATTAAACTTTAAACAAAGCTTATTATAATCAAAATTTTTAATATCTCTAACACATATATTTGTTGAATTATCTAATACAATTATACTATAAATTTTATTTTCTTTTCCTTTTAAAATTTCTTTCCAATTTGGTTTTTTATCTTTAAAATAGTATTCATATGTATTAATATTATATGCAAAATATGCTATATCCGTCGTACACCATCCAGCAAATCTCATTGGATTTACCTCTATAGGCATAATTTCACCATTCTTATCTACTCTAACTTCAACATGTAATGGAAAATTTTTAAGATTTACAATATTTCCCAATTTTTCTAAAAAATTAAAAAATTTTTCAATATTTTCATTAATAATTTCTTTTGATGTAATATACACTCTATCACTTACATCCTTTTCATCAGAAAATATATGTTTTAAAATATTTAAAATTACTGGTTCTCCATCGCTATTATAATAAGCATCAAAAGCAAACTCTTCTCCCTCAATATATTCCTCTATTATAAATTTTGAAGTATTTAAAACTTCTTTTGGATATAAACCTTCAACTTCTTTTATCTCCTTTTCAATTGATTTTATTGCTTTTAACCAATCATCATGATTTGATATCATATATACACCCATACTAAAAAATCCCACAGAAGGTTTTATAATAAATGGCATTTTTATTTTTTCAATTGATATTTCTTTTAGTTCATTAATATCTATTTCTTTATAAAAAAAATTTGGATAAATATTCTCTATTAATTTTCTAAATTTAACTTTATCTTTAAATAAATCTATATTTTTAGGTAATTCTGTAAAATTTAAATTATTAATTATCCAATTAATAGAATTTTCTGAATTACTATATATTTTTATATCTTTTTTTAATTTTAGTTTTTCTAATGCTAATTCGCCATTTACTATTTCTGTCCCTTCTAAAAAAATAGATTTTTCTATTGACTCTGATTTTAATACTGGTAATTTTAATTTTAAAATACTTTCTTTCATAAATTCTGAAATATATGGTTTGTCTGCTAGTATCATTAATTTATACCCCTTTTTAAATAAAATTTGTTTCCTTAATATTTTTTCCATTTTTTTACCACGTGCTAATTCATCTATTAATTTATCAAGATACCGTATTTTTCTCATTAATTCATCTTCTATTTCCTATATACGTACTCCACAAATAATCCCTTTTATTAATTTAGCATTTTCATTAATTTGAGGTGCATTTTTAAAAAATGTTTCAAATTCAATATCATTCTCTATCTGTTTTTGTAAACTATTTTTATGATACCCTGTTAACCAATATATAATTTCATCAACTTCCTCTTTTCTTCGCCCTTTTTTCCCTACTTTTTTTATATATAACTGATAAATAGTCGAAAACGGCATTGAATATATTTTATTTTCTTTCATATTGATTTTTCCTTTGAAATTAGAATTTAATATCTAATAAAAATATAATGTTTTATAATTTTTCAACGGTTATTATTTTATTTGTTTTTCTATTTGTGGATTCTTTTCTACTTCTTTTTTATGTTTTTCTGTTCTATTATAATCCCAACAACTTCTATAAAATAATCCTAATATTGCTAATATTGTAAATATTCTCATTCCCCATGACTCTGTTTTTAATTCTTTAAATATCCCATATAATAGTTTTGCTCCATAATAAAATATTGGAAATATAAATATACTTATTAATAATGGCATATATATATACATTGTTATGAAAGTAGATTTTTCTTTTGTATAAACAATAATTTCTAATAATATTAAAGATCCTATATACCCAAATACTATATAGTTAATTATCCAATATAATATTCCTTTATTTTTTCTCATTTTATTCACCAACCTTCATAAGTGATTGATTGACTAATTCCGTTCCCTCTTTTATCATACCTTTTCCATTATCATATATTCCTTTACTTCCTATAACTGTTTGGTATGAATACTCCATTTTGCTAGTTCAATACTTTTATCATTTTCATCACCGCTAATATAACCTTTAAAAATAAATATTTCATTTTTATAATCAAAATAGCTATTACTAATTTGATTTTTTCCAATAGCAAATCCTCTACCATCATCAACATTTGTAATTTCAAGTCTAACTAAATTTTCAAATTCCCCCTGAAAAGTTTCAGCAAAACTAAAATGACTACCAAGTTCAAAATAATTAAAATCATACTTTTGTGACATTAAAATATATCTCCTTCCATTTGAATAACCTTAATTAAAAAATTAACCCTAAAATTTAATAAACCAAGTTTCGCCTAACGGATTCACGACCAAACCGACGTGTGGTTTTCATGTTGGTTGTCGCTGTGTTAGGTGATTTTTATAATGAGTAATTTTTTAGCTTTGTTGTCTTCCTGGTTCATCATATTCATCTCGTTTTCTCCAGCATTTTCCTCTTCTCTCCCAAACAACATCAGGGGATATTTTTCTAAATTCTTTTAAAACATTTTTATTTATTGCTAGGCTACCTCTTTCATTATAATAAATAAATTCTTCACCAAATTTTTCTAAAATTTCCTCTACAACTTCCTCTTGATAAACATAATCTTCTAATTGAATTTTTTCAAGCATCCATTCAGCTATTTTTATATATTTAGTTTTTTCCATGATAAAAAATCCTTTCTTAAATAGTTTTTTACAAACTCCAAAGCGATAACTATTTATTTTCTTGTATGAAACTAAAAATGGCTTCAATAAAATCTGTTTTTTGGGAATCATCAAGTTCAAAATCTCTTTGAGGAAGATAATTTGACTGTTCTTCATTAAAAATGGCTTCCCCATTATTACAATCAATAATAGATTTATGTAAACATAAATCGTTTTGCTGAAGTTTTAAAATTAATGAACTAATTCCACTTTCGGAGTCATCAATATAAATAGTAGCAGTTATAATAAGTTTAATTGACAATGCAGCTTTATCAATTAATATTTCAAATAAACAAATTTCTTCATTTTCGGTAATTTCTACGTTTAAATCACTAAACTCAAAATCATAATCAAAATAGTAGGAGTCTCTTATTTCAAAATAAATCTCATTAATAATTTCTTGGAATATCTCAATAATTTCGCTTTTATTTTTAATTGTAATACCAGCTTCTAATTCTTTAGTATTTCGAATGTGTTTAATTTGTGCAATTTTATCTTCCTCGATTATTTCTAAAGTCTCAATATACTCCTCAGACATTTCTATTTCAAAACTTTTTTCTAATGCGACTTGAAAGAATTTCTCCATTTGACTAATGTTTTCTTTTATTTTCCTGTTTGCTTCTGAATCTATTAATTTGTTATGCGCGACATGGTTTCTATTTTTTATAAAATCATTTATTAAAGTATCAATGTTTTCAGGAAAAAGAGGTTTAAAATAACTTGCCCATAAGTCATATTTTACTTGATACTGTTTTTTGAGAAAATCAGAAAGTTTATCTGAATTATCTTCTATAAATATTTTACGTTTAATTTTTTCATTGTTAAGGTCAATTGGGTAAAAATAGATTTTTGTTTTCATTATTTTAAAAAGAGTTTCTGTACTTAATGAAATTAGATTATCATCTACATTTTTAAAATGAGTAACTTTTCTTTTAAAGTCTGTATTTCTGCTTTTATATTCAGAATAAACTTTTGACAGCTCAGGGATATTTATCCAATCCTTTCCAAAAAGTTTTAACATAACATCATATATTAATTCTCTAATAGAATTTTCAACAGAATGGATTTGCCTATATAAATTAGAAGCAAAAAACTCTGATTGATAATCAATTAACCAAGTGCATGATTCCCAATCTTTCAAAAGTAATTCCTTCATATTTAATTTGAAATTTTCTAATACGTCTTCAGGAACTTTATTTTCATAGTCTTCTATTTTAACAGTTATTTTGTTAAACTTGTTATAAGTATCAAAAGTAAAACTGGTTTTAAAGTTTGTATCATTAGAATATATCTTAAAGACTTCGTTTGAGATTCTATCTAAAGTTCCTTCGTAACTGTAATCAGAAATAACTTGAGAGGTTTTAAGTAATTCTAAAATATGTTTGCAATATTCATTTCTAATATCTTCTTCTTTAGTTGAAGTTTCACTTAATTGAGTTATTTCGAATAGTTTTGAGATATCTTTTATATTTATTAAAGAAAATTTAATCATTTATTACTCCTTTTATTTAAAATAGACAATCATCTTCTATATCTTGATTAATAATTCTACTAACTTCACTCATATATTTTTGAAGAGGAGTTTCTCTAAACATTTCCTCTTCGAATTTTTCCCTAACGGCTTACTGTTCTTCAAAAAAAATATCGAAGTCTTCATCATTCATTTCGAGAAAAAATTCTCTTACATACTCTTTATATGTTTTTTCCAAAACACTTACCTCCCTAGAAAACGTTACCTTTTATGGCGTATATATGGAGTTAGGAGATGTTAACGAGAAAATCTACCAACCCTATATACACTTGCTATAATGTCACCTAACGGTCTAGTGCTAGAAGCCGTCAATTAGAGTCAGCGTAGCGTTTCTCGAAATGATGGCTTCTGCACATTGTTAGGCGATTTTTCTTTTGTATTTACATATCTTTTATTTGTTTTTCTATTTGTGGATTCTTTTCTGCTTCTTTTTTATGTTTTTCTGTTCTATTATAATCCCAACAACTTCTATAAAATAATCCTATTAATCCTAAAATAATAAATACTTTAAACCCTAGCGAAGTACCAGATAATAATTCTTTATATTCAAAAAATAATTTCTTAAAACCATAACCAAGTGGAAAAATAAATATGCTTATTAATAATGGCATATATATATACATTATTATAAAAGTAGATTTTTCTTTTGTATAGACAATAATTTCTAATAATACTAAAGATACTAAATATCCAAATATTATATAATTAATAAGCCAATATAAAACTCCTCTCTTTTTTTTCATATTATTCACCAACCTTCATAATTGGTTGATTGACTAATTCAATCCCTTCTTTTATCATGCCATTGCTATTATCATATATTCC
>JAICDD010000004.1 GCA_020063625.1 Fusobacteriales bacterium
TTTTAAATAATCTCCTTCTAAATTTTGAGGATAAATAGTTTTTATCTGTTTTTTTTCAATAGGTTTTAAATTATTTTTTAAATTTTTTAAAGAATTATACATAATTGGATTTCTGTATTCTCTAATATATTCAATAAAATATTTAGTGTTTTCTTTTTTATTTTTTGATTTTAATGAAAATTTATTTAAAAACTCTATTAAATCAATTTGTTTTATAGTAGTTAATTCATAAAAAAAATCTAAAATTTCTTTTAAATAAGAATAACTTAAATATAGATTTTCATTTAGATAATCAATTAAAAATTCTTTATTTTTAAAATTGTAAGAATCTATAAGTTTATCTTTCATTTTGCCTCTCTTTTCATAATAAGTGCATCTTCATTTGTATCTTTGTAATAGTTTTTTCTAATAGAAATATCTTTAAAATTAAAGTTTTTATATAAATTTATAGCATTTATATTGCTTGTTCTTACTTCAAGCATAAAATCTAAATTATATTTCTCAATAACAAATTGTAATAAATGTGATGCAATACCCTTTTTTCTATAATCTTTTGAAGTAGCTATTTTAATTATCTCTATTATATCTACACTATCGTAAAGTACAATATATCCTAGTAAGATATCATCTAAAAATGCACCATATAGATGATATCTATTATTTCTTAACATAGATAGATATAACTTTTCATCCCACGGCGTAGGAAAAGAAGTTATTTCAATATCTAAAATATTTTTAATGTTATCTTTGTTAATTTTATTAATTTTAATATTCATATTACTTTAATAATCCTATTCTATTTAATGGCCAAAATCTTAAAAATGGTTTTCCTTTAATTCTATGTTCTGCTAAAAATCCCCAAACTCTTGAATCCATACTATTATCTGTATTATCCCCAAGTGCTAAATAATAATCCTCATTTATTGTAAATTTTAATGTTTCTCCATTTATTAATTTAGAAATAGTTTCTTTATTATGAATATAATCAGGAACTGGTCCTGTTTCTTTACCATTTATTTTAAAATGTACTCCTTTAAAAAATGTAGTAATTCTACCTGGGTGCTCATAAATTACTTGTTGAAATTTTTCTACATCAATATTTTTTTCAATTAATACATCTTTTATATTAAAATCAGCATAAATTTCTAATGTATCACCTTTTTTAGGAATTATCCATTCAACTCCTGGTTGTAAGTCAGCTAAATTAGAATAATTTCTAGTTGTTATTTTTTCATTATTTATAAATAGATAATTATCTTTAATTTGAACAGTTTCACCAGGAAGTCCCATTAATCTTTTTGTATATAACACCTTATTATCAATAGGTTCTTTAAATACAATTATATCTTCTCTTTTAGGTTTAGTAAATTTATAAATTACCATATTTCCAAAAAGTCTATCTTTTGGCATAATTGTAGGAATCATAGAACCAGTAGGGACTAAAAAATTTCCTAAATAAAATTTTTGAATAATAAGTACTAATATAATTGCACTAGTAATAGTTTCAACAAAATCTACAGTTTTTCTTAAACTTGTTTGAGATTTTGGACTTTTTATATTAAAAGAATTTATTAAAAAATTTGAAAAAGAATCTCTATATGATTTGATAGTAGCAGCTATTTGTTTTTCTTTTATCCATAAGTAAATAAATAGTGATGTAAGAATAATATAAAAAATACCATTTAAAATAATTTTTTTATCCATTTTTTTCTAGCACTCTCCTTTGTTTTGTTATATAATATATTATATAATAAATACTTAAAATTTTCTATAAATTTTATATTTTTAAATTTTTTTGTAGGAAAATACAAATATTTGTCGAAAAAGAGTACTGAGTAAAATTAATTAAGGGCGGTGGGAAATCGATGTATACTTTTTTAATAGTAGATGATTTTGATGGAATGAGAGATAGACTTAGGGTTATACTAGAGGAAGTGGGACATAAAGTAGTAGGTGAAGCTATAAATGGAAAAGAGGCTGTAGAGAAATATAAAACTTTAAAGCCAGATTTTGTGACATTGGATATAACGATGCCAGATGTTGATGGACTAGAAGCACTTGAAAAAATAATAGAGTATGATGAAAATGCTAAAATTATAATGGTAAGTGCTATAAGTGAAAAGAATTTAGTTCTTCAAGCAATTGATAAAGGAGCTAGACATTATATTTTAAAGCCGTTAAAAGCTAAGAGAGTTAAAGAGATAATAGATGAAGTAATAGAATATGAAAAAGAGTTTTTAGAATTTAATTAAAAATAAAAGAAAGAGTCCTTTAAGTTAAAAGGACTCTTTTTTAGTTAATAGAATAGTTTATGCAGTTTCTATTTTTTTCCCAAAAATTAATAGTAATAAATATACTGATAATATAGCTACAGGAAGAACTATATATATAGATAATCCCATTCCAGCAGGAATATATCCAAATACTACAGCTAAAGCTCCTACAGCTAAAGCATAAATTAATTGAGTTTTAGTATGGTCTATATGGTCACAAGCAGAACCCATAGATGATAGTATAGTAGTATCTGATATTGGTGAACAATGATCTCCAAATACAGCACCAGTAAGTACAGCACCAATAGTAACTATTATATAACTAATAACAGCATCTCCACTTAAACCGGCATTTTGACCAATAGCATTTGCTAAAGGAATAGCAAGAGGCATTAATATTCCCATTGTTCCATAAGATGTACCAGTAGCAAAAGCTATACCAGAACCAAGTATAAATATAATAGCTGGAAGTAAAAATTTAGGAATACTATTAGATGCTAAATTTACTAAATATACACTTGTTCCAAGTTCTTTTATAACAGAGCTTAATGACCAAGCAAGTAATAAAATTACACCAGTTATTACAAGTGATTTCATTCCATGTACCCAAGTATCAATAGCATCATTTATATTAAATATTTTTTGTGAAATACCCATAATTATAGCTACTATTGATGCAAATAATGCTGCTTCAAATAAAACGATAGATGCATCAGAAGCTCCAAAAGTTTCTCTTATTGCAAACATTGAAAGAGGACTAGCTTGTACTTGTGCCAATACATCTCCTTCAAGAGCAGATAAACCATTAAAATAAAATCCAACAAATGCTGAAATGATAAGAGTACCAATAGGTATAATAGCATTCCATACATTTAATTTTACATTTTCATCAGGTTCAAGTGCAGTAGATTCTGCAGATATCATAGGTTTTGCGTTATGTGCTAATACTTTTCCTGTAGTTCTAGCTCTATTTTCAGCTTTTAACATAGGTCCAAATTCTCTCATCATAATAGCTGACATAGGAATAAATGCAAGCATTAATATATTATAAAATCTATAAGGAATAGTTTGTACAAAATAAGCATAAGCATTTATATTTTCAATTCCTATTAGAGAAAATCCATCTTTAATTAATGATATTTCATATCCTATCCATGTAGAAATAATGGCAATTCCAGCAATAGGTGCAGCAGTTGCATCTATAACAAAAGCTAGTTTTTCTCTTGAAATTTTCATTTTATCTGTAATTGGTCTCATAATAGGTCCAACAATTAGGGCATTAGCATAATCATCAAAGAAAATAAATATTCCAAGTATCCAAGTAATAATTTGAGCTGATACTGGAGATTTTGCTCTTTTAGCTAATGATTCAGCAATAGCCTTAGCTCCACCCATTTTTGAAACAAGAGCTACAAGTCCACCAATTGTAAGAACTTGTAATACAATCCCAGCATTCCAAGAATCAGATAATGAGCCTAATATATTTTTTATTATATCTAAAAATCCATGAATAAAAGAAAAGAAAAATCCTTTACCTTGGATATTTAATAAAAATGTACCAGAATAAATACCAATAAATAATGATAAAACAACATTTTTAGTCATAAATGCTAAAACAATAGCAACAATTGGTGGTAAAAGTGTTAATAATCCAAATTTTGCAGCATTTTCATCTCCACCAGCAAATGAAAAAACTGAAATTAGTAAAAACATTAAAGTAATTAAGTTAATCCTTTTTTTAAACATCATATAAGCCTCCTAATAAATAAAATAAAAAAACCGGATATAAAATATATCCGGCATTAATTAAAATTAATATTTTTCCCGGATAGCTCATCACATAATTGTGACAGTGTTATAGATATTCTCTATAACCCCAATGTCAAGATTTTAGCATATCTTGCATTTCGGCAAAATTTCCTTTCATTATACTTCACAGATTGCTAATCTCCATATAATTACTGATAAATTTTGCAGCCTCTATCTCTATTTTTTATTGATGTCGTATTATATCATAGATAAATAATATTGTAAATAGTAATATTTAGTTATATATTATCAGTTTTGATGCAACTTATTAAAAACGTCAACTTGATTAAAATAAGAGAGATATTCAAAAAATATATAATCGACATTAATATTATTAATTATTAAAATTAGTACAGATATTGTATAATAATTCAGAAATCGTATTTTTGAAAGGAGAGTATGTTTTGAAGAGAAAGAACAATAAAATTAATAAAAAAAAGAGAGAAAAAAAAGGAAATAAAAAGATTCAAAAAATAAGTGTCAAATTTAAAACAGTAATTTTAGTTGTGATAAGTATGATAGTAATGTTTACTTATCTTTGTATTAATGATATTAAGAGGTTAGATGAGTCTAATAAAAGAAATCTTATTACATTAGCAAGTTTAAAAAATATTTCACTAGATAATTATATTAATTCAAAGATAGAAAATAGTTCATTATTTTTAGAAAGTATAAATAAAAATTTAACTTTTGGAAAAGCAGTAAATGATACAGATAATGAAGAGATAAAAAATATTACTCAAAGTGGATATTATCATTATAAAAATAGAATAGGAGTTGATAATTTTATTATTCTTGATACAAATAAAAATTTGTTATTTTCATATAATAAGCCTAGAAAATCTCAAATAAATAATGAAATTATAAATGATAGTATAAAAAATAAAAAGAGTAATAGTGGTCTTATAATAGGTGATAGAGGAATTAAAATTTATACAACAACACCTATTATTTATATGGGGGATTTTTTAGGAATAGCAATTGTTGAAACAAAACTTGATATAACTGGAGTAAATAATTTTATTAAAAAATTAGATAAAGATATTTTAAAAGGAGAGTATCAAGTATCTATTATTTATAGAAAAGAAGATAAAAATAAAATAGCAATATCAAATTTTGAAGCAGAGATAAAAGATAAGCAAGATATATATAATATAATAAAAAAAGAAAACCAGTATTTTAAAAAAGAAAATAATGATTTTTATGCATATTATTCATTAAAAAATTATAATAATGAGATTATAGGATATAAAAAATACAAAATAAACATAAAAGATATTAATAATAAATTTAAAAAAGAGATAACTAATACTTTAATATTTTATTTACTAATTACTTTAATAGTTTCAATATTATTGACAATAATTATAAACAGAATAATTATTAAAAAATTAGAGATAATTTTTGATATAATAAAAAAAGTAGCAAATGGAAATCTTTCAGAAAAAGTAAAATTAAATTCTAATGATGAGATAGAGGATTTAGGAAATGAAATCAATAAAATGATTGATAAATTAAATGAAATAATAAATAATCTAAAAAAAGATACAGTTGACCTAGAAAATGAATCAGAAAATTTAAAAGAAAATTCAGTGGAATTAAATAAAGAGACAGAGCTTATAAATGAAACAATAGAAAATATAACAGAAAGTTTTTTTGAAGTGTCAGATGCAACAGAAGAATTAAATGTAACAGTGGATAAAAATGCTGAAATTAATGATTTTGTACTTGAAAATATAAATACAATTAAAGAGCAAAGTATAAATATAGAAAAATTAGCTAGTGAAAGTAATGATAGTATGGAGGATATAACTTTATCAACACAAGAAGTAAAAGAAAAAATAGATGAGTCATCAATTTCAATAAATAAGTTATCAGAAGAGATAAATGAAATAATAGAAGTAATATCAAAAATAACCGATATTTCAAATAAAACAAATTTATTAGCATTAAATGCAGCAATAGAAGCAGCAAGAGCAGGAGAAGCAGGAAAAGGATTTAGTGTAGTAGCAGAAGAGGTAAAAAAATTATCAATAGAAACAGGTGGATTTGTAAAAGAGGTAGAAGAACTTTTAATTGATATACAAAAAAATATGAAGATTATAGAAAAAGATATGGAAATAGAAAAAGAAAGAACAGAAAACAATATAGAGATAGTGAATAAAACAAAAAACAAATTTACTAATGTAAAGATTGAAATAGAAGATATAACATTAAAAATTAATAATATTACAGAAAAAATAAATGAACAAGTAGAAAGTTTTAATAAAATTGAATCAGGAATAAAATCAATTTCAACTTCAAATGAAATGTTGAAAGAAAAAACAGAAGAATTATCAGAAATATCAAAAAATAATTTTAATATAACTCAAAATGTACAAAAAATCTCAGATGAATTAAATGAAAAATCCAATAAAATAGCAGAGATGATAGGATATTTTAATAAAAATTAGCACTCAAAAAAAAGAGTGCTAATTTTTTTTGAAAAAGTATTGACAAACAAATAAAAAAGATGTATATTATTATCAAAGATTAGCACTCTTTTATGATGAGTGCTAACAAGAGGTGATGGATATGAGTTTAAGTGAAAGAGAACGATTAGTATTAGGAGCAATAATAGAGTATTATCTTACATTTGGAGATACAATAGGTTCTCGTACATTAGTAAAAAAATATAATTTTGATTTTTCATCTGCTACAATAAGAAATGTAATGGCAGACCTTGAAGAACTTGGGTATATAAAGAAAACTCATACTTCTTCTGGAAGAGTTCCAACTGATTTAGGATACAAATTTTATTTACAAGAACTCTTAAAAATAAGAAAATTATCAAAATTAGAAAAAGAAAAAATAGAACTTGCTTATGAAA
The DNA here is from genome assembly GCA_020063625.1 of Fusobacteriales bacterium. Lineage (GTDB taxonomy): Bacteria > Fusobacteriota > Fusobacteriia > Fusobacteriales > Fusobacteriaceae > Hypnocyclicus. The sequence goes on from JAICDD010000004.1 coordinate 6,952, forward strand.
AAAGAATGTTAGAATTAGATGCTATATTTGAAAAAACATCTAAACTACTTTCTAAAATGAGTTCATATGCAGCTATAGTAATAGAACCGAAAGTAGAAAAAGAGTTCGTTAAAAAAATAGAAATAATGCAAGTAACAGATTATACTATAATGACAATAGCTGTTTTAGATGATTGTAGTGTGAAAACTAGAAAAATCCATTTAGATTCACCAATAACTGATGAAGAAACAGAATATATAAAGCAAGAAATAAAAAAAGAATTAAAAAATTCAGAAATGACTTTAAATCAATTTTATGAAAAAATAAAAGAGATGCTCTCTAATAAAATATTTGAAAATTTTGAAGAAAAAGATGATGAAGATGACGGATTATTTATTAGAGGAGAGTCAAACATATTAAAAACATTAAATAATAATAATGATGTACTTAATATGGTAGATATTTTTAATAAAAAACAGCATTTAAGAAAAACTTTTGAAGAAATAGTAAAAAAAGGAAACTATGAAGAAGGTAAGGTTTATATTTTATTAGGAGAAGATCTTAATATAGAGGCTTTATCAGAATTTAGTTTTGTTTTTTCAACTTATAACTTAAGAGGTTCTAAAGGTGTTATAGGAGTAATAGGACCAAAACGTATGGAATATTCAAAAACAGTTAGTTTAGTAGAATATGTATCTGAAGAGGTAAATAGAGTAATCCAAAACTTAAAAGGAGAAGGTTAGATATGAAAAAAAGGGATGAAATAAAAAATAAGGAGATATTTGAAGAAGAGATGGAAGAATTAAAACAAGAAGAATTAGAAAAAGAAAATGAAGCTAAAGTAGAAGAAATAGGAGAGAATTTAGAAGAAACAAATGATTTAGAAAAACAATTAGAAAATGCAAATAAAGAAATTGAAGAATTAAAAAATGCATATGCTAGAAAAAATGCGGAATTTCAAAATTTTGCAAGAAGAAAAGAAAATGAATTTGAAGAATTAAAAAAATATGCTGCAGAAAAAATAATAGCGAAATTTTTAGAAGGTGTAGATAATTTAGAAAGAGCTATTGCAGCTTCATTAGAATCAAAAGATTTTGATTCATTAGTAAAAGGTGTAGATATGACACTTAATCAAATTAAAAATACTTTAAAAGCAGAAGGTGTAGAAGAAATAAAAGCAGTAGGTGAAAAATTTGACCCATATAAACACCAAGCTGTAATGGTAGAAAATGTAGAAGATGTAGAAAATGATCACATTATAATGGAACTTCAAAAAGGTTATACTATGCATGGAAAAGTTATTAGACCTTCAATGGTAAAAGTATGTAAAAAATAGTATAAAAAATATAAGGATGTGATAAAAATGTCTCAAAAAATAGTAGTTTTAGAAAGATTTAATTTAGAAAGAGATGGAATAAAAGATTTTAAAGAGGAATTATTAAAAAATAAACCTCTAACACTAAATGAGATAGGATGCGAAAATTATAGAGTGTTTATAAATCACGAGCTTCCAGAAGAGCTGATACTATTAGAGGAATGGGAGACAAAAGAAGATTATGAGAGACATTTAGAATCAAAACATGTAATAGAATTAGTAAAAAAATATGATGAATTTAAAGTAAAAAATGTAAAAAAAGAAATATTAAATTTAATTAAATAAAGGAGGAATGTCAAAATGGCAAAAATTATTGGTATAGATTTAGGGACAACAAATTCATGTGTTTCTGTAATGGAAGGGTCAAACTTTACTGTAATACCAAATGCTGAAGGAGCAAGAACAACTCCATCAGTAGTTAATATAAAAGATAATGGTGAAATAATAGTAGGGGAAATAGCAAAAAGACAAGCTATTACAAATCCTGATTCAACTATAATTTCAATTAAAAGACATATGGGAACAGATTATAAAGTAAAAGTTCATGATAAAGAATATACTCCACAAGAAATTTCAGCTATGATTCTTAGAAAATTAAAAAAAGATGCTGAAAGTTATTTAGGAGAAGAAATAAAAGAAGCTGTAATTACAGTACCAGCTTACTTTACAGATGCTCAAAGACAAGCTACTAAAGATGCTGGAGCAATAGCAGGATTAGAAGTAAAAAGAATTATAAATGAGCCAACAGCAGCAGCACTTGCATATGGATTAGACAAGAAAAAAGAGGAAAAAGTACTTGTATTTGACCTTGGTGGAGGAACATTTGACGTATCAATATTAGAAATTGGAGATGGAGTAGTTGAAGTTATATCTACATCTGGAGATAACCATTTAGGTGGAGATGACTTTGACCAAGCTATAATTGATTGGTTAGTAAAAGAGTTTAAAGCTGAAACTGGATTAGATTTAGCTCAAGATAAAATGGCTACACAAAGATTAAAAGATGCTGCAGAAAAAGCTAAAAAAGAACTTTCAACTATGATGGAAACTACAATTTCATTACCATTTATTACAATGGATGCAACAGGACCTAAACATTTAGAAAAAAAATTAACTAGAGCATTATTTAATGAATTAACTAAATCACTAGTAGAAAAAACTCAAGGTCCTACAAAAAGAGCTTTAGAAGATGCAGGACTTTCAGTATCTGATATAGATGAAATTTTATTAGTTGGTGGATCTACAAGAATACCAGCAGTTCAAGAATGGGTAGAAGGATATTTTGGTAAAAAAGCTAATAAAAGTATAAATCCTGATGAAGTTGTAGCTTCTGGAGCTGCTATTCAAGGTGGAGTATTAATGGGAGATGTAAAAGATGTATTACTTCTTGATGTTACTCCATTATCACTTGGAATTGAAACTTTAGGTGGAGTATTTACTAAAATGATAGAAAGAAATACTACAATACCTGTAAAAAAATCTCAAGTATTCTCAACAGCAGTAGACAATCAACCAGCAGTTACAATTAAAGTATATCAAGGAGAAAGAGCTAAAGCTGCAGATAACCATTTATTAGGAGAATTTAATTTAGAAGGAATACCAGCAGCACCAAGAGGAGTACCTCAAATTGAAGTAACATTTGATATAGATGCAAATGGTATAGTACACGTTACAGCAAAAGATCTTGGAACAGGAAAAGAAAATAAAGTAACTATTACTGGATCATCAAACTTAACAGAAGAAGAAATAGAAAAAATGAAAAAAGATGCAGAACTGCATGAAGCAGAAGATAAAAAATTCAAAGAATTAACAGAAGCTAGAAATGCAGCAGATCAATTAGTATTTGCTACTGAAAAATCATTAAAAGAGTATGGAGATAAAGTATCAGCAGAAGAAAGAGCAAATATCGAAGCTGCTATGAATAAATTAAAAGAAGTAAAAGATTCTGATGATTTAGATGCTATTAAAAAAGCAACTGAAGAATTAACTCAAGTATCTCATAAATTAGCAGAAGAAATATATAAAACAGCTCAAGCAAATCAAGCTGGACAACAAGCACAACCTGAAGAAGATAAAAAATCTGATGATGATGTACAAGATGCTGAAATAGTTGATTAATAAAAGAGGGGATAGAGCTGACTCTATCCCTTATTTTAAAGTATAAATAATTAAAATATACTGGGAGACCAAAAAGTTAATTTCTATAAAAAATTTTTAATTGATTTTTTAGAGATACTTTTGGTCACCCTTAGTTTAATTATTTTTTGCTTTAAATTTATAAAAAAGGGGTGTAATTTTATGATAGAATTAAAATTAATGTCAGAAGAAGACTTTCAAATCATAAAAGGTAAAATGATAGCCGATTATTCTAAATCTAAAGTAACTATAGGAGTATGGGCAGAAGAAGAAGCATTAGAACTAGCAAAAGAAACTTTTAATACACTTTTAAAAAATGGTTTAGCAACGAAAAAACACTATTTTTATAATATCTATAAAAATAATGAAAAAATAGGATATACATGGAATGCTATTCCTGATAGAGAGATGTTTATCTATAATGTAGAAGTTTTTGAAAAATATAAAGATATGGAATATGAAGATGAAATAATGAAAAAAATAGAAGAAAATGCTAAAAAATTAGGAGCAAATAGAATAACAGTACATTTATTTGGAAATTCAATAGAACTATTAAAAATGTATCAAAAAATGGGATACCAATTAACAGATATAACTATATGTAAAAAAGTATAAAGGGGAAAAATATGAATATTATAGAAAATGATTTTTTAAAAGTAGAAATAGCTGATAAAGGTGCTGAAATAAAAAAAATAATTAATAAGAAAAATAATCAAAATTATATATGGAAAGGTGATAATAACTATTGGGGGAAAACGGCACCAGTATTATTTCCTTTTATTGGTGGACAAAAAAATGGTAAATTTATTGTAGATGGAAAAGAGTATTCTCAATTAAAGCATGGATTTGCTAGAGATAATGATTTTAAAGTAATAGAAAAAAATCAAACAAAAATAAAATATTTATTTAGTTATTCAGAAGATACATTAAAACAGTATCCTTTTAAATTTAATCTTTATATTATATATACATTAGATGAAAATAGATTAAAAACAGAATATATAGTAGAAAATCTTGATAATAAAGAGATGTATTTCTCTATAGGAGCACATCCTGCATTTTCACTTTTAGTAAATGAAAATATAAAATATGAAGATTATTATTTAGAGTTTGAACAAGAAGAGGAATTAAAATCTTTTATTATAGATGGTGTTTTATTAAAAAAAGAAAAAGTAAACTTAGGGAAAAGAAAAATACTTGAATTAAAAAAAGATACATTTAAAAATGATGCATTTGTTTTTGAAAATCTTAAGTCTAAAGAGATAACATTAAAAAATAAAAAGGATAATAGACAAGTGAAAGTAATATTTGATAAATTTCCATATTTAGCACTTTGGAATGTAGTAAATGCAGAGTTTGTATGTATAGAACCTTGGTGTGGAGTAAATGACTTTACTGATTTTAATGGAGAATTAAAAGATAAAATAGGAGTAGAAAAATTAGAAGAATTAGGAAAATTTAAGAGAGAGTTAATTTTTGAGATAGTATAATTTGGAGGAGATGAAAAATGGCAAAAAAAGATTATTATGAAGTATTGGGAGTATCCAAAACTGCTAGTGATGCCGAAATAAAAAAAGCATATAGAAAACTTGCTATGAAATATCATCCTGATAAGTTTACAAGTGCTAGTGATGCTGAAAAAAAAGAAGCAGAATTAAAATTTAAAGAGATAAATGATGCATATCAAGTATTGTCAGATAAAGATAAAAGAGCAAAATATGACCAATTTGGACATGCTGCATTTGATGGAATGGGTGGAGCAGGAGGCTCTGGATTTGGAGGATTCTCAGATTTTGGAGGATTTGAAGATTTAGGCGATATATTTAGTTCATTTTTTGGAGGTGGATTTGGTGGAGGCTCTAGTAGATCTAGAGTTAGACCAGGTAGTGACCTTAGATATAATTTAGAATTAACATTAGAAGAAGTAGCTTTTGGAGTAGAAAAAGAGATAACTTATAGAAGAACAGGAAAATGTCATACATGTAATGGTACAGGAGCAAAACCAGGTACAAAAATAAAAACATGTAGTAAATGTAATGGTACAGGTAAAATAAGAGAAAGACAACAAACAATGTTTGGTATTTTTGAAAATGTAGCAGAATGTGATGTATGTCATGGAAAAGGTGAAATACCAGAAGAAAAATGTCATACATGTAATGGTACAGGAGTAGAAAGAGAAAAAGTAACTAAAAAAGTAAAAATACCTGCAGGAATAGAAGAAAATCAAAGATTAAGACTTAGTGGAATGGGAGATGCTAGTACAACTGGTGGTCCTAATGGTGATCTTTATATCTATATTACTGTAAAACCACATGAAATATTTGAAAGAATAGATGATAATGTAGTATGTGAAGTACCTATTAGCTTTGCAACAGCTTCTCTTGGAGGAGAGATAGAAGTACCTACTTTAGAAGGAACAGTAAAAATAAAAATACCAGCAGGTACTCAAAATGGAAAAGTATTCAAACTAAAAGGAAAAGGAATAAATAATTCTAGAGGATTTGGTAGAGGAGACCAACTTGTAAAAATACTTGTAGAGGTGCCAACAAATCTTACAAAAGAACAAAAAGAATTAATAGAAAAATTAGATGAAACATTTAAAAAAGACAATAAACAACATAAATTAGGAAAAAAGTTTAAAGATGCAGTAGATAAATTTAAATCAATGTTTGAATAAAAATAATTTAGATAACCGAAAAGTTACTTTCATCATATAAATTAAAAACGAACTCTTTAAAATTAAGAGTTCGTTTAATTAATTTATATTTTAGTGTTCTTTTTCAGTTATCTTTAAATTATATTTGAAAAAAAAAAGTTACTGTGATATACTTTTTTATGAGTAAAATATATTATAGGAGGAAATTATGTTAAATCAATTTATATCTTATGCAGCTGATGCGACTCAAAATCCTGCAGCAGGAATAATAAATTTAGTAGTAGTTCTTGTTGTATGGGGAGGAATTTTTTATTTTTTATTAATAAGACCAAACAAAAAAAGAGAAAAACAACATAAAGAAATGTTGTCAAATCTTAAAGTTGGAGATGTAGTAATAACTACTGGAGGGATAAAAGGAGAGATAGTAGCTATAACAGATGAATTTATCGAGCTTAGAGTAGATAAAGGTGTAAAAATAAGCTTTAAAAAATCTGTAATAGCAACTGTATATAAAAGTAAATAAATATTGGGAGACTGAAAAGATAAGTTTTATTGAATAAATTAGAAAAGGACTCTTTAAAATTAAGAACTTTTTAAACTGATTTATTTTAAACTGTACTTTTCAGTCACCTTTTTTTTAGATAAAGGGGTAAATTAATGAATAAACTAAAAATTGGTATACTTTATTTTCTGTGTTTTTTATCTATATTTGGATTTGATATACAAAATATAAGATTTAATGATGAACCAAAACAAATAGTATTAGATATAAAAGGGGAAAACTCTCCTAAATATAGTGTAAATTATGATGAAGTAACAAGGCTTATTTTTTTAGAAGTAGAAAATAGTAAATTATTAGAAAATATAGATAAAAAAATAGAAAAAGATGATGATTACATAGAAAAAATAGAAGCTATAGAATTAAATGAATCAACGGCTTTTTTTATAACACTAAAAGAAGAAGTAAAATATAAAGTAAGTACTTGGTATAATCCTACAAGAATAGTTTTTAATTTACAAAAAGATAGTGATAAACCGATAATAGTAATAGATCCAGGTCATGGTGGACAAGATCCTGGAGCTGTAAATGGAAGGTATAAAGAAAAAGATCTTGTACTTAGTGTATCAAAATATTTAAGAGATATTTTAAAAAATGATTTTAAAGTTATTATGACAAGATCAACAGATGAATTTATTAGTCTAGGCGAAAGAAGTAGAATAGCAAATAAATATAATGCTAATTTATTAATAAGTATACATGCTAATGCAAGTCCATCAAAATCAGCAAATGGGTTTGAAGTTTTTTATTATTCAAAAAATCAAACAGAATATGCAAAACAACTTGCAAATTTTGAAAATAGTGTAGAAGAAAAGTTTGGTGGAAGTATTACAGCAACAGATTTAATAGTGAATGATATATTATATAGACAAAATCAAGAAAGGTCTGCCTTTTTAGCAAATAAATTAATAGAATATTATCCTATAAAATTAGGAATGGAAAAAAGAGGGAGTCACGGAGCTAATTTAGCAGTTTTAAGAGGAACAAATGCACCATCAATACTTATAGAATTAGGATTTATTACAAATAATAGTGAAGCAAGTAAAATGTTTAAAGAAGCTACTAAAAAAACAATGGCACAAAGTATAGCAAAAATAGTAAAAGAATATTTTGATAAATAGTGAGGAGAAAAATTGAAAAAATATATTTGGATAAATGTTGTAATAGGAGTATTGTTGATAATTTCAATAGTCTTTCATAAAAAATATGTTTTAGATTATGATTTTACTAAGACAAAAAAGATATATTCAAAAGAGGATAAAATAGAAAAAATAGAATATGAAAGTATAGACATATATATTCCAGATATAAATTTTAATAAATTAATTCCTTTAAGAACTAAAATAGAAAAAACAGAAAATACAAGTAAAAAAATACGTATTATTTATAATGAAATAGTAGATAATACTCAGGATTTACCACAAGCTTTTATAAATAAAAATGTTATTTTGAAAAATATTTTTATTAAAAAAGGTGTTTTATATCTAAATTTTAATAAAAAGCTGGTGGAAAATATAAAAAATGAAAAACAAGAACTTTTAGTAATTTACTCATTAGTAAATAGTTTTACAGGTGTAGAAGGAATTGAAAAAGTTAAAATTTTAATAGAAAACGAAGAACAAGAAAAATTAAAATTTTATAATATAACTAATTATTTTGAAAAGGATTTAACTATTTAAAAAAAGGAGAAAATGATGCTTTTTATAATAGGAATTTTATTTGTTTCAATTGTAATATTTTTTGTATATTTAATGATTTTTTATGGGAGACAAGTAATAATAGGTGATGCTGAAAATTTTTATAAAACAGGAAATATAGAAAAAGCAATAGAGAATTTAAAAAATTATAAATCAACTAGACCAAATGATATAAAAGCTAGATTACTTCTTGCTAAAATATATTATGAACAAGGAAATAAAGTTGAAAGTTTAAAAGAATATATTAGTGTTTCATTAAATAAAAAAGCAACTCCTGAAGAAAAAGGAGATGCTTATGCGATGATAACTAAAATGTATTTAGAACAAAAAGATTATAATAAAGCAATAGAGTATGTAATAAATGGATTAAAAGTTAATAATAGAAATCCTTTGTTATTTTGTTATTTAGGAATGATTTATGGTGTAATGGGAAAAGAAGCAAAAGCTATTAGAGCATTTAATGAAGCTCTTACTTTAGATAGGTCACATATACTTACTAGATTAGAATTAGCAAAATTACATCTTAAAACAAAAAATAAATTTAAAGCTAGATTTCAATTAAAAAAAGTAATAGAGCTTGATCCATTTAATGATGAAGCAAAATATGAGTTAGCAAAAATTCATTATGAAGAAGATGAATTAGAAGACGCTGCAAAATTAATGGAACAATTAAAAGAAATAGAAGGAAGAGAAGAGCTATATTATACAGTTTTATTAAAATATTATATTGAACAAGATAATCTAGAGAGACAAGAGAGTATAATAAAGAAAATGCTTGAATTAGATGATATATTTAAAGCTGAAAAACCTTCACTTTTATATGATTTAGGAATGATTTATGAAAAACAAGATGAATATGAAAAAGCATTAGAATACTTTAAATTAGTAAAAGAATACAATCCGCGATATAAAGATATTGAAAGTAGAATTCAAAATATAATAAAAATATTAAATCCAGAAGAATATGAGAAAATGATAGATGGAATAGATTATGGAATATTAGAACTAGATGACTTATTAGATTTATTTAAAAGTGTAATAGAAAAATTAGGACTAAAGTTAGCTTATGAAATAGAAGAGAGTAAAGATAAAATTATGGCAATGGCAGTAGACCAATATAATCCAAAAGACAAGTTTTTAGTACAAATAATGAATATTGATAGAGATATTACAGTAAGAGACCTGCAGCTTTTTGTTGAACAATTTGAAATACATAAAGCTACAAATGGTATATTTATAACAACAAAAACATATAATGAGCAAGCTGTAACTTATGCAGAAGCATTAGAAAATGTAGAGTTATTAGACAAAATGCATTTATATGATTTAGTTGGTGAATTAGAATAATAAAAAACGGACCGAAAACAAGTTTATTAATAATTTCGGTCTGTTAATATTTTTTGAATGGAGTGATTTTATGATAAATTATGCTAAAAAAAATAGATTTATTAAAGAAAAAATAAAAGAGTTTGCAACAGAAAGAAGATATAAACATATACTTTCTGTTGTAGATATGGCAAAAAAATTAGCTAATCATTATAATGTAAATGTAGATAAAGTAGAAACAGCAGCTCTTTTACATGATGTATCAAAACATTTTACTTTAAATGAAATGTTAAATTTTTTAGATAAAGAAGAGATAGAAAAAGAGTATTTATTAGGTGAGTTGTTACATGGTTATGCAGGTGCTGTATTTTCTAGAAATTTTTTTAAAATAAATGATAAAGATATATTAAATGCAATAAAATATCATACAATTGGAAGAAAAGCTATGAGTATTTATGAAAAAATAATATATATAGCTGATGCGGTAGAAGAAACAAGAAATTATGAAGGAGTAGAAAAGATAAGAAAATTAGCATTTGAAGATATAGATTTAGCTATTTTAAAAGAAGCTAATTTAAAAATAAAATTTTTAATAGATAAAAATGTAATAATTCATCCTAGTACGCTAGAGATGCGAAATTATTATTTAAATAAAATATATGGAAGATAGGAGTAAAAATGATAGATAGAGAATTAGAAATATTAAGAGAACATTTAAAAATAAAAAAGAAAGCAGTGACAATAAAAGAGCTTTTTAGTATAGTAAGTTGGTCACCTAAAAAAAAGAAAAATAATATGAATATTATAGATAAATGGATAGAAAATGGTGATTTAGTAAAATTAAAAAGTGGAAAATATAATATACCAGAAAATATTGGATATATAAAAGGGACATTAGATGTAGTAAAAAATAGATTTGCATTTGTTGATGGTGAAGAGTTTAGTGTATTTGTTCCAAAATCAAAATTTAATGGTGCATTTTCAGGAGATACTGTACTTGTAAAAATAACTAAAGAAAATGAAGATGGAAAAAACAAAGAGGGAGAAGTAGAAAAAGTATTAAAAAGAGAGAATGATAAAATAATAGGAATTTTACAAAGAAAACCTAATTTTGGATTTGTAGTTCCATTTCAAAATTTTGGTAAAGATATATTTATACCTAAAAATAAAATGCAAAATGCAAAAGATGGTGAATTAGTATTAGTTGAAATTACTTTTTGGGGAAATAATGATAAAAAACCAGAGGGAAAAATAGTAGATATATTAGGAGATCCATTTGATAGTGAGGTAATGATAGAAGCTCTTTTAAAAAGAGAAGGAATACAAGAGGAATTTCCTTTAGAAGTAAAAAAAGAGATAAATAAATTAGTTTCAACTAATTATGAAATTGATGAAAATAGAGTAGACTTAAGAGATTATAATATAATTACAATAGATGGTGCAGATGCAAAAGACCTTGATGATGCAGTATATGTAGAAAAAAATGGAGAAAATTATAGACTTATAGTAAGTATAGCAGATGTTAGTTATTATGTAAAAGAGGGTTCAGCACTAGATGAAGAAGCATATAAAAGAGGAAATTCTATATATTTAGTAGATAGAGTAATACCTATGTTTCCAAAAGAGCTTTCAAATGGATTATGTTCTTTAAATCCATATGAAGATAAATTTACTTTTACATGTGATATGATAATAGATAAAAAAGGTAGAGTAATAGATCATAAAGTATATAAATCTGTAATACGTAGTGTAGAAAGAATGACATATAGAGATGTAAATGAGATATATAAAGGAAATGAAGAATTAAGTAATAAATATTCAAATATAAAAGAAATGCTTTTTTTAATGTTAGAACTATCTAAAATTCTTAGACAAGTAAAAAAATCAAGAGGTGCTATAGATTTTGATTTACCAGAAATCAAAGTAGTATTAGATGAAAATAAAAAAGTTGATTATATAAAAACTAGAGAAAGAGGAGAAGCGGAAAAAGTAATAGAAGATTTTATGATTGCTGCAAATGAAACTGTTGCTGAAAAAATATTTTGGTTAGAAATACCTTCAATATATCGTACACATGATAAACCAGATGAAGAAAGACTTTTAAAACTTAATGAATCACTTTCAAAATTTGGATATAATTTGCACAATTTAGATGAATTACATCCAGGAAAATTTCAAAAAATAATAGAAGATTCAAAAGAAAAAGGTATAAATATGATAATTCATAAACTTATACTTATGTCTTTAAAACAAGCAAGATATACAAAAGAAAATACAGGACATTTTGGATTATCGTCAACATATTATACACATTTTACCTCTCCAATAAGAAGATATGCTGATTTAGTTGTACATAGAGTACTTACAGATACACTTTCAAAGTATCCATCTAAAAAAAGAATAAAATATCTTGATAATACTCTTGATGAAGTAGGGAAACACATATCTAAAACTGAAAGAGCAGCAATGAGTATAGAAGAAGAAAGCATTAGAATAAAAGTAGTAGAATATATGAAAGATAAAATTGGTAATGAATACAGTGCTATAATTACAGGAATGAATAAAAATGGTATATTTATGGAAACAGAAGAGTATATAGATTGTTTTTATAATGTGATTCAATCAAAATCATATCATGAATATGATGAAGAGAGCTTAACTATGATAGATACAGATAATAATATTACATATAAAATTGGTGATAAATTGAAAGTAATGATAGTAAGAGTAGATATGAAAGAATTAGAAATAGAAGTTATTCCTATTGAAATGATAGAAAAAAATAGTGAGAGTTAATCTCACTATTTTTTTGGAATGGTTAACATTAAAAAACCTAAAAAAGCAGGATTATTTGGAGCTAGAGAAGGAGTAACTTCTTTTTTTAAGTTGTTGATAAAATCTCTATATTTAGAGTAAAATTCATAACTAGGTTTAGAATTATATTTTATATCTTCAACTTCAAAATAATTAAGAATAGATTTTGTTGTTGTAGGTTTAATTAATAAATCCTTTTCAAGATTATGTTTTTTAGATACTTTAATCATTTCAGGGTCATTAAAACCTTCAGGATAAGTTTCAAAGAATTTTTCTTCTAAATTTTTTATTTTTTTGTTATTCATAATACACCTCCACAGTTTAATATTAATATTATTTAGGGTAAAAAATCAAGTTTGAGATAAATAAAATTATTAAAATTTGTAATAATAAAGAAAATATATTATAATAAGTTTTGAAAATATAGTTTGGAGGTAATAAATTGAAAAAAATTATTTTTTATATTTTTTTAATATTAAATGTAATAGTAAATGCAGATTATGTATCTAAATTGACAATGGATACAAATGGAAATATTATTGATGGTAAAAATATTTATTTAAAACATCCAACAGCATCTATTGCAAAACTTATGACATCGGTAATAGTAGTAGATGAAATAAGAAATGGAAATATAAAGTGGAATGATAAAGTTAAAATATCATTAAATGCAGCAAAAGTAGGAGGAAGTAGAATATCACTTAATATAGGTGAAGTAGTAACAGTAAAAGATTTACTATATGCAACTCTTATTTATTCAGCAAATAATGCTGCATATGCACTTGCAGAGTATACGTATAAAGATGTAGAAAAGTTTGTAGAAAAAATGAATGAAAAAGCAAAAGAATTAGGTTTAAAAGATACAAAATATTATACACCAACTGGATTACCAAGTGATATGACAGGAAAAGGAATGGATATATCAACAGCTTATGACATATCAAAATTATCACTTGAAATATTTAAAAATTATAAAGAGATAATGGAAATTGTAAAACTAAAAACAGCAAAAATTAAAAATAATAAATATACAATAGAAACAAGAAATAATTTTTTAAAAAAAGATTTAGGAGTAGTAGGATTGAAAACAGGGCATCATGATAGTGCAGGGTATAATATGAGTGTTATTGTAGATAGAGAAAATTTTGATATTATCCTAGTAATTTTAGGAGCTCCTAGCGAAAAAAATAGAGATGAAGAAATAGAAAAAGAGATAAATTATGTATATGATAATTATGAAATAAAAACTTTAGTAAAAAAAGGTGATTTTATTATTCAAGCAAAAGTAATTGATGGTAAAAAAAATACTATAGATTTATATGCTGATAGAGATTATGCTACATTAATAAAAAAAGATTGGAAATTAGAAAAAGTAGTTTATTTACCAGAAAATATTTATGCACCAATAGAAGAAAATAAAGAGATAGGTACATATGTAATTAGATATAATAATAGAGAATTAGCAAGAATAAAATTAGTGAATAAAGAAAAGATGTTAAAGGGAAATATAATTGATGAAATTGTTAAAAAGTTTTAGAAAATAAAAAACTAAAAAAGGAGAAAAAATGTATATTTTAGGAATAGAAACATCGTGTGATGAGACATCAATATCAATATTAAAAGATGGGAAAGAGATTTTATCAAATATAATTTCATCTCAAATTGATATTCATAAAGAATATGGTGGAGTAGTACCAGAAATAGCTTCGAGACATCATATAAAAAATATTTCATATATACTAGATGAAGCGTTAGAAGAAGCAAAATTAAAAATGGAAGATATTGATTATATAGCAGTGACATATGCTCCAGGACTTATAGGAGCTTTATTAGTAGGGCTTTCTTTTGCAAAAGGACTCTCTTATTCATATAACATTCCTATTATACCAGTACATCATATAAAAGGGCATATATATGCTAGCTTTTTAGAGCATGATATAAAAACGCCTTTTATATCATTAGTTGTATCAGGAGGACATACAAATATTGTGTATATTGATGAAAATCATAAATTTTACAATATAGGAGCTACTCTAGATGATGCAGTAGGAGAAAGTTATGATAAAGTAGCAAGAGTTTTAGGATTAGGATATCCAGGAGGGCCTATTATTGATAAAATGGCTAAGTTAGGAAAAAATGTTATCTCTATACCAGAGCCAAAAGTAGATGGATATGATTTTAGTTTTTCAGGGATAAAAACAGCTGTTATAAATTATGTAAATAAAATGAATATGAAGAAAGAGGAATTTTCAAAAGAGGATTTAGCTACATCATTTCAAAAAAAAGTAGTAGATATATTGTGTAAAAAAGTAATAGTTGCTGCAAAAGAAAAAAATGTAAATCAAATTGTTATAGCTGGAGGAGTTGCTGCAAATTCAGAATTAAGAAGTGAATTAACAATTAGAGCTAAAAAAGAAAATATAGATGTATTTTATCCAAGTTTAAAACTTTGTACAGATAATGCAGCAATGATAGCTATTGCAGGTTATTATAAACTAAAATATCAAAAAGATAAATTTGCTGATTTCAATTTAAATGGTATAGCTAGTTTAAATATAGAAAAAGATTAGGTGATGATGAGATGAAAAAAATAATATTGTATTTATTAATTTCAATAAATATATTTGCATCAGTTTCAAAATATGAGATAACTTCTTTTTTAGGTAAAAAAGTATATTTTCCTAAGAAAATATCAAAATATATATCAGATTTATTAGAGGATAAAGATACAGAATCATATTATGAGATAGCTAAAATATATGCAGAAATAGGTGAAAAAGACGCATCAATAAATTTTTTAGAAGAATATAAGAAATTATATCCAAGTGAGTATAAAAAAATCTCTAAAATATATCATAAATTAGGAGATTATGATAATGAAATAAAATATTTAGATAAATATATTGAAGAAAAAGCTGAGAAAAAAGAACTTTTAGATTTATATATGTATATTGTAGATTTAATTCAAAATAATAATTTAGCTATTGATATGAGTAAATATAGTTTAAATAAATTTCAAAAATTAGAACTATACTCTTATGATTCTCAAAAATATTATGAGTTTTTTCTTAATAATGAATGGAATACAGAAGAAAAACATAAATTAGTTGAAATTATAAAAAATAAAGATTTTGAAAATGATGAGTATTTAAAAGCTATATTATTAAAAATTGCTACGCCAAAAGAGATAAGTGAATTAGCTTATGCAAAAATTAAATCTTTAGAAAATCAAGATGGATATTATGAATATTTCTTATATGAAGAAAAATTAGCAAAACCAACAGGATTTAGAAATGATTTAGAAAAATTATATTATTTAAAATATAAAAAATCAGAAGACTTTAATAAAGAGTTTAAAAGATTAGAAAATAGATATATAAAAGAAAAAGATATAGATAGTTTATATAAATTATATTTTTTAAATGAAGATTTTAAGATAATGTATAATTTATCATTTAATAATGAAGATATGTTTTATAAATTTTTTAATTATAGACTTCAAAATGAAATATCTGATAAAGATATTGTAAATCTTATATCTTTTTATGAAAATAATGATGAATTTAAAGGTAAATATAAAAAAGAGATGTTGAAACATAAATTAAATTATGTAGCTGAAAATGAAGAAAAAATAAAAATAATAGATGATTACATAAATAAAACTTTTGATAAAGAACTATTTTTAATGAAAATTGATTTATTATTAAAATCTCAAAAAAGTTATGAAGCAGAAACACTTTTAGCAGAAAAAATATTTAAAGGATTTGAAAATAAAGAATTTATTCAAAAATATATAGAAATTTTAGAAAATTCAAATAGAATAGATGAATTAATCTCAAAATTAAAAGAACTATATAATAAAAAATATTATATAGATTATGCTATTAAATATGGGTTTGAGATAGATAAAGCTTTTGAAAATGATTTAATACAATATTATTTTGAAAAAGGTGAATATGTAAAATTATTAATGTATAAAGATAAATTAAATTTCAATCAGTTAGATTATTTATTAAAAAATGGTTGGCAAGAATATTTAGATACAGCATTAGAAAAATATGAATGCCAAAAAGATTGGATAATCCCAAATGAATTAAAATATTTTTATTTTAATAAAGATAACATAGTTTTTGATAACTATTATGTAAGTGAAATAGAAAGAAAAACAGAAAAAACAGATGTTGAAATTTATTATTTATACTTATACTATAAAAATAGAGGTAATGAAGAAGAATCAGAAAAGTATTATCAAACTTTAAAAAGAAATTATTTATTATAAATAAAAAAAGAAAGACCGGAAAGCTAAATTTTATTAAATAAATTAAGCTTTTTGGTCTTTTTAGTTTTATAACTTTATTTTTAAATATATTTTCTTTTCATTAGTTAAAGTTAGATGTTTTTTATAATTATAATCTGGAATTGAAATGTCAATAGAATTAATATTTTCTTCAATATCTAAATAAATTAAACTATTACTATCAGGAATATATTTTTTGTTGTTAATATAAACAGGTTTATAAAATTTTTCAGGAAACTCTAGAATTAGTTTTTTATAGTTATAATTATAAAAAATATCAAATTCTTCATCAGATTCATTAATTAAAAATATATCTTTAGAAGTATAAATATTTCTATCTAGAGAATCTTTGATAATAATTTTATATGATTCAAAAAGAGGTAAACTTTCAAAAATGTAAAACCCGTTTTTACTAGTAGTTGTAGTAGCAATATGTTTATTATTTTGATATAAAAATAGATTTACATTACTAGCATATTCAGAATTTGCAATAACTCTACCTTTTAGATTAGTTAGTTTTTTAGCTAGTTTTATATAAATGTTTTCAATAGATGAATAATTTTTAATATTTTTAACAATTCCATTAGTTAAATATCCACTTTTTGTTACTTTTAATACATTAATCCCTGATGTTACTTTTACTTTAAAAAATCCTTTATCATTAGAGTAAATAGAAAAAGAATCAATATTATTATTTACTTCTATAAATGCATTGCTAATAGGATTATTTTTTTCATCAATAATATATCCTGAGATATATCCACCTAGTTCTTTTAAAGAAATTTCTAAATTATTAATATTATTTGTTAATGATAGCTTTGTATTAGTTGTATCATAACCAATTTTTTCAATAGAAACATTATAATCATTTTTAGGAAGTTTTATATTAAAATTTCCTGTTATATCTGAATATGTTTCAAAATTGTTATTATTAATATCAGTAAAAGTTATTTTAGCACCACCAATAAAATAATCATTTGATTTAACAATACCTTTAACTGAAAACTCCTCTTTTTTTATTGTAAAGAGTAAAAAAGATTTAGTTTTATCATTGATAACAATATTTTTATAAATAGTAGAGTTATAAGAATTAATAATTTCTACATTATATACATTTGGTAATATATCAATATTAATAGGGGAATTATGATAATCAAAACTATAAACTAATTTTTCATTATTATAAAAATTAATAATACTATTAAATGAAAAATTATTTAAAATAACATTATCTAAAAAATAATAGTTATTAGTGTTGTCATATTTTAACCCTATAAATAATTTTTTTGTGTTTGTATTTTTTTTATTAAGCATTATATTTATATTTTGGGTATCACTTGAAACAAATATTTTTTTTGTTAGATATCCATTTTTTGAAATAGAAATAAAAAAAGAATCATTTGGAATATCTAATTTTAAGTATCCTTTTGAGTCTGTTAAATAACTATTAGTATTAACAATAATATTTGCAGAAGGGATAGGTGAATAATTTTCATTAAAAATATAAATATTATATTCTTTTGCAAATAAAAAAATATTTATTATAAAAAAGAGGATAAAAATAAATTTTTTCATTAAAAAAACCTCCGTATTGTACTTTCAAAAAAAATTATGGTATAATTTATTTGATAAATTAGTTTATCATTTTTTCTATTTATTATCAAGGAGGAACCTTGCATGAAGGTGAGTATAAAAAGTAAATTTTCGATAATTATTATTTTTACTAGTATTTTATCGCTAATTTTTGCTTATTTAATTTCTAGTGAAATTATATATAGAAATTTAGAACAAGAAAATATAGCTAAAATAGAAGAAAAAATAAATTATATACAGTATGAACTATATGAGTTTAAAGAAAATTTTAGACGTGAAACAGAGATGATGTCTAAAAATATAGATCTTATTAGATTATTAAACAAGGCAGATATTGGATATAATGTAAAAAAAGGAGAGTATAATAATCTTTATAATTATTATAATGCTCTTACAAGTAATTATAGAGGATTTGATATAGCTATATATAGTAGCAGAGGGGACAGAATATTTAATAAAGGATTTAAAGAGGATGAGAAAATAGACTTTACAGAAGAAGGAATAAGATATAAAAAATTAGGAAATGAGATATACATATATTCAATTATATCTATAAACATGAATAAATATATGGGAACAATTGTATACAGGTATAAAATATCAGAAAAAGAGATAAATAGATATAAAAATATATTTGTAACAGAAGTAATTTTACTAGACAAAAATAAAATATTAAAAGGAACATTAGGAAATGATATTGTTCTTCAATTTAGAAAAGATAATTATTTAGAGATTGGAGAAAAAATATATTTTTATAAAATGATAGATATAGAAAATATAGATGATTTAAGTTGGTTATTTCTTTTTGATGTAACAAAATTATTTAGTGATATACAAAAAATAACTAGCTATCTTTTTATTGCTATGTTTTTAGTGTTTTCACTTATATTTTTAATATCTACAACAATGTTAAATATTGTTGTAGATTCAATAAAAGAATTAATAAATAAAATAAATTCTTTAAAAGAGGGGAATCTAGATATTAATCTTGGAAAGCTAAAAGCTTCTGGAGATGAAATTGGTATACTTGCTAGAGATTTTGAAGCAATGACAATTACTCTTCGTGATAAAATAAATGAGTTAGAGGAAGCAAATAATAATAATAAACATTATTCTCAAAGATTAGAACTTATGAATAAAGAGATGAAAGAAACTCAAAAGAAAATGCAAGAAAAAAATGAGAATATTGATAGAATAAATAAATTATTAAATAGTAGAATATCAGAAATTACAAATATATATTATTTAATTATAAATATTTCAAAATATATTATAGATGATAATTTTTATGAGATTGTAATTAAGGGAATTAGAGAAGGACTTATTCTTAGAAAAGTAGCTATTTATACAGTAAAAGAAGAAAGTAAAACTATAGTGTTAACAAAAAGTCTAGGAATAGGGGAAGCTCCAAAAGTTTTAGATATTTGGGATTATATTGATTATATGAAAAAACGAGATATATTACAAGCAAATGATATTATAGATTTATCTTATTATAAAGAGTTTAGAGAGCCATATATCTTACCATTATTTAGTGAAAAAAGTGAATCTAAAGATTTATATGGAGTATTATTAATAGATAATGGAGATAAATTACAGCAAGAAACAAAAAAATCACTTATTACATATGTAAAAACAATATTATTAGCTCTTGAAAATAGAAAATTATACTTAAAACTTATAAAAGAAAATCAAAAATTAGAAGAGGCTACAAAAGAGCTTCAAAAATCAGAAAAAACAAAAAATGTATTTATGGCAAATGTAAGTCATGAATTAAAAATTCCTCTTGTACCAATAAAAGGATATACAGAACTTTTACTTGCTGGTAAAATAGGAAAATTAACAATAAAACAGAGAAAAGCTTTAAAAACTTCATTAAATAATATAGAAAGATTACAAGAAATAATAGAAAATATCATTAGTTATAGTCGTATAGAAAGTGGAAAATATGAACTTCTAAATACTAAATTATATTTAACAGATGTAATAGAAGAAGTGTTAATGAGATTAGAAAATGTAATAGAAGAAGATAGAGTAATAATAAGAAAAAATTACAAAGTAGAAGAACCAGTTATATATGGAGACCAAGAAGCAATAAAACAAATATTTGTAAATCTTATATCAAACTCTTTAAAATTTTCTAAAAAGGATAGATTGATAATAGATATAACAATAAGTGAAGAAGAAAAAAAATATAAAATTAGCTTAAAAGATAATGGTATGGGAATGGCAAAAGATAAAGTAAAAGAGATATTAAAAAGTTTTAGACAGTTAGAAGAGGGAAATACTAGAAAATATAGAGGATTAGGATTAGGACTTACAGTAGTAGACAAAATTCTTTCAACATATAATGAAAAAATAAATATTATAAGTGAAATTAATAATGGAACAGAAGTGTATTTTTATTTTAAGAAATATACAGAAGAATAGAATATTTAAAAAATAATAAAAATAAAATAACTAAACGAGTTCTTAAATTAAAGGGCTCGTTTTTAAATTATTTAACAGAAATTAGATTTTCAGTCTCCTAGTTATTTTGTCGATAATAAAAAAAATAATTTTTTAGGAGGGGAAAATTGAAGATTTCAATAATTGCAGATGATTTTACAGGAGCTAATGATATAGGAATTCAATTAAAAAAATATGGATTAAAAGTAATAACTAAAACATATAATACTAAAATTAGTGTAAAAAGTGATGTAGAGATAATATCTACTGAAAGTAGAAATATAGATAAAAAACAAGCTTATGAACGAGTAAAAAATAGTTTTCTAGAAATAAAAGCTAGTGATAAATTTTTTAAAAAAATAGATTCTACTTTACGTGGAAATATAAAAGAGGAGTTAAAAGCTATTCAAGAAAATATAGATAAAAAAGAAAAAATATTAGTGATAATAGGATTTCCAAATACTAATAGAAAAATTATAAATGGTAAACACTATATTGGAGAGACGCCACTTCATTTAACAGAATTTAAAAATGACCCATATCATCCTATAAAAACTAATGATTTATTAGAATATTTTCAAGGTGAGATTGTAAAAATAAATGATATTAGAGACAATTTAAAAGAGAAACTTGAGAATACTAAATCACAAATTATTATTTTTGATACAGAAAATAATAATGATTTAGATATAATAGCTAAATCAGTTATTGAATTGCAATTAGATAAGTATATAATAGGTTCATCAGGGATTATGGAATATTTAATGAAATATTGGGGATACAGTAAACAACAAATAGCAATAATATCAGGTTCTTGTAATGCAAAAAATATAGAGCAAATTAAAATATTAGAAAAAGATAATAATATAGAAGTTGTAGATGTTGATTTTACTAAAAAAAATATAGATGTTGATATAAAAAAATATAAAAAAGATATATTAATTAGAAGTATAAAAGATATAGAGCAGTATAACAAATCAAAATTAAATTATGAAATAGAAGAGATAACAGATATTTTTACAGAAATATCAAAAAAAATAATAAAGGAAAATAGTATAAAAAATTTAATAATTAGTGGTGGAGAGATAAGTATTAATGTATTAAAAAAATTAAATATTGAATATTTAGAGGTAATAAAAGAGATTGAGCCTGGAATAGCTTATTTAAAATATAAAGATTATAATATAATAACAAAACCAGGTGGATTTGGCAGTGAAAAATTTTATAAAAAAGCTTATGATTTTATGAAAAGTTTCCGATAAATAATAGAGTAGAGATTCTATTATTGAGGTGATTAAAATGAGAAAAATAAAATGGGAGCTTTTTATATTAGTATTAATGTTAATGTACTCTAAAAATGTAAATTTATATGCTGAAAATAATTTTACTTCATTAGGAATTAGTAATAAAATTTATGAAAAATTAATTGGATTAATAAGTGCTATATCTACATTAGATTTTATTTATTTTATTTTAGGTGTTTTAGCATTTAGTATATTTATACTATTTTCTTTAGAATTAAATATTATAAAAAAATAAAAAACAGAAAAATATTTAAGGAGTTGTTATTTTAATAAAAATAGCAACTTTTTTTATTTTAACTATGCAGTTTGCTTGAAATGAGCTATAAAATATGGTATCATTTTTTGGTATGTAAAATTAAGAGGGAGTGATATATATGTTTAAAAAAATAAAAAATATTTTTAAAAAAGAGAAAGAAATAGAGAAAGAAATAAAAGAAGAATTAGAAAAAATTAAAGAGTTTGAAGAAGTACATGAAGAAGTAGAAGAAACGATAAAAAAATTAGAAGAAGAAAAGAATGAATTTGAAAATTTAAAGGAAAAACTTCATGAATTAGAAGAAAAAATAGAAGAGGAAAAAGCAAATGAAGTATATGAAAAAATAGAAAAAGAAAAAGAACTAAGAGAAACAGAAATGAAAATAATAGCTGAAAAAGAATTGGTAGAAAAAAAAGAAAAAGAATTAGAAGAGAAAAAGAAAAAAGGAATTTTTGGCTCATTAAAAGAAAAATTATTTAAAAGTGTGTCAAAAGATGGATTATTTGGAAAAATTAAAACATTATTTAGTGGTAGAAGTGTAATAGATGAAGAGATGTATGAAGAGTTAGAAGACCTTCTTATACAATCAGATATAGGAATGGATATGACTCTTAAAATAGTAAATAAATTAGAACAAAGAGTAAAGGAATTAAAAGTTACTGATCCAGAAAAAGTGTATGATGTATTAAAAGATGTAATGAAAGAGTTTTTAATAAAAGAGGATACAGAATTAAAATTAGATAGAAAAGGATTAAATGTAATTTTAGTAGTAGGAGTAAATGGTGTAGGAAAAACAACAACAATAGGGAAATTAGCTTCAAAATTTGTAAAAGAGGGTAAAAAAGTAGTAATAGGAGCAGGAGATACATTTAGAGCAGCAGCTATTGAACAATTAGAAGAGTGGGCAAATAGAGCAAATGCAGAAATTATTAAACATTCACAAGGAGCAGATCCAGGAGCAGTAGTATTTGATACATTAAAAGCAGCAGAAAATAGAGGAGCAGATATAGCAATAATAGACACAGCTGGTAGACTGCACAATAAAAACAATTTAATGGTAGAACTTGAAAAAATAAATAAAATCATAAAAAAACATCTTGGAGAAGGCGAATTTTATGAAAGTTTATTAGTAATAGATGGAACAACAGGACAAAATGGACTTACACAAGCAAAAGTCTTTAATGAAGTTACAGAACTTACAGGATTTGTAGTAACAAAATTAGATGGAACTGCAAAAGGAGGAATTATATTTGCAGTATCAGAAGAGATAAAAAAACCAATTAAATTTATAGGAGTAGGAGAAGGAATAGAAGATTTAAGAAAATTTGATGTAGATGAATACATAAATGCTATATTTGAATAAATTTTTAACAAATGTAGTAAAGTATGTATAAACTAATATAAAAATAATATATTTTGTATAGAAATGGAGTATATTATATATATTATGTAAAAAAAGGTAAAAAAAACAACAAAATACTTTGAAAATATGTATAAAATGTGTTAAAATTTACTTAACAAGTTTTAAATTGAGGAGGTAAATAATGGGAATTATTGAACAAATTAGAAGTAAGGCTAAAGCTGATTTAAAAACTATAGTTTTACCTGAAACTAATGACGAAAGAGTAGTAAAAGCAGCAGCAAAAGTTTTAGAAGAGAAATTAGCAAAATTAGTACTAATAGGAGAAGAAAATACTATTAAGTCAAAAGCTTCTGAATTAAATGTAAATATAGAAGGAGCAGAAATAGTAAATCCTAAAAATTATTCAAAATTAGACAGTTATATAGCAGAATTTGTAAAACTTAGAGAAAAAAAAGGAATGACAGAGCAAGTAGCAAGACAAGTAATGGAAAACGATCCTAGATTTTTTGGAGCTATGATGGTAAGAATGGGAGATGCAGATGGAATGGTAGCAGGATCTGATTCTCCAACGGCTGATGTACTTAGAGCAGCTATTCAAGTAATAGGGACAAAACCAGGATTAAGAACAGTATCATCATGTTTTGTAATGGTATTACCAAAAGATAGCGAACCTGCAAAACTTTATGGAAAAGATGGAGTTCTTATATTCTCAGATTGTGGAGTGGTACCAAATCCAACTTCTGAACAACTTGCAGATATAGCTACTTCAGCAGCAGCTTCAGCTAGATCAATAGTAGGAATGGAACCAAAAGTTGCACTTTTATCTTTCTCAACAAAAGGAAGTGCAAAACATGAAGATGTAGATAAAGTAATAGAAGCTGGAGAAATTTTAAGAAATAGAGCTGTAAACTTTGAATTTGAAGAAGAATTACAAGCAGATGCAGCAATAGTACCAGCAATAGCTGCTAAAAAAGCACCTGAATCAAAAGTAGCAGGAAAAGCAAATGTATTAGTATTCCCTGATTTATCAGCAGGAAATATAGGATATAAATTAGTTCAAAGACTTGCAAATGCAGATGCTTACGGACCATTATTACAAGGATTAGCAAAACCAGTAAATGATTTATCTAGAGGATGTAGTGTACAAGATATAGTTGACATTGTTGCTATTACATCAGCTCAAGCAGAATAATAAAAAGGAGAGGAGTTTTTTATGAAAGTATTAGTACTAAATAGTGGGAGTTCATCTCTAAAATATCAAGTAGTAGATATGATAAAAGAGGAAGCAATAGCAGAAGGGATATGTGAAAGAATAGGTTTAGAAGGTTCTCAAATGAAGTATAAAGCTAACGGAAAAAAAGAGGAAATACTTCATGAAATGCCAACACATAAAGAAGCAATTGATTTAGTATTAAAAACATTACAAGGTGAAAATGGTGTAATAAAATCAGTAGATGAAATAGATGCAATAGGACATAGAGTAGTACATGGTGGAGAAAAATTTGACAAATCAGTAGTTGTAACTAAAGAAATATTAAAAGAAATACAGGATTTATCGAGCTTAGCACCACTTCATAATCCAGCAAATGCATTAGGGATAGAAGTATGTATGGAGCTTATGCCAGATAAGAAAAATGTAGCTGTATTTGATACTGCATTCCATCAAACAATGACAAAAGAAGCATTTATGTATGCGCTTCCATATGAAGATTATGAAGAATTAAAAGTAAGAAAATATGGATTCCATGGGACATCACACTATTTTGTATCACAAGAAGCTACAAGAATATTAAATAATCCTGAAGCAAAAGTAATAGTATGCCATTTAGGAAATGGAGCTTCTATATCAGCTGTAAAAGGTGGAAAATGTATAGAAACATCAATGGGCCTTACTCCTTTACAAGGTTTAATGATGGGAACTAGATGTGGGGATATTGATCCAGCAGCAGTTCTTTATGTAATGGAAAAAAGAGGTCTTACTGCAAAAGAGATGGATACTAGAATGAATAAAAAATCAGGTATATTAGGAGTATTTGGACCTAGTTCAGATTTTAGAGATTTATCAAAAGCTATAGAAGAAGGAAATGAAAGAGCTAAAACTGCTTATGAAATGTTTGTTCATAGAATAAAATCATATATTGGATCATATGCAGCAGCACTTAATGGAGTAGATGCAATATGTTTCACTGCTGGAATAGGAGAGAATGCAACAAATGTAAGAGAAGATGTATGTAAAGGTCTTACATATTTAGGAATAGATTTCAACAGTGAAGAAAATGCAACTAGAAAAGATGGAATACAAGAATTAACAAATGAAGGATCAAAGGTTAAAGTATTTAAAATACCTACAAATGAAGAATTAGTAATTGCAAAAGATACATATGCATTAGTAAAATAATCACATATTAATAAAAAGAATCAAATTAAACAGGTTAGTTATAAAAATATATAAATAAAAAATTAACAAAACATATGATTTTGTTTGACAAAAGTTAATAAATGCTGTATAACTATAGTGTATGCGTTTAATCATAATTAACATAAATTAATGATGTCACTATAATAAAATTATTTAGGAGGGAATAGTAAATGGCAAAAAAAATGCAAACTATGGATGGTAACCAAGCTGCTGCATATGCATCATATGCGTTTACAGAAGTAGCTGGGATTTATCCTATTACACCATCTTCACCAATGGCTGAATACACTGATTTATGGGCTTCACAAGGTAAGAAAAATTTATTTGGTGTACCTGTAAAAGTAGTAGAAATGCAATCAGAAGGAGGAGCAGCTGGAACTGTTCACGGATCATTACAAGCTGGAGCTTTAACAACTACTTATACAGCTTCACAAGGGTTATTATTAAAAATTCCTAATATGTATAAAATAGCTGGAGAATTATTACCAGGTGTTATACATGTATCTGCTAGATCATTATCAGCACAAGCGTTATCTATTTTTGGAGATCATTCAGATGTTTATTCTGCTAGACAATCAGGATTTGCTATGTTAGCAACTGGTTCTGTACAAGAAGTAATGGATCTTGCTGGAGTAGCTCATTTAGCAGCTATAAAATCAAGAGTTCCATTTATGCATTTCTTTGATGGATTCAGAACTTCACATGAAATTCAAAAAGTTGAAGTAATGGATTATGAAGTATTTGATAGATTATTAGATAAAGAAGCTGTACAAGAATTTAGAAATAGAGCATTAAATCCAGCTCATCCAGTAACTAGAGGAACAGCTCAAAATGATGATATTTACTTCCAAACAAGAGAAGCACAAAATAAATTCTATAATGCTGTACCAGCAATAGTAGCTGAATATATGGCTGAAATTTCAAAAGTAACTGGAAGAGATTATAAACCATTTACTTATTATGGTGCAGAAGATGCTACTGATATAATAGTAGCTATGGGTTCTGTAACTCAAACAATAAAAGAAACAATAGACTACTTAGTAGCTAAAGGTGAAAAAGTAGGATTATTAAATGTACATTTATATAGACCATTTTCAGCAGAATACTTTATGAATGTATTACCTTCTACAGTAAAAAGAATAGCTGTATTAGATAGAACAAAAGAACCAGGAGCAATGGGAGAACCATTATACTTAGATGTAAGAAACTTATTCTATGGAAAAGAAAATGCTCCATTAATCGTAGGTGGAAGATATGGATTATCTTCAAAAGATACTACACCAGCTCAAATTATAGCTGTATATAATAATTTAAAATCAGAAAATCCTAAAAATGGATTTACTATAGGTATAGTTGATGATGTAACTAATACTTCATTAGAAGTAGGAGAAGAAATATCTGTTGTACCAGAAGATGTAAAAGAATGTTTATTCTATGGATTAGGATCAGATGGTACAGTAGGAGCAAATAAAAACTCTATCAAAATTATAGGGGATAAAACAGATTTATATGCTCAAGGATATTTTGCATATGACTCTAAAAAATCAGGAGGAGTTACTAGATCACACTTAAGATTTGGTAAAGATCCAATAAGATCTACTTATTTAGTATCAAATCCACACTTTGTAGCATGTTCAGTACCTGCTTATTTAGGTAAATATGACATGATAGGTGGATTAAGAAAAGGTGGAACTTTCTTATTAAACTGTATTTGGGATAAAGATGAAGTTGTAAATTATCTACCAAACTCTGTTAAAAAAGTATTAGCTGAAAAAGAAGCTAAATTCTATATTATAAATGCAACTAAACTTGCTGAAGAAATTGGATTAGGACATAGAACTAATACAATAATGCAATCAGCTTTCTTTAAATTATCAGAAGTAATACCTTTTGCTGAATCACAAGAATACATGAAAGAGTATGCTAAAAAATCATATGCTAAAAAAGGTGACGATATAGTTAAAATGAACTATGAAGCTATTGATAGAGGTGCTGGAGAATTAGTAGAGGTACCTGTAGATCCTTCATGGAAAGATTTAGAAGTTGAAGAAGCTTCATGTGGAACAGATACAGCATGTAGACCAAGACCAGAATTCGTATCTAAAATAGCTGATCCAATAAATGCTATAAAAGGAGATAGTTTACCAGTATCTGCATTTAATGGATATGAAGATGGAACATTTGAAAATGGAACAACAGCATATGAAAAAAGAGGAATTGCAGTTAATGTACCTCACTGGGTAAAAGAAAACTGTATACAATGTAATCAATGTTCATATGTATGTCCTCATGCAGTAATTAGACCATTCTTAATAGATGAAAAAGAAATGGAAAATGCACCAGAAGGTGTAAAAGAAAATAACTTAAAACCAATTGGAAAAGGATTAGAAGGATTACAATATAAAATACAAGTATCTCCATTAGATTGTACTGGATGTGGATCTTGTGCTAATGTATGTCCTGCACCAAAAGGTAAAGCATTAGAAATGAGACCAATTGGAGGAGAAATAGAAGCTGGAGAGCAAGTAAATGCTGATTACTTATTCAACGAAGTAACTTATAAAGACGATAAAATGCCTAAAACAACAGTTAAAGGATCACAATTTGCACAACCATTATTTGAATTCCACGGAGCATGTGCTGGATGTGGGGAAACTCCTTATATTAAATTAATAACTCAATTATTTGGAGATAGAATGATGGTAGCAAATGCTACAGGATGTTCATCAATTTATGGTGGTTCTGCACCAGCTACTCCATATTGTAAAAATGCTAATGGAGAAGGTCCAGCTTGGGCATCATCATTATTCGAAGATAATGCTGAATTTGGATATGGAATGCATGTAGCAAGTGAAACATTAAGAAATAGAATAGAAGTAGTAATGGAAACAACTATGGATAAAGTACCTGCTGAAGTTGCAGAGCTTTATAAAGAATGGATAGAAAATAGAAATAATGGAGAAAAAACAAAAGAAATTAAAAATAAATTACTTCCATTATTAGAAGGAGCAGACTTTGAAGGAGCTGCGGAAATATTATCATTAAAAGATCACATTGTTAAAAAATCACAATGGATATTTGGTGGAGACGGATGGGCTTATGACATTGGTTATGGAGGACTTGACCATGTATTAGCATCAGGAGATGACATCAATATCTTAGTAATGGATACAGAAGTTTACTCAAATACTGGTGGACAAGCATCAAAAGCATCACCTACAGGAGCTGTTGCTAAATTTGCTGCATCAGGAATGCCAGTACAGAAAAAAGACCTTGCAGCTATAGCTATGTCATATGGATATATTTATGTAGCTCAAGTATCTATGGGTGCAAATCAAGCTCAATACTTAAAAGCTATAAGAGAAGCTGAAGCTTATCCAGGGCCAAGTTTAATAATAGCTTATTCACCATGTATTAACCATGGAATAAGAAAAGGTATGGGTAAATCTCAAACTGAGGAAAAATTAGCTACTGAATGTGGATATTGGCCATTATTTAGATACAATCCATTATTAGAAAAAGAAGGAAAAAATCCTTTACAAATAGATTCAAAAGAACCTGTATGGGATAAATATGATGAATTCTTAATGGGAGAAGTAAGATATGCTACATTAATGGCTTCAAATCCTGAAAGAGCAAAAGAATTATTTGCTAGAAACAAAGAAGAAGCTGCTAGAAGATGGAGACAATATCAAAGATTAGCTTCATTAGATTTCTCAACAGAAAAAAAATAATTTGAGATAAACATATAAAAGGAGTGCGATTTGCACTCCTTTTATAGTTACTATTAATTTGAAAAGAAAAAATATTTTATAAATTTTTAAATAATTCATTTTTATTATCTAAAAATTTATTATAATTTTCTAATAAAGATTCTTTAGGAATAATATTTTTATAATTATTACTTTCTAAATCATTTAAAATATCTTGCAAAGTAATATTATCTAAATTTTTATTTAATATATATTTTTTATCATCTATTTTAATTAAATAACCAATATTTTTTAGATTATCAGCAAAATATATTATAAGATTAATTGGTAGATTGTATTTAAGAGCGATGTCATCTATTTTAGTATCTGTATTATTTAAAAAATTATTATAATATTCTTTTAAAATTAATATAGAATAATATTTAAATTCTATAATACTTATATTAAAATCTTTTTTATTTAAATTATATTGAAGGATATAAATAATATGCATTCCAGATAAAATAATAATCCACATAATTCTTTGCCATATTAAAAAAATTGGAATAACAGCAAAACTTCCATATATTTTATTATAAGTAATGATACCTATTTGAAATTTTAAAAAGATATATTGAAGAAGCTGAAATGAAAAACCTGTAATTATAGCAGAAATTGTAGCATATTTTATATTAATTTGTGTATTTGGAATAATATAATATAAAAAAGTAAAAGTTAATATTGTAAAAAAATACGGTACTAATTTCAAACTATTTATTAATAAAAAATTAAATAAAGATGAACTATAAAAAAATTTAGGAATATTTGTTTGAAATAAAGTAAAAATAGCATTTGAAAGTATTAATGTAATAGGGAACATTATTATCAAAGTAATATAGTCAGTTACTTTTCTATAAATACTTCTACTATTTTGTATATTCCAAATTTTATTAAAAGATTTTTCTATTTCTGAAAATATATTTATAATAGACCACAAAAGGGTGATTATACCAAATGTAGCTATAATACTACTTTTTGTATTATTTAATAATTTTATGGCAAATTGAAGTAAATATTCAATAGCATCTTTGTATATAGGAAGGGCATTTGTAATTTCTTTTTCTATAATTTCTTCAAATCCCATAGCTTTAGCTATACTAAAAATAAGAGCAATTATTGGCACAATAGAAAATATAGAATAAAAACTAATAGAGCTAGCTAAAAGAGTTGTGTTATCTTTAGTATAGTTATACAAAAAAGAATTAAAAAATTTTTTAATAAAATTAAAAGTTTTCTTTAGTTTATTCATTTGTTCCTCCAGTTTTATTTTTAGATATTATAAAAGAATTAAAGATATTAATTTTAGTAAATAAATTAAAAACGAATCCTTTAAAATTAAGGACTCGTACAATTAATTTGTTTTAATGATATATTTCAATAACCTTTATTTTCTATTGATATTTTTTATTTTCATTTAAATATTAAAATTCTAATTTATATCCTACATTTAAAGAGAGTAAATAGTTTGTAATATGTATATTTTCATCTGGGAAATTAGTATTTTCTGTTACAAAATAAGCATTAGATTGAGTAAGTTCATAGAGTATTTCTATGTTTAAATTATCTTTTTCACCACTTAGACCAAATCCAGAATATATTCCAATAGTAGTTTTATAAAGATAAGGATATGAACCAACATCATTTATACTAAACCCTAAATTAGTTCTTCCACTAATTGTAATACCGGCAATTTCTTTTGGAAAAGTATATTTAGCAGAAACAAAAATAGGATAAGATGTGATTAAGTCCATAGTACCATTACTACTTTGAGCAAGATCTCTATTTACTACACCTAAAGGTCTAAAAGCAGCACCAAATCCAAGCTCTGTTTTATCCTGTATTTCAAACCACATTACTCCTTCTAATCGTAGACTAAAAGTACCGCTGTAATTACTACCATCTAAGTTATAACTATTCCAAGGTGCAATACCAGCTTTACTTTCAATTACTAAAGAATAGGATAATGTACTTAATATTATTAATAAAGTTATAATTATTATTTTTTTCATAATATCCTCCAAAAAATAAACACTTTCACTTATAGATAATATCGGTTTATTAGATAAAAACCTTTATTATAAAATAAATTAAAATATCTTTTTTATTATATCATAAATAATTTCTAAAAAATATATATTTTTTAGAAATACTTGATTTTTTTGCTTTAATATGTTAGAATAAATTAGAAAAAATATGAACTGATAAAAGAGTGAGCAGCTGCTCACTCTTTTATTTAGTAAAAGTAAAAAAGAGGTGAAAATGTTGGGAAAACAAATCGAAGAAAAAATTGAAAAGATTGTTGAACCATATTTAAAAGATTTAGATATTGAATTGGTAGATGTTGAATATTTACAAGATGGAGCTTCTTGGTATGTGAGAGTTTATATTGAAAAATCAAATTATGAAGAAAATATAACTTTAGAAGATTGTGCAAAAGTAAGTGGACTTATTGAAGATGATATTGACAAATTAATAGAAGAAAAATACTATCTAGAGGTATCTTCTCCGGGACTTGAGAGACCTTTAAAAAAATTAAAAGATTATGAAAGGTTTGTAGGAGAAAAAATAAAAGTTTTATTAAAACATAAAATTGAAGATAAAAGAAATTATACAGGTGTTTTAGAAAATGTAAATGGAGAAACATTATTTTTAAATGTTGATGGAAAAAAACTAGAAATACCTTTTAATGAAGTAAAAAAAGGAAATTTAGTATTTGAATTTTAATTCAATACTATTTAGGGAGGAAATAAAATGAAGAACAAAGAGCAAAAAATATTTTTGCAAGCTTTAGATGAACTTGAAAAAGAAAAAGGAATAACAAAAGAAAGTTTATTGGAAACAATAGAACAAGCTTTACTTGCTGCATATAAAAAGCAATATAGTGATGATGATAATGTAGAAGTTGTTATTGATAGAAAAACAGGTGATATAAAAGTATATGCAACTAAAGAAGTAGTTGAAACTGTTTATGATGAAGCACATGAAATAGATATAAAAGAAGCTAAAAAAATTGATAAAAAAGTAGAACTTTATGATGAAATAAAAGTAGAAGTTAATTGTGAAGAATTTAGAAGAAATGCTATTCAAAATGGGAAACAAATTGTTATACAAAAAGTAAGAGAAGCAGAAAGAAAAAATATATTTGAAAAATTTAAAGAAAAAGAGCATAAAATAATAAATGGAATAATTAGAAGAATAGATGAAAGAAACAATATTTATATAGAATTTGATAAAATTGAAGCAGTTCTTCCTATGGTAGAGCAATCACAATCAGATGTATATAGAGTAGGAGATAGAATAAAAGTATATGTTGTAGAAGTACAAGAAACAGGTAAATTTCCTAAAATAGTAATTTCTAGAAAACATGAAGGACTTTTAAGAGAGTTATTTAAAATAGAGATACCAGAAATAGAAGAAGGTGTTATAGAAATAAAAAGTATTGCTAGAGAAGCTGGAAGTAGAGCAAAAGTAGCAGTATATTCTAGTGATGAAACAATCGATACAATAGGAGCATGTATTGGTCAAAAAGGATTAAGAATAAAAGAGATAGTAGATGAATTAAATGGAGAAAAAATAGATATAGTTGAATATAAAGAAGATAAAAAGAAATTTGTTTCAGCTGCTCTTAGTCCAGCAAGAGTTTATTCAGTAGAATTATTAGAAGATGAAGTTACAGCAAGAGTATTAGTAGATCCTTCACAATTATCTTTAGCAATAGGAAAAAATGGACAAAATGCAAGACTTGCAGCAAAACTTACAGGAATGAGAGTAGATATAAAAACATTAGGAGAGGCAAATGAATAAACATGTACCACAAAG
This sequence comes from Fusobacteriales bacterium, assembly GCA_020063625.1. Taxonomy (GTDB): domain Bacteria; phylum Fusobacteriota; class Fusobacteriia; order Fusobacteriales; family Fusobacteriaceae; genus Hypnocyclicus. Next base: position 40,745 of record JAICDD010000004.1, read on the forward strand.
AACTTGTGTTATATGTAGAACAAAAAAAGATAAAAATGATTTTTTAAGATTAGTAAAAATAGATGGGAAGTTTATTTTTGATAAAGAAAAAAATAAACAAGCTAGAGGTTTTTATATATGTAAAGAAAAAGAATGTTTATTAAGAGTGTCAAAACATAAAAAAATAAATATCTCTAGTGAAGAGATGTATAAAATGGCAAAAGAATTAGAAAAAATTAATACAGAAGAAAGATATATAAAAATATTAAATGTATTATCTAAAAGTGATTCTTTATGTTTTGGAATGGAAATGACATTTGAAAATCAAAAAAAATTAGAGATGCTTATAATAGCAAAAGATGTTAGTCAAAAAAATAAAGAAAAATTGATAAAGTTATGTGCAGATAAAAATATTAAATATATAGAAGTAGCTACAAAAGAGATTTTAGGAAAATTCTTTGGTAAAGAGAGTATCAATGTAATTGGAATAATGGATGAAAAAGTAGCTAATGGATTGAAAACACTTTAGGAGGTGTTGCGTTTGAGAGTACACGAATTAGCAAAAAAATATAATAAAACAAATAAAGAAATATTAGAACTTTTAACAGAATTAGGAATAGAAGCAAAGTCGCATTTATCAAAAGTAGCTGAGGATGCATTAGAGATAATAGTGGATGAATTAGAAACAGTAAAAAAAGCTGAAAAACAAAAAGAGGTAAAAAGTGCAACTAAAAAAGAGGTAAAAAATACTTCTAAAAATAAAAAAGATGACAAAATAAAAGATAATAAAAAAACTAAAGAAACAAAAGAAATAAAAGAAACAAAAGAAGAGAATGATATAAAAGTAATTAAAATAACAGGTGATGAAATTACTTTAAAAGAGTTTGCAGAACAATTAAAATTAAATCCAACAGATTTAATAAAAAAACTATTTCTAAAAGGGAAAATGTTTACTATAAACAGTGTATTATCATATGAACAAGCTGAAGAATTAGCTCTTGAATATGATGCATTAATAGAAAAAGTAGAAATAGTAGAAGAAAGTTTTGGAGAGAAATTTTCATTAGAAGAAGAAGATAAAGAGGAAAATTTAGAAGAAAGAGCTCCTATTATTACAATAATGGGACATGTTGACCATGGAAAAACATCACTTTTAGATACAATAAGAAAAACTAATGTAGCAGATGGAGAAGCTGGAGGAATAACACAAAAAATAGGAGCCTATCAAGTAGAAAGACATGGTAAAAAGATTACATTTATAGATACACCAGGTCATGAGGCTTTTACAGAAATGAGAGCTAGAGGAGCTGAAGTTACAGATATAGCTATATTAATAGTAGCTGCAGATGATGGAGTAAAACCTCAAACAATAGAAGCTATATCACATGCAAAAGCTGCAAATGTACCAATAATAGTAGCAATAAATAAAATAGATAAACCAGGAGCAGATCCTACAAGAGTAAGAACAGAATTAATGGAATATGGACTTATAGCACCTGAATGGGGTGGAGATACTGAATTTGTTGAAATATCTGCAAAATTTAATAAAAATATAGATGAATTATTAGAAACTATTTTATTAACAGCTGAAATTTTAGAACTAAAAGCAGATTTCAAAAAAAGAGCAAAAGGAATAGTATTAGAATCAAGACTTGATCCAAAACTAGGACCTGTTGCAGATGTTTTAATAAAAGAAGGAAATCTAAAAGTTGGAGAAGTATTTGTATGTGATGAAACATTTGGAAAAGTAAGAGCACTTATAAATGATAAAGGTGAAAGAGTAAAAAAAGTATATGCTTCTCAACCGGTAGAAATATTAGGATTTGATACAGTTCCAAATGCGGGAGATGTACTTTATGCTATAAAAAATGAAAAACAAGCTAAAAAAATAGTTGAAGAAGTAATCAAACAGAAAAAATTAAAAGAACAAAATAGAACAAAACATGTTAGCTTAGAAAGTTTTTCTAAACAATTAGAAGCTGAAAAATTAAAAGAATTAAAATTAATTTTAAGAGCTGATTCAAAAGGGTCTGTTGAAGCATTAAGAGATTCGTTAAATAAATTATCAAATGATGAAGTAGCAGTGAATATAATTCAAGCAGCAGCAGGAGCTATAACAGAAAGTGATATAATGCTTGCTGAAGCATCTGATGCTATAATAATAGGATTCCATGTAAGACCTACAACTAAAGCTATAAAAGCAGCTGAAAAAGCAGGAGTAGAAATAAGAACTCATAATGTTATATATCATATAACAGAAGAAATAGAAAAAGCGCTTACAGGTATGCTAGAACCTGAATATAAAGAAGTATATCTTGGAAGAATAGAAATAAAAAAAGTGTTTAAAATATCTAAAGTAGGAAATATAGCTGGATGTTTAGTAGAAGATGGTAAAGTAAGAAGAACATCAAATGTAAGAGTACTTAGAGATAATGTTGTAATATATGATGGGAAACTAGCATCATTAAAAAGATATCAAAATGACGCAAGTGAAGTTGTAGCAGGACAAGAATGTGGATTACATCTTGAAAACTTTAATGATATTAAAGAAGGAGATGTAGTAGAAGCATATGAATTAGAAGAGGTAAAAAGAACATTAAGATAATGTTTGAATTAGAAAGAAGAGTGAATGACTATGAATCAAAAAAGAAAAGCTATTATAGAAAAAGAGATAATGAAAGTCATTTCAAACCTACTTTTTTTGGAGATAAAAAACCCAAAGATAAAAGAGGGGATGATATCAGTAACTAAAGTAGATGTAAGTAATGATATGAGATATGCTGATGTTTATTTCAGTATATTACCATATAAAGGTGAAGAAGTAGATAATGATAAAATACTCCAAGGATTAAATGAAGTAAGAAGTTTTATGAGAAAAAGAGTTGGAGAAGAAATAAATTTAAGATATACTCCAGAGATAAGAGTACATATAGATGATACTATTTCATATGGTGTAAAAATATCAAAACTAATTAATGATTTGAAATAGTAGGGGTGCTGTTATGAAATGGGAATATAGTAAAGTGGATAATGAAACATTACTAAAAAAAGCTACTGAATTTAATAAAAGTTTATTTTTAACAACTCTATTGTTAAATAGAAATATGAATGAAAAATATGAAGTAGAAGATTTTTTAAATATAGATTTTACAAAGCTTCATAATCCTATGGAATTTGAAAAAATGGATGAAGTTGTTAAAAAAATAATCAAATTAAAAGAAGAAAAATCTAAAATATTTATTTATGGAGATTATGATGTAGATGGAATTACTGCTGCAGCTTTTTTAGTAATTGTCTTTAGAAACATTGGGATTGAGGTAAACTACTATATTCCTAATCGAATGGAAGAAGGATATGGATTAAATAAAAAAGCAATAAATGAAATAGCTACAAGAGAAGGTAAATTAATAATAACAGTAGATACTGGAATTAATTCTCTAGAAGAGATAAGATATGCAAAATCTTTAGGAATAGATATAGTAATAACAGATCATCATAAATTAGTAGAAGAAGATGATAAATCAATAGTTACAATTAATCCCAAATTAAGTAAAAATTATAAATTTCAATTTCTTTCTGGAGCTGGAGTAGCTTTAAAATTAGCAGAAGCTGTATATATAGCACTTAATGAAGATTTAAATAAAATTTATGAATATATAGATATTATAATGATAGGAACAGTGGCAGATGTAGTTCCTATGATAGATGAAAATAGAATAATAATAAAAAATGGATTAAAAAAAATAAAAAATACTAATGTAAAAGGACTTGTATATTTATTAAAGTATTTAAGATTTAATAAAAAAGATATTACAACAACAGATATTAGTTTTTTTATATCACCACTTTTAAATGCTCTAGGTAGAGTAGGAAATTCAAGAGTTGGAGTAGAATTCTTTTTAGAACAAGATGAATTTAATATATATGATATAATAGAAGAGATGAAAAAATTAAATAAAAAAAGAAGAGCTCTTGAAAAAATAATATTTAATGAAATAGATAAAAAATATGAAAATGTAGAGAACATAAAATATATATTTGAAGTATCAGAGAAATGGCACCCTGGGGTAATAGGAGTTGTTTCATCTAGACTTTCTATAAAATATAATGTTCCTGTATTTATTGTAAGTACAAGAAATGGAGTAGGGAAAGCTTCTTGTAGGAGTATATCAGGAATAAATATATTTAATGTACTATCTCAAATATCTCATAAATTTAATAGATTTGGTGGTCATGATTTAGCCGCTGGATTTGTGGCAAATATTAATGATTTAGAAGAGATAAAAGAGTTAGTAGGAGAATATATTTTGAAAAATGGAGATAAAAAGCAAAAAAAACAAATAAATATAGATTGTGAATTAAAATTAGAAGATATTAATGATGAAATATTAAAAGATTTACAAGAGTTATCACCTTATGGACTTGGAAATTTGGAACCACTTTTTTTAGATAAAGATGTAGAGTTTGTAAATACTAAAAAATTTGGGGTAGACGATAGACATTTTAAGACATTTATTAAAAAAGATAAAAAATTATATTCTGCAGTAGGATTTAATTTAGGTCATAAAATAGATGAACAAAATTGTATAGTACAAAAATTTGATATAGTCTATTATCCCGAAAAAGTTTTTTATAAAGGTGAAGAGATACTACAAATAAAAATAAAAGATTTTAGAATAAAAGATGAATTTTATAATATTTTTAAATAAATAATGAAATAAACTATATTTTTAAATAACTTTAAGGAGGAAAAAATGTCAGTAGAAATTAAAAACTTAGAAAATTCTGTAGTAGAAATAACATTAAATTTAGAAGGTGAAGAAGTATCTAAAAAAAGAGAAGAGATACTTAAAAATATACAATCAAAAGTAGAAATGCCAGGATTCAGAAAAGGAAAAGCACCACTTTCATTAATTGAAAAAAACTTTGGAGCTAATATAAAAGAAGAATTAACAGATGAATTATTAAAAGCTAATTATGAAAAAATAGTTATAGAAAATAACTTAAAACCAGTAGATTATTTAAAAACTGTAGAAATAAAATTAGAAGAAGATAAATTCCATGGAGTATTTACAGTAGAAGTATTCCCAGAAGTTGAATTAGGAGAATACAAAGGATTAGAAGTAACAAAAGAAGAAGTAGTAGTAACAGATGAAGATGTAGAAGATGAAATTAAAGCAATGTTAGATGCTGATGCTAAATTAGAAGATGCTGAAGATGATTATGCAGCTCAATTAGGAGATACAGTAAATATTGATTTTGAAGGATTTTTAGATGGAGTTGCTTTTGATGGTGGAAAAGGTGAAAATTATCCATTATCACTTGGGTCAAAAACTTTTATAGATAACTTTGAAGAGCAATTAGTAGGATATAAAAAAGGGCAAGAGGGAGAAATAAATGTAACTTTCCCTGAAAGTTATTTTAAACCTGAATTAGCAGGAAAACCTGTTATGTTTAAAGTAAAAGTAAATTCTATTAAGAAAAATGTAAAACCTGAATTAAATGATGAATTTGCAAAAGAAAAAGGATATGAATCAGTAGAAGATTTAAAAACTAAAAAAAGAGAAGAAATGGAAAATAGAGAAAAAACAAGAGTAGAAAATGAATTTAGAAATAATGTAGTAGATGCAGCAGTAAATAATGCAAAAGTATCAGTACCATCATCTATGGTAGCTAGAGAAACTGAAGCTAGAATAAGAGATTTTGAAAATCAATTAAAAATGCAAGGTGCTACATTAGAAATGTATATGCAAATGTCTGGATTAACAAAAGATGCTTTAGTAAATCAATTACAACCATTATCTGAAAATAAAGTTAAAAGTGATTTAGTACTTGGAAAAATAGCTGAAGTAGAAAATGTAGAAGTAAATGAAGAAGAATTAAATGCAAAAGTAAATGAAATAGCTGCTATGTATAATATGGAAACTGAAAAATTAATAGAAGAATTAACAAAAGCTAAAACATTAGAAAACTTTAAAGAAAATTTAAAAGTTGATTTACAAATACAAAAAACTATAGATTTATTAGTAGGAAATGTAAAATAATTAAAATTTAAATAATTTATAAAGGACAGAATGTATTCTGTCCTTAAATTCTAATTAAACATAACTAGGAGGTATTACTATGTATAATCCTATGGTAATAGAGAATACAGGAAGAGGAGAAAGAGCCTATGATATATATTCTAGATTATTAAAAGATAGAATAGTATTTATAGGGACAGAAATAGATGATGTAGTTGCAAATTCAATAGTTGCACAACTTTTATTTTTAGAAGCAGAAGATCCAGAAAAAGATATAACAATGTATATAAATAGTCCAGGTGGAGTAATAACAGCAGGACTTGCTATATATGATACAATGCAATATATAAAACCAGATGTATCAACTGTATGCATAGGTCAAGCAGCAAGTATGGGAGCATTACTTCTTACAGCAGGAACTAAAGGAAAAAGATATGCACTTGAAAATTCTAGAATAATGATTCATCAACCACTTGGTGGAGCTAGGGGACAAGCTACAGACATAGAAATACAAGCAAAAGAGATACTTAGAATGAAAGAGATAACATCAAATATTATTGCAAAACATACAGGTAAAAAAATAAAAGATGTATATAAAGATACTGAAAGAGATAATTTTATGAGTGCTGAAGAAGCTAAAAATTATGGATTAATAGATAAAGTTTTTTATAATGATAGAGGTGAAAAATAATGCTAGATAGAAAACAACCTCATTGTTCATTTTGTGGGAAAAAAGAGAGTGAAGTATATAAATTAATATCAGGAGTAGAAGCGTATATATGTGATGAATGTGTAGAAGCTTGTGAAGAGCTTTTAGCAATGGAATTTGAAACTGATGAAATAAAAGAGTTATCATCATTTGCTAATGTAAATTTATTAAAACCTATTGAAATAAAACAAAAATTAGATGAATATGTAATAGGACAAAATGAAGCAAAAAAAACATTAGCAGTATCTGTATATAATCATTATAAAAGAATTTTACATAAAGATACTAAAAAACATGACGATGATGTAGAATTACAAAAATCAAATGTATTATTAATAGGTCCAACAGGTTCAGGGAAAACACTTCTTGCAGAGACACTAGCTAGAACTCTTAATGTACCATTTGCTATTGCAGATGCGACTACTCTTACAGAAGCAGGATATGTAGGAGATGACGTAGAAAATGTATTAGTAAGATTATTGCATGCAGCAGAAATGGATATAAAAGCAGCAGAAAGAGGAATAATATATATTGATGAGATAGATAAGATTGCTAGAAAATCTGAAAATGTATCAATAACAAGAGATGTATCTGGAGAAGGAGTTCAACAAGCATTATTAAAAATAATAGAAGGAACTAAAGCTACTGTTCCTCCTCAAGGTGGAAGGAAACATCCACATCAAGAACTTATAGAGATAGATACAAAAAATATTTTATTTATAGTTGGAGGAGCTTTTGAGGGACTAGATAAAAAAATAAAAGAAAGAACAGAAAAAAAATCAATGGGATTTGGTTCTGAAATCAAAAAAAATAAAGAGGAAGATGAAGGAAAAATAATCCAACAAGTTCTTCCAGAAGATTTGGTAAGACATGGATTAATACCAGAATTAATAGGAAGACTACCTATAATAACTACTTTAGAGAGTTTAAATGAAGAGGCGTTAATTAGAATATTAACAGAACCTAAAAATTCTTTAGTAAAACAATATAAAAAGTTTTTTGAACTTGAAGATGTAGAGCTTGAATTTGAAGAGGAAGCATTAAAAAATATTGCAAAAAAAGCGATACAAAGAAAAATAGGGGCTAGAGGGCTTCGTTCTATAATGGAGCATGTAATGTTAGACTTAATGTATGATATACCATCTAATGAAAATGTAAAAAAAGTAATAATTACTAAAGAAGCAATTGACGATAGAAGTAAAGTTATTATAGAATATAATAGTTAATTCTATAATTTAGAGAGAAAGGGAAGTGATAAAATGAAGAAAGCAGCATTTATACCAACAAGAGATTTGATAGTTTTCCCTGGAATAATAACACCTGTTTTTGTAGGAAGAGATAAAAGTGTAGCAACACTTGAAAAAGCTCTTATAGATGATAATACTTTAATACTTTGTATGCAAAAAGATGCAAAGAAAGAAAATCCAAAATTACCTAATGATATATATGATGTAGGTGTACTTGTAAATGTATTACAAACTTTAAAAATGCCTAATGGAAATATAAAAGTATTAGTTGAAGCAAAAAATAGAGTTAAAATAAATAATATAGTAGTTGAAGAGGGGGCTTATTTTGCAGAATATGAAGAATTATATTCAGAGAAAATAAGTGAAGAGGAACAAGAAGCATTAAAAAGAAAAGTATTAGAAAATTTTGAAAAATATGCTAAACTTACAGGAAAAATATTACCAGATTTAATTATAAATTTACAAGGATTAAAAAATCTTGATAAAATATTAGATTTAATAACATCTAACTTACAAATTTCAAATGAAAAAAAACAAACTTTATTAGAAGTAGTTAATATAGAAGAAAGAGCATATGAATTATTAGAAAGAATTAATCAGGAAGTGCAAATAGTAGGGATAGAAAAGCAAATAGATAATAAAGTAAAAGAAAAAATGAATGAAGTACAAAGAAATTACTATCTAAAAGAAAAAATAAGTGCTCTTAAAGAAGAACTTGGAGAAAGTGCAAATGAAAGTGATGAAGTAGCTGAATTTAGAAAAAAAGTAAAAAATTCTAAACTACCTAAAATAGTAAAAGATAAATTAGATAAAGAATTAGATAGATTTGCTAAAATGCCGTCATTTTCATCAGAAGCATCAGTAATAAGAAGCTATATAGAAACTCTTTTAGATTTACCATGGAGTAAAACTACAAAAGAGATATTAGATATACAAAAAGCTTCTAAAATACTAGAAGAAGATCACTATGGATTAAAAACTGTAAAAGAAAGAATTTTAGAATTTTTAGCAGTTAAAAAATTAAATCCAAATATGAAAGGCTCTATTCTTTGTCTTGTGGGACCTCCAGGAGTAGGGAAAACTTCATTGGCAAACTCAATAGCAAGAGCATTAAATAGAAAATTTGTTAGAATATCACTTGGTGGAGTGAGAGATGAAGCTGAAATTAGAGGTCATAGAAGAACATATATAGGAGCTATGCCTGGTAGAATAATAAAAGGAATAAAAGAAGCGGGAAGTAAAAATCCATTAATGCTTTTAGATGAAATAGATAAAATGGCTACAGATTTTAGAGGAGACCCAGCCTCTGCAATGTTAGAAGTACTTGATCCAGCTCAAAATATTCATTTTGAAGACCATTATGTAGATACACCATTTGATTTATCAGAAGTATTCTTTATAGCAACAGCAAATGATTTAGGAAGAATACCTATGCCTCTTAGAGATAGAATGGAAATTATTAATCTTAGCTCATATACAGAATTTGAAAAAAAACATATAGCTAAGAAATATTTAATACCAGCATCTAAAGAAGAAAATGGATTAAAAGATATAAATGTAAAAATTTCTGATGAAGCACTTAAAAGAATTATAAATGACTATACAAAAGAAGCAGGAGTAAGAAATCTAAAAAGAGAAATAAATAAGCTTTTTAGAAGAGTAGCAAAAGAAGTAATAGATAAAGATAAGAAAAATATAATTATTAATATAAATAATATACAAAAATATTTAGATAAACCTAGATTTAGACCTGATAAACAAAAATCAAAAGAATCTAGAGTAGGAATAGTAAATGGACTTGCATGGACAGCTGTGGGAGGAACAGCACTTGAAGTACAAGCTATAAAAATGGAAGGTAAGGGTAAATTAACATTAACAGGTAAGCTTGGAGATGTAATGAAAGAATCAGCACAAGTAGCTTATTCATATGTAAGAGCTAAAAGAGAAGCTTACAAAATAGAAGAAAAATTTTATGAAAAATATGATTTACATTTACATTTTCCAGAAGGTGCTGTACCAAAAGATGGACCATCAGCAGGAATCACAATAACTACTGCAATTATCTCAGCATTATCAAATAGACCTGTAAGACAAGATGTAGCTATGACCGGAGAAGTAACTATTACAGGTGATGTATTACCAGTAGGTGGAATAAAAGAAAAAGTTATAGGAGCTCATAGAATAGGAGTAACAGATGTTATACTTCCTATTGATAACGAACCTGACACAGAAGAACTACCTAAAGAAATAAAAAAAGATATAACTATTCATTTTGTAAAACATTATGATGAAGTAGAAAAAATAATCTTTGATAATAAATAATTTGGAGAACGAAAAGTTAGTTTTGTTGAACCAACTAAAAACGAGTCCTTTAAAATTAAGGACTCGTTAAATTAATTAAATTTTTAATAATACTTTTTGGTCTTAAAAGGGGGATGAAATATGCAAGAATTTAATGTGTTTGATAAAATTGGAAAACAATGGATGTTAATTAGTGCAAAGCAAGGAGAAAAAATTAATACTATGACTGCGTCATGGGGCGGTATGGGTGTTTTATGGAATAAAGAGGTAGTTTATATATTTGTTAGACCTCAAAGGTATACGAGAGAGTTTATAGATGCTAGTGATTATTTTACATTATCATTTTTTGATGAGGAATATAGAAAAGAGCTATCTTATCTTGGAAAAGTAAGTGGAAGAGATATAGATAAAATAAAAGAAACATCTCTTATTCCTGCAATAGAAGATGATAAAGTATATTTTGAGCAAGCAAATATGGTAATACATTGTAAAAAAATATATAGACAACACTTAACACCAGAATCAATTATAGATAAAAAAATAGAAGAGTTTTATGAAAATGACTATCACATAATGTATATTGGTGAGATTTTAGAGATTATGGAGAGTTATACTGGAGAATAGAGAACTGGCAATGGGAAATAGTGAGAAGTGAGAAGAATTAAAATTTAGCCACGGAAAAACGCGGATTTAACTCAGCACAAGAAAAGAATGACACGAAGAGCACAAAGAAAAGAGGACACAAAGTACCACAAAGAAAAAGACTAGGAACCACGGGATTAATATAAGATAAAAAAATTGTCAGTGGAAAATGGACAATTAAAAGTAGTCACGAATGACACTAATTATCACGAATTATAGTGAAAAGTCAGAAGTGAGAGAAATTTAAAAGTGCCTTTTCGGGAATATTAGATTTTTTTTGATAAATGCGTTACACGAAGAACACAAAGGAAAAAAAACAGAACCACAAAGGAAAAGACTTGGAACCACGGGATTGCCACAGATGAACACAGGATAAAATCTAGTGTAAATCTAAGATGTTTTTCGTAGAAAAATATCGAAAGCTGTGCCCGTGTAAATCTTGTGGTTTCAAAACTTCTTAGTGGTCTTCAATGTTTTTCTTCGTGCCCTTTGTGTAACAAAAATTATCTGTAGAAACTAGCGCAAAAGATTTTTTGCTTACTTTTTTATCTTTAAAAAAGTAAGTCGCCAAAGGCGAAATAATAAAAATTACACGAAGAACACAAAGGTAAAAAAACAGAATCACAAAGAAAAAAACTTAGTGGTCCTTAGTGCTTTTCTCTGTGCTCTTTGTGTAACAAAAAATCCGTATAATCCGTGACAAAAAATTTTATGTAGTAAAACTCAATATAAATAAAAAATAGGAGTTGAAATAAATGGAAATTAAACACGCTGACTTTGTCATATCAGCTGTAGAAAAAGCTGGATATCCAGAACAGTTAGAATATACAGAGTTTGCATTTGTAGGTAAATCAAATGTAGGTAAATCATCACTTATAAATAGTGTAACAAATAGAAAAAAATTAGCAAAAACGAGTAAAACTCCAGGAAGAACACAGCTTATTAATTATTTTTTAATTAATAAACAATTTTATTTTGTAGACCTTCCAGGATATGGATTTGCAAAAGTGCCAAAAGCTGTAAAAGATAACTGGGGAAAAATAATAGGAGATTATTTACAATCAGATAGAAAAAAATTAGTATTTGTTTTATTAGATATAAGAAGAGTACCTTCAGGTGAAGATATTGAAATGCTTAGATGGCTAGAACACAATGAAGTAGATTATAAAATAATATTTACAAAAGTAGATAAATTATCTAATAATGAAAAATTTAGACAATTAAAAGAGATAAAAAAGAAATTAGTATTTAATAATAATGATGTATTATTTTATTCATCATTAAATAATACAGGAAAACAAGAATTATTAGATTTTATAGAAGAAAATTTATAGTTCAATAGAGGGAGATTGAAAAGTAGCATTAAAAAATAAATAAATTAACGATGATTCGTTTTTTATTTATTGGAAATTAACTTTTCAGTCTCTCAATTTTTTTATGCTATTTCCTAAAACAAAACAGAAGAAAATATGTATATATACAAAAATAAAAATGGTGGTATTATGAAAAATATTTATGAAGAAATAAAAATAAGAGATAAAGATTATAAAAATGTACAAAATAATAAATATTATAGTGTAGAGGAATATAAAGAGAAATTATTAGAAAATGTAATAGAAAAAATATATATAGAGAATAAAAATAATAATTATGAAGAAATAATAAAAAAATATAGAAATTATTTAAATGAAAAAATTGAATTTCCATTAAATAAAGTTATGTATACAGACAATAATACAACTGTAGATATAACAAATGATTTTGAAATAAAAAATAATTCTCTTATTATAAATAAAAAAACAAGAAATAATAATTTACTGAAAGAATTGAAAAATCAATTAAAAACATGTAATGAGTTTTATTTTATAGTTAGTTTTATAAAAATGTCTGGACTTCAATTACTTATTAGTGAACTAAAAGAATTAGAATTATTAGGAATAAAAGGAAAAATTATTACATCTACATATTTAAATATTACAGAACCAAAAGCTTTAAAAAAATTATTAGAGTTTAAAAATATAGAAGTAAAAATATTTGATGCAAATTTAGAAAGTTTTCATACAAAAGCATATATTTTTAATAGAGAAAATAATATGAGTAGTGTAATAATAGGGTCAGCAAATATATCACAAACAGCTTTTTTTACATCTAATGAATGGAATGTAAAACTTTATGATGCTCCATATTTAAATATTTATAATGATGCAATAGATGAATTTTATAGAATATGGAATAGTGATAAAGTGTATACATTGAATAATAAAATTATAGAAAATTATGAAGAGTTTTATAAAAATAGTTATAAAATAAAAAGTTTTAATATAAAAGAAAAAATAATAAAAAATAAAATTGAGCCAAATGTTATTCAGATAAAAATTTTAGAAAATTTAAAAGAAACAAGAAAAAAAGGAAATAAAAAAGCAGTAGTTATAGCAGCAACAGGAACAGGAAAAACCTATTTATCAGCATTTGATGTGAAAAATTTTAAAGCTAAAAAATTACTTTTTTTAGCACATAGAGAAGAGCTTTTAGATAATGGAATAGAGAGTTTTAAAAATATTATTAAAAATAAAAATTATGGTAAACTTACTATGAATTATAAAAATTTTGATAGTGAGTATTTATTTGCTACAGTACAAACGTTATCAAAAGATATAAACTTAGAAAAATATAAAAAAGATGAATTTGATTATATAATAATAGATGAATTTCATCATGCAAGTAGTAATTCATATAGAAAAATAATAGATTATTTTGAACCAAAATTTTTATTAGGACTTACAGCTACTCCAGAAAGAATGGATGGGAAAGATGTATTAGAAATATGTGATTATAATATTGTAGGAGAGATAAGATTAAAAGAAGCACTAGAAAAAGAGTTACTTGTACCTTTTCACTATTTTGGAATAGCTGATAATACAGTAAATTATGATGAAATAAAAAATAAAAATAATAATTATGATGAGATAGATTTAGTAAAGCATTTAAATATAAATAGAAGAGTTGAATTTATTATAGATAAATTAAAATTATACTCTTTTGATGGAGAAAAATTAAAAGCATTAGGCTTTTGTGTAAATAAAGAACATGCAAAATATATGAGTAAAGAATTTAATAAAAAGGGTTATATTACAGAATATTTAGTAGCAGATAATAGTATAAAAGAGAGAAAAAAAATAATAGAAAATTTTAAAAACGGAAAAATTGAAATAATATTTTGTGTAGATATATTTAATGAAGGTATAGATATACCAGAGATAAATACACTTTTATTTTTAAGACCTACTGAATCAATGACTATTTTTATACAGCAATTAGGGAGAGGACTTAGAAAATCTAATAATAAAAATTTTGTAACAATTTTAGATTTTATTGGTAATTATAGAAAAAATTATATATTGCCATATGCAGTAGATAAAAATTTAATTGGAAATGATACAAATATAATAAAAGATTTAAAAAGAAATTATATTGATTATGTAGAAAATTTTTATATTGAATTAGATAAGATTGCTAGAGAAAATATTTTAGAGAAAATAGAGAAAATAAAAATAAAAGATGAAATTATTAAATCACTTTATTTTGAAATGAAAAATAATTTTAATGAATCAAAAGAGATAGAATTTATGGATTTTTTATCTTATCAACAATTAAAATTAGAAGATATTATTTCAAAATATAAGAGTTATTTAAAATTTAAAAAAATAGTAGGAGATATATCACAAGTAGAAAGAGATATATTAAATAATAAAGATTTATTTTATTTGTTTAATTATATAGAAAAAAGAGTTCCTATAAAATATCCTCAAGTTATATATTTATTAATAAAAATATTAGAAAATAAAGAGTGTAGTTTTGAAGAAATTCAAAATGAAATATCAAAAAAATTTATAAAAAATAGAAAAGAATATATGACTAGAGCAATAGAGGAACTTTTAGAAGATAATATTATTAGCTCGTTTCACAATTTTTACAAGTTAAAAGATATGTATATAATGAATAATAAAGTAAAAGAGTATTTCCTAAAATTTTTAAATTTTTTAATTGTATATTATCAAAAATATTTTGATAGTAAAGAATTGATTTTATATAGAGAATATAGTAGATTGGAGTTACAGTATCTATTTTTATCACAAGTACCTAGAGGAAGCTGGAGAGCAGGTTATGCTATTAGTAATAAAGATATATGTTTATTTATTACTATAAATAAATCAGATAATATACCAGAACATTTAAAATATGATAATTATTTTGAAAATCAAGATATAGTGCAATGGATAAGTCAAAATAAAACATCTCATAAATCTAAAATAGGAAATATTTTTGTAAATCATAAAAAACTAGGATATAATGTACACATATTTATTAGAAAATATGAAAAAGTTGGAGGAGTTATAAAAAAATTTGTTTACTTAGGAAAAGCAGAGTATTATAATAGTAATGGAGATAAACCTATGTATATTAGGTGGAGATTAGAAAATAAAATACCAAATGATATATATTTAGAATTAATTTTATAGTTTTTTAAGAGGGGTGAAAAATGGGAAGGAAAACAGCAAGAGCTATAATATTTATTGAAGACAGACTATGTCTTATAAAAAGAATAAAAAATGGAAATGAATACTATGTATTTCCTGGTGGTGGAATAAAAAAAGGTGAAAAAGGAAAACAAGCAGTTATAAGAGAGGTAAAAGAAGAATTAGGTATTGATGTAAAGGTATTAAAAAAATTATATAAATATAAATTTGGTGAAACAAAAGAGAAATACTATTTATGTGAGTATAGTAATGGAGAATATGGAACTGGAGATGCAAAAGAATTTAATAATCCTTTTAAAGGAGAATATATCATAACTATGATTGATAAAAAATATATCCCTAGTTATTTAATATACCCAAAAGAGATAAAAGAAAAAATAATTAAAGATTTTTTAGGAGAAAATGAAATTGGATAATAACAATATAAAAAGAACATGGATTATTAGAAAAATAGCAGAATTTTCATCATATTATTTATTAGTATTTTTTATATATTTTGAATTAAATTATTTAAAAATAAATTATTTTAAAGAGATATTTTTATTATTTTCACCATTTTTTATAGTAGGAAATATATTAGATAAAAGTCATAATAGAAATATAAGAAAGATATTACTTACTATAGCTGGACATTATACTTTTGTATTTATTTTTCTTGTATGGACACTGCCATTAATAATTATATTTAATATAAATTTAAAATATTATATAATATTTTTTATAATTTATAGTTTAGTATCATATATTAATAATAAAATAATTAAATTAAGGAACTATATATTATACAGTAAAAAAATAAAAAAGAATTATAAAATACTTTATTTTTCAGATTTACATTTAAGTGAGCTAACTGATGAAAATAAATTAAAAAGAGTAATAAAAAGAATAAAAAATATAGACTGTGATTTTATTTTAATTGGTGGAGATATATTAGATTATGATTATAATCTTATAGAGAAAAATATTATATTTTTATTAAAAGAACTTATAAGAGAATTACCAAAAAAAGTGTACACAGTAATAGGGAATCATGATATTTATGATAATTTAGAAAAATATAAAGAGTTTTGTAAATTAATAGGTATAAAAATATTAGCAGATGATATTTTAAAATATGAAGAATTAAATATTTTAGGAAGAAAAGAGAGACATTTAAATAGAAAAGAGTTAAGAGAATTTAATCTTGATAAAGAAAAATATAATATTTGTATAGAACATAGCCCCATAACAAGGAAAGAAGTGTTGGATTATGATATAGATTTATATTTAGCAGGTCATACGCATGCAGGGCAAATATTTCCTATAAATATATTGTATAAAATTATTTATAAAAAAATATATGGTCATTTTAAAGAAAAAGAAAAAGATTTTATAATATCAAGTGGAATAGGAAATGGATTTATGAAATATAGAAATATGAATAGACCAGAACTTATATTAATAGAGATAAAAGTGGGAGAATAAATTATTTAATCTCCCACTTTTACTTTATTTAAAAAGTTTTAAAAATCTTTCAACTTCATAAAAATGGTTATTTCTATAATAAAAATCTATAAAATCCATATTTAACACAGCATGATTAGCATAATGTATTAAAGAATCAAAATAAATTTTTTCTAATTCTTTAACTTTTTTAAAGTCTTGACCTCCATATAATGAAAGTAAAGATTTAATAACTTTAGCTTTTATAGCAATAGATTCATTACTTAATGACTCATCACATAGTTTTAATACAAATTCATAATGTCTTATAGCATCTTTAGCACTATTAACAACTCTATAAATTTCTGCAAAATTCATAATAGAATCTAATACATGAGGAGCTGTTAAATTATCTTCATCTTCAATAGTTTTTAATAGAACTTTAGCTTTTCTTAAATAATATTTTAATTTAACATTATCTCCAGAATCTACTGCAAGAAGAGCTAATTTACTATTACATATAAGTTTTTGATTTGTATTACTAAATTTAATTAATAAACCTCTATAAATAGAGTTAGCTTTTTTCTTTTTACCTAGATTAATTAAACATTCAGCTTTTAAAAGTTCTAATTCAAATTCATCTTCAGGTGCATAAATATCTTTTTTTAATATTGAAATATATTCTAGTGCTTTTTCATAATTTTCAGTTTTTATATATAATAAAATAAAATTAAATAATATCTTTAATTTTTCATCAAAATTTAAATATTTTATTTGATTAGTAAGTAAAACTTGTAAATCTAAAAATTCAGAATATTCTTCGATAATATTATAAATTCTACTTAGATTACTAAGAATTTCTGAAAGACTATCATAATCTTTAATTTGAATAGCATCATTTATAGTTCTTAAATAATAGTTTTTTGCTAAATTATACTCAAAATTATTATAAAAAATTTCAGCAATTTTTTTAAATATTCTAGTTTTATTTTTAGGAGAATATTCAGCAAAAAATACTTCTTCAATATCCTTTCTATAATTTTCAAACTCTTCATCAGTTAAATCATTATTTAATAATTCTAAATATTTGTCACAAAATTCAGTAATTTGCTCTTCTTTTGTTTTTAATAATTCTTCTTTTGTAACTCTTCTTTTAATACCTCTTTCTTCAAAAATTGTATTAAAATTTTCAACTATAATATTTAATAAATTTTTACCTAGAGGTTTTGTACCTGTTTCAACCATAGCTAAATAACTTCTAGCTACTTTACCTCTAACTAATTCTTCTTGGCTAATTTTGTATTTTTTTCTTAAATAAATAACTTTTTCAATAGTTGTCATTATTTTCAATTTTCATCACCCTTTACAATTAAATTTTAATTCTTCCTTCTCCCATAGGAATACCACTAGCTATTTTAGATATTGTTATATCAAAATTTTTAAGTAATTTATTTAGATACATAGCAGTAGTTTCTCCCTCAAGGTCTGGATTAAGTGCTAAAATAACTTCTTTAATATCATTTTTTGCAACTCTCTCTATTAATTTCTTTATATTTAAATCATCAATGTTTACACCATTTAAAGGAGAGATTTTACCATGTAATACATGATAAACTCCATTATAATTTTTAGCTCTTTCCATAGCGATAATATCTTTACTATCTTCTACAACACATATTACACTATGGTCTCTTTTTTGATTTTGACAAATATCACATATATCATCTTCACTAAAATTACCACAAATATTGCATTTTTTTATGTTTTTTTTAGCTAAAAGAATTGAATTTGAAAAATTTTCAACCTCCTTTATATCCATATCAAGTATTGCAAATGCAAGACGAGTAGCAGTTTTTCTACCTATTCCAGGAAGTTTATTAAATTGGTCTATTAAGTTTTCTAAAGAATGTATCATTATTCACCTCTTATAATTTACATGTTTCACTATATGTTTTTATATTATTTCTACCACTATTTTTAGCTTTATAAAGAGCAATATCAGCTTTTTTTATTATATCTTCTAAAGATTCTTCGGGATTTGTATACATAGCTAGTCCAAAGCTAGCAGTAAAAGATATTTTAGTAGTAGAATTTATATCTATTTTTAATTGTTCAATATTATCTTTTAATCGTGTTGTTAAATTAAGTGCTTCTTCAAAATCTGTTTCAGGAAGTGCTAAAATAAACTCTTCACCACCATATCTTGCAAATATATCAGATTTTCTTATATTATTTTGTATCTCTTTTGAAAATTCAATTAATACTTTATCACCAATATCATGTCCATAAGTATCATTTAATTTTTTAAAATAATCAAGATCAATTAAAACTATTGCTAAGTTATGGGAATAACGTTTACTTTGTTCTAGTATATGAGATAATATATCTATAAAATATCTTCTATTATAAATATTAGTTAATCCATCATAATTTGCAAATTTTGATATATTTCTATATTGAGTAGCATTAATAACACTTATTATTGCTTGTTTTAATATTTTTTCTAGTTTTTTTATATTTTTTTTATTATATTTATTGCCATTAGGGACTATTAATGCTCCTTTAAATTTATCAGGAATTAAAAAGTCTATTCTACTTCCTTTATATTCTGTATATGATTTATAAAATAATTTTTCTTCATTTGATAGTTTTTCAAGAGATAAGTTTTTATCAAAAATATCAATATTAACTTTTTCGTCAGATTCAGTGCTATAAAGTTTATTAGTAGAATATTTATATATAAATTTGATACATTTATTATTAATGCTTAATATTAAAATATTTTCATTATTTTCAAATGTTTCACACAGTTTTTTTAAAAAATCGTGTATAACAGTATCTAAATCAAGAGAAGTACTTAATAATAAAGATAAATTTGACAGTTTATTTTCTAATTTTAATTCTTTAATTTTAATAAAATAATTAATACTATAAATAATTATAAATATGAATATTAAGATTAGTATTAAAATAAAATATTTATTATAATAAAATGGATATTTTATATTTAGATTAATAGTAGAAACCTTACTAGATAAAATACCATTATTATCAATATAACTTATGTTTAATTTATATTTTCCAGCAGGAAGATTAGTATATTTTATTTTATTATAATTTCCAATATTTTTCCAAAATTTATCATATCCTTCAAGTTTTATCATATAATTATAGTTTTTATTTTTTTTATATTCAAGTATAGCAAAAGATATTTCAAAATTATTATCAGCTTTAGTTATAGTAATATCTTTTTTATATGTTATATCTATAGTTTTATTACTATTTAATAAATTTAATTCTCTAAAAATTATTTTAGATTTATTATTTTTAATTATTAGATTAATAGGATTAAATTTTATATATCCATCTTCTCCTGCTAAAAATATAGTGTTATTATAATAAAATAGATGATTGTATTTAGTATTTAATAATCCATCTTCTGATGTAAAAGTAAATATAACATCATTAAATATACTATATTTTAATAAATTAGTAATATTAATAAGCCAAATATTATTATTAATAAATAAAATATCATCTATCTGTTTTCCAATAATTTTTTTAGAAATAAGTGATAGATTATTATCTATTAAATCTAAATTTAATAAACCAGCACTTAAAGAGGTTAAATATATATTATTATTTTTTATGTAATATGAGGTAATATCTTTTATAAGATAAGTTTTAGTGTCTATTCTTAATTTATTATGTATTTTAAATTGTTTTTTTAAAATATCATATTCAACAAAACCAACATTTTTTACTATCATAAATAGAGAATGTTTGGATATTTTAAAATTTGAATATATTCTTTTTCCTGTAAACATAGAATCTATTGGAAAAAGATTATCAAGTGATTTAAAATCATTAGTAGTCAAATCTATTTCATAAAAATCATTTTCAGTAGATAAAAATAAGCTGTTTTTATAAATATCTAATGAAATTATTTTTTCTCTTAATATTTCTGTTTTAAGAATTAAAAAAGTTTCAGGATCAAGAAAATAAATTTTATTTTCATTATATGCAATAATTTTATCATGAGTAATTTTTAAATCAATTATTTTATCAAAAATAATTTCTTCATCATTTATAAATAACCCATTATCTGTAGCTATAAAAATATTATTTTGTTTTAAATAAATTTTATTAACATTTTGATAATTTTGAGTAATATCAAAATTGTCATTAGCAATATTTTTATAATAAACTCCTTCGTTTTTTACAGAAAACCAAAGAATATTGTTTTCAGTTTCATATATATCTTTAACTATTTTATTTGAAAATAAATTTAGCAAATTATCTTTTATGAAGTAAAGTCTTTTATTACCTGCTAGCCAAATTTTATTATTAGAATCAATATAAATTTTATTGAGTGTATCATCTAAATAAATTTTATTTTTAATATTACCATTGATATCAATAAAGTATATATTATTCTCACTATAAAAAACAATATTATTTTTAAAAGAATAGATATTATCAATATTATTAAAATCACCTATTTTTTTTAACGTGTAGTCAGTAGTATTTAAAATATATAACCCTTTGTCAGTAGCTAATAATAAAGAGGTATTATTATAAAAAATAAAATCATTAATAGGTAAATCATCAAATTTTGAAATAATATGACTATTTTTTGTAAAATCAATTAATATTTTTAATCCTTTATCAGTAGCAATGAAAATATTATTATTTTTTACTAATAATTTTTTAGAATTAAAAAGCTCTCTTTGTCTAATATTAATAGGAATAGTAAAAAATTTATCTTCAATTATATTGTAGAATATAATATTTTCTTTACAGAGCATAATCATAAATTCATTATAATTTACAATGCTATAGATATTATTAACAGGAATTGAATTTTTATCGAAAATATTCACTTGAAAATTTTTAAAATTATAACCATCATAGCTAGATAAACCATTATCAGTGGCAAACCAGATGATTGAGTTAGAATCACTAGTTATAGAATTTATATTATTAGATAGTAGTCCAGATTTAAAGTCAAGTTTTTCAAAATCTAGAAAATTACTATAACCAAATATCATATTATATATTAAGAAAAAAATAAAAATCAAATTTTTCATAGCTACCTCCAATTATATATTAAATGATAATAAAAAAGTCCAAAAAGTTAAAAATAAAATTATATATTTTTATAAAATATTGCCCTAATATATTATAATACATTTTTGTGTAAATTTGAATAAAAAAAAGGTGGAATTTCCACCTTTTTAGTTAAAATATATAAAAATTTTTAATTATTTTTCTAAAGTTTCTATTTTGATGCTATTTGTAGTTCCTTCTTCAGTGTTTGCTCCAGAAGTAAATACTAAAACATCACCTGTAGCTAATAAATCAGATTTTTTAGCTATTTCTAATCCTTTTTTGTAGAAATCTTCAGCTGAAGTTATAGAATCTACAACAAATGGATAAACTCCTCTAGTTATCATTAATTGTCTAGCTGTTTGTTCATTTGTAGTTATAGCAAAAATCATTGCAGTTGGGAATGATTTTCTTAAGTTTCTAGCTGTAGTTCCTGTTTCAGTTAAAGCAAATATAGCTTTAGCTCCTAAATTTTCAGCAACTTCTACAGCACCTTTAGCAACAGCTTCAGTTAATGTAGCATCAGCTTCATAGTATAAAGGTCCAAATTTTTCTAATTCTTTATCTGTTCTTTCACAAATTCTTGCCATAGTTTGTACAGCTAATTCAGGATATTTACCTTTTGCAGATTCTCCAGAAAGCATTACAGCATCTGTACCATCTAATATAGCGTTAGCAACGTCTCCAGCTTCAGCTCTTGTAGGTCTAGGATTTCTAATCATAGAATCTAACATTTGAGTAGCTGTAATTACTATTTTACCAGCTTCATTACATTTTTCTATCATCATTTTTTGAGCAAAAGGAACTTCTTCTACAGGAATTTCTACTCCTAAATCTCCTCTAGCTACCATGATTCCATCTGATAATTCTAATATTTCATCAAAGTTATCTAATCCTTCTTGATTTTCTATTTTAGAGATTATTTTTATGTTTTCTCCACCATTAGCATCTAATATTTCTCTTACTTCTTTTACGTCAGAAGCTTTTCTTATAAATGAAGCTGCAACAAAATCTACACCTTGTTCACAACCAAATTTTAAATCTGATTTATCTTTTTCAGCAAGTGCTGGTAAGTTAACAGATACACCAGGTAAGTTAACTCCTTTTTTCTCTCCTAATTCACCAGTGTTGTTTACCACACATTTAACTTCTGTATCAGTAGTTTCTTTTACTGTAAGTCCTATTAAACCATCATCTAATAATACAGTATCTCCAGGTTTTAAATCTTTTGCAAAGTTTTCATAAGTAACAGCAACTATATTTTTATTACCAACTACAGATTGATCAGTAGTTATAGTAAATTCTTGTCCAGCTTCTAATATTACATCTTCACCATTTTCAAGTTTCATAGTTCTGATTTCTGGACCTTTTGTATCTAATAATATAGCTACATATTTACCAGTTTCTTTCATTATTTCTCTAATTGTTTTAATTCTAGCACCGTGTTCTTCGTAGTCACCATGTGAGAAATTTAATCTCATTACGTTCATTCCGGCATTAACTAATTTAGTTAACATTTCTTTTGATTCTGATTTTGGTCCAATAGTACAAACTATTTTTGTTTTTTTCATTAACAAAACCTCCCTAATTAATTCAATCTATTTGTTTTTTATAAAATTAATGACCTAAAGTTAAAGCTAACTCATAGTCTTTTATATCAAATTCTTTTTTTGCTTCCCAAGCATGTGATATAGGATAAGTAACTAATTTATTTGATTCAATACCTACCATTAAACCACTTTTACCTTGTTCTAATAATTCAACTGAATGAGCTCCCATTTTTGTAGCTATAATTCTGTCTAATCCACTAGGAGTTCCTCCTCTTTGAATATGACCAAGTACAGTTACTCTCATTTCACTTTTTACTTTTCCTTTTAATTTTTCAGCTATTTCAAAAGCAGAACCTACTCCTTCAGCTACTAAAATGATATCGTGAAGTTTACCTTGTTCTCTTCTTTTATTTATTTGTACAGCTAAATCATCAATAGAAAAATCTTTTTCAGGAATTAATAATCCATCTCCACCACCAGCAAGACATGAATAAAGTGCTAAATCACCAGCACCTCTTCCCATTACTTCTATAAGGTAAGTTCTTTCATGAGATGTAGCAGTATCTCTAATTTTTGAAATTGCATCTAAAATAATATTTAAAGTAGTGTCAAATCCAATTGTATAATCAGTACCGGCAATATCATTGTCAATAGTACCAGGAATTCCAATTACTTTTATTCCATGCTCTTTGTATAATAAATCAGCACCATGGAAAGAACCATCTCCACCAATAACTACTAATCCTTCAATTTCTCTTTTCTTTAAGTTTTTTACAGCTTCTGCTCTTACTTCTGGATTTTTAAATTCAGGTAATCTTGCAGTTAAAAGGAAAGTTCCTCCTCTGTCAATGATTCCACCTAAATCTTTTGGAGTAAGTTCAAAAATTTCATCTTTAAGCATTCCTGCATATCCTCTTTTGATTCCATAAACAGTAATACCTTTAGACATTGCGTATTTAGCAACTGCTCTAATAGCAGTATTCATACCAGGGGCATCTCCACCACTAGTTAATATAGCTATGTTTTTCAACTAAACCATTCTCCTTTCCCAAGACTATAAATATTGATAGACTTTTAACTTAAATTATACACATTCCGTTTCATTATATACCAAAAAACAACATTTTACAATGTTTTTTTTAAAAGTTAACTAACAAAACTGTACGATTTAAGAATAAATTTACAAATAAAACAAAAATAAAATTTCACTTAACAAAAAGAGGGGACCTAAAAGTAATTATAAAAATAAATTAATTAAACAAGTTCTCTATAATTAAGAACTTGTTTTTAATTTATTCAATATAAGTAATCTTTTCGGTCTCCCAAATAAATATTTAAATTAATTTGTATTTTCCTATGTTTTTTAATTTGTTATATCTATTTTCTTTTAAAGTAGATAATTCAAAAGATTTTAATTCAGATAAAGTAGAAATAATTTTTTCTTTGATATTGTGAGCTGTATATTTAGGGTCTCTATGAGCACCACCAAGAGGTTCTGAAATAACATCATCAATTATTCCGAATTCTAATAAATGCTTTGCATCAAGTTTTAAATATTTGGCAGCATCACATGCTTTAGAAGCATCTCTAAATAGGATAGAAGCGCATCCTTCAGGAGAAATAACAGAATAATAACTATTTTCTAACATAAAAATTTTGTCAGTAACTCCTATACCTAATGCTCCACCACTTCCACCTTCACCTATAACAATAGAAATTGTAGGAATATTAAGCCCTGCCATCTCCATAAGATTTCTAGCTATTGCTTCACCTTGACCTCTTTCTTCTGCTTCAAGTCCAGGATATGCTCCAGCAGTATCTATAAAAGTAACAACAGGAAGATTAAATCTTTCAGCTAATTTCATAAGTCTAAGTGCTTTTCTATATCCTTCAGGATTTGGTGAACCAAAATTTCTAAAGATTTTTTCTTCTAAAGTTCTTCCTTTTTCATGACCAATTATTACTACTTTTTCATCTCCGATTTTTCCTAATCCACCAATAATAGACTTATCATCTTTAAATAATCTATCTCCGTGTAATTCTACAAAATCTTCTACAATTAAATTGATATAATCTAAAGTATAAGGTCTTTCTTGATGTCTTGCAATTTGAGTTTTTTGCCATGGAGTTATTTCCTCATAAAGAGATTTCATTTTATTTGCTTTTAATTCTTCTAATTTATCAATTTGTTCTTTTAAATCAATTCCCTTTTCTTCAGAAAATTGACGAAGTTCTTCTATTTTTACTTCTAAATCTTTAATATCTTTTTCAAAATCCATTTTTATCCTCCGATAATTTTTAAATTTCAGATTACATTATATAGAATCTTTAGTTGCGAATTTTAAAATTTTAGCACTAAGACACAAAGAACTATAAGATTAAATTATTTTGAAACCACAGGATTCACACTGGATATTACACGAGATGTCTTGGTCACAAATTACACAAATGATTTGAATTTTTTGTTACACAAAGTGCACGGAGAAAAACACTAAGGACCACTAAGAATTTCTCTTTGTGGTGCTGTTTTTTTACCTTTGTGTTCTTCGTGTAATTTTTCTCTGTTCAAATCCGCGTTTTTCCGTGGCTAAATTTCAATTATTAACTTTTTCTTATCTTGTGTACATCTGTGTGTATCTAAGGTGTTTTTCATAGAAAAATACCGAAAGCTGTGCCTATGGTTCCCACCTTTTTCCTTTGTGTACTTCGCAACTAATTTTTTATTTTAATTAAACAAGTATACTTAATACTTTATACACTGTATCTTTTAATTCTTCACGTTTAGCAATTATATCAACCATACCATGTTCTAATAAAAATTCACTAGTTTGAAAACCTTCTGGTAATTTTTGTTTTATAGTTTGTTCAATAACTCTTGGACCTGCAAAACCAATTAAAGCTTTTGGTTCTGATATTATGACATCTCCAAGCATAGCAAATGAAGCAGTAACTCCACCAGTAGTAGGATTTACAGGTATTGATATAAACGGAAGTTTATTTTCTCTAAGTTTTTCAAGTGCTGCAGAAGTTTTTGCCATTTGCATAAGTGAAAAAATTCCTTCTTGCATCCTAGCTCCACCAGAAGTAGCTACAATTACAACAGGAAGTTTTAATTCAATAGCTCTTTCAATAGCACGAGTAATTTTTTCACCTACAACACTACCCATACTTCCACCCATGTAATTAAAATCCATTGCAGCTATACTTATTTCAAGACCATTTAATTTTCCAATTCCAGAAATAATAGCATCATTAATACCACTTTTTTTAGTAGCTTTTTCTTTTTTTTCTTCATATCCAGGAAAATCAAGTGGATTTTCAGATACTATGTTGTCATCATATTCTTGAAATGTATCTTCATCAATTAATAGAGCAATTCTTTCTTTTGCACTCATATTAAAGTAAAAATCACATTTTGGACATTTTTTATAGTTATTATCAATATCTTTTCTATATAAAATTTCACCACATGAGTCACATTTAACCCAAAGATTAGTAGTAGAAAGTGGTTTTATAGTCTTACCATCTGTTTCACTTTTAATAGTTGCGTATTTTTTTTTACTTGAAAAAATTCCCAAAGCGAATCCTCTCCTTTTTAAAATATTTTAAATTATTATATAACATATGTAATTTTATTTCAAGAATAATAATTTTATAAAAAATTATTAAAAAAATAAATACTGTAACAAGTTAGTAATATTTTTAATATATACTAAGAGTAACAAAGGGGTTAATCTATTAATATATAGTGCTTCTGAAGATAAAATCTTCAGAAGCATAAGTATTTTTTTGGTAAAAATTTTTAAAAGAATATAAAAAATAAAAGTAGTAACAAGTTAGTAATATTCTTGATATATACTAAGAGTAACAAAGGGGTTAATCTATTAATGTATAGTGCTCCTGAAGATAAAAATCTTCAGGAGCATAAGTATTTTTTTGATTAAATTTTTATAAGTTTATATCCAAAACCATATATAGTTTTTATTTTATCCTTTATATATGGAACTTTATCTTTTAGCCTTTTTATTGTAACATCAACTCTTCTATAATTATCTGGAATCTCATCAGGCCATATGTTTTCAAAAATTTTTTCTCTAGAAAGATTTATATTTTCATTTAATATTAAAAATTCTAAAAGTGAAAAATATGGGTCATTTAAAAATAATTCTTTATTTTGAAATAAAATTTCATTAGTCTCTGGTTTTAAAATTAGATTTCCATATTGTAAGTTTTGAATAGGTTTTTTAATTCGTTTTGCTAAAATTTTAACTTTTTCATTTAAAATTTTTAATCTAAATGGTTTTTTTAAATAATCATCAACACCTAAATTATACCCCATTTCTTCATAAAAATCTTGTTTTTTAGCTGTTAATGCAAAAATATATGGAATACCATATGTTTTAGAATCATTTCGAATCTCTTTAATTAAATCAAATCCATTTTTTGAATGACCTAAATCTATATCCATTATAACAAGATCTATTTCATTTGAACTAACAATATCTAAGACTTTATTAGGAGTATGTTCAATATATATTGTATATGACTTATCTAAAGTGTCTTTTATTTTATTTGCTAATTCAATGCAATCGTCAACAATTAAAATATTCATTGATTACTCCTTTATTAAGAATTTTTATAATGAGTTTCTATATAAGTAGTTAAATCATTTAATTTTTCTTTAACTAATTTTTTATTATCTCTATTTTCAGCAATTTCAATAGATAAATCAATAATAGTATCATCATCAAAACACATAGAAATAGAACATAATTTATGAATAGCTTGTCTATAATCAGTATTATTTTTATCTATATTTTTTATTATTTTTTTAGTATTTTCATCAAAAGCTTTTTTTAACTCGTCATTTGTCATATTATCACCTTATTTTTATTAATAAACTCATGATACAAGAAAAATAAAAAAAAGTCAAAAGCTATTTTTAGTTATGTGAATGAAGTTATTTTTTTGAAACCACGTGGCATATTTCAACACAGAGTCTCAGAGAAAACTGAGATACGCAGAGTTTTATATACGAAACCACAGGATTAACACTGGATATTACACGAATAACTCGAATTTTTTTGTTACACAAAGGGCACGGAGAAAAATCACTAAGGACCACTAAGGATTTCTCTTTGTGCTAAATAAATCCGTGTTTTTCCGTGGCAAACTTTATTTAATTTTGTATTTATTGGTGTGTATCATGTGGTTCCAAGTCTTTTCCTTTGTGGTTCTGTTTTTTACCTTTGTGTTCTTTGTGTAATTTTTATTATTTCGCCTTTGGCGACTTACTTTTTTAAAGATAAAAAAGTAAGCAAAAAATCTTTGCGCTAGTTTCTATGGATATTGATTTTCTATAACTCATTCGCTAAACCTCGAAAACTCACTATAAAATTTACTTTGTAAATTTCATAGTTCAAACAGCTCTCGGTTTTTAACGCTCACCTCGTTAAGAAAATCTAATATCCTTCGAAAATGCGCTTTTTAAGTCTTCTTACTACTCACTTCTTACTATTTTTTTCTCTTTGTGGTTCTGATTTTTCTATCTTCGTGTTTTTTGTGTGAGTTTTTTATTTCGCCTTTGGCGACTTACTTTTTTAAAGATAAAAAAGTAAGCAAAAAATCTTTGCGCTGGTTTCTACGGATATTGATTTTCTATAACTCATTCGCATGCGCTTTTTATTCTTCTCATTTCTTACTAATTTTCCATTATCAATTATTATTATTTTATATCTTGTGTTTATCTGTAGAAATCTCGTGGTTCCAGCTCTTTTCCTTTGTGGTTCTCTATTTTCTGTCTTTGTGTTCTTTGTGTAACGCCTTTATCAAGAAAATCTAATATCTTCTGAAAATTCACATTTTTTATTTAATCCTAGTATTTATCCGTTCAAATCCGTCTTTTTCCGTGGCTAATTTTATTTAAATCCTGTGTTTATCTGTGAAAATCCTGTGGTTCCAGTTTTTTCTATCTTTGTGGTTCTCTTTTTTTATCTTTGTGTTCTTCGTGTAACGCCTTTATCAAGTAAATCTAATATCTTCCGAAAATGCGCTTTTTAAATTCTTCTCACTTCTCACTATTTTTAGTTTTTATATCACAATCAAAAAAATGGAAACCAAATCCAAAAATACAGGTCTTATTTTTTGTATCATAAAGTGGTTTAATTGTATTGTAAATAAAAAAAAAGTATCAAAATAAAACAAAAGGAGAGTGGAAGAATGAGAAAGAAAAGCACGTGGTTAGTGTTTTTAGTGTTATTATCAACACAATTATTTGCAAATGAAAAATGGAATTTAACATGGAAAGATGAATTTGACGGAAATAAATTAGATAGTTCAAAATGGGATTATATTATTGGGAATGGATTTTGGGCTAACGGTACTTGGGTAGCTGGATGGGGAAATAATGAAAAAGAGTATTATACAGATAGCGAAGAAAATGTAAAAGTAAAAGATGGGAAATTGATAATAACAGCAAAAAATGATTCTTTTCAAGGAGAAGCAGCAGGCGGGAAACAAACTTTTAATTATACATCTGGAAAAATAGTAACTCAAGGTAAATTTAGTCAAAAATATGGAAGAGTAGAATTTAGAGCAAAACTTCCAAAAGGAAAAGGATTGTGGCCAGCAATATGGATGCTACCAGAAGAAGATGTATATGGTGGATGGGCGGCATCTGGAGAAATAGACATTATAGAAGGGTGGGGAAGTGATACAAGTAAAATCGCTGGAACACTTCACTATGGTGGAACTTGGCCAGCAAATGTACATACAGGAAAAGATTATCATTTTAAAAATGGAGATGCTACTCAGTGGCATGAATATGCTTTAGAATGGTTACCTGGAGAAATTAGATGGTATGTAGATGGAGAGCTTTACCAAGTACAAAATAATTGGTACTCAAAAAATAAAAATGAAGCTGTTGAGTATACATATCCAGCACCATTTGATCAACCTTTTTATTTAATTATGAATTTAGCTGTTGGTGGATGGTTTGATGGAGATCCAGATGGAAGCACAAAATTTCCTGAAACTTTAGAAGTGGATTACATTAGAGTTTATGAATTAGAAGGTGGATATGATGAAAACATATCAAAACCTAAAATTGCTCTAGAAGATTTACCTGAAGATATAAAACAACCAATAAATGGAAATTTTATATATAATGGAGATTTTGCTAATGATGGAGAAAATTGGCAATTACTTACTCATTTTGGTGGAGCAGGTAGTTATACATATGAAACTATAAATGGGGAAAAATTTTTAAAAGCAAATATAGAAAATCAAGGAAATCAATCATATTCAATACAAGTGATTCAAGAAGCACCAATAATGAAAGGAAGATATTATAAATTAAGTTTTGATGCAAAAGCTGAAAACAATAGAGAAATAGGAATAAAAATTGGTGGTGGAGAAAGTAGAGGATGGGCTGCTTATCACACAAACACTTTTAATATAACAAAAGAGGTAAATAGATATACAACAATGTTTCAAATGATACAAGATAGTGATCCAAATGGGAAAGTTGAATTTCATTTAGGTCTTTCAAAACTTAATGTATGGCTTGGAAATGTAAAATTAGAAATGATAGAAGACCCTGTAAAAGAATTATTAGCTATGAGTAAAGCACCTTTAGTAAATGGAAATTTAGTTTATAATGGTTCATTTGACCAAGGTGATCAAAAAAGAATGCTGTTTTGGGATTTTAAAGCAGATAATAGTAGTGCAAAAGTTATAGAAAGAGTATTAAATATAATAAATAATGGCGATAATCCAAAATTAATACAAGAAAATATACAATTAAAACAAGATGCGATATATAACATTAAATTTAAAGCAAAATCAGAAAATGGAAATAGTGTAAAAATAATTTTACAAGATAAAAACGGAAATAAAAAGTATTTTGAAAAAGAAGTAAAATTATCAAATGAAGAAAAAGAATATAAAATTAATTTTACTAATAAAAATAGTACAGATTTAAGAACAACTTTAGTATTTGAATTTTTAGGAGATAAAGACAAATTAACATTAGATAATATCAAAATGACAGAGCAACCTGATTATTCAAAAATTCAAACTGTATTAATAGATGATAATTTTTCTAAAGGTTCTACAAAGAAAAACTGGACATTATTCTTTGGTAAAGATTATGGATTTGGTGGAGAATCAACATTTGTAGTAAGAAGTGGAACTGCTCAAATAAAAGTAAAAGATATTGGAGCTGAAGAGTGGAGTAATATTTTATCTCAAAATGTAAATATTGAAAAAGGTATCAAATATAGAGTAAGTTTTGATATTTCAAGTAGTAGAACAAGAGATGTAAGAGTAAGTATTGAAAATGCTACATATCAAAGAAAAGGTCAAGCATTAGTAAAAGCAGAGAAAAAACCAAAAACTTATACTATAGAATTTGTAGCAGATAAATCAGAAGAAGTAGGACTAAAATTCTTACTAGGAAAAGTAGGAGAAACAAAAAATAGACCACATAGTGTAGAAATAGATAATGTTAAATTTGAAGTTGTAAAAGAGTAAGAAGTGAGAATAATTAAAATTTAGCCACGGAAAAACGCGGATTATCACTGATTAAATTTAGCACAAAGAAAAGAGGACACGAAGTACCACAAAGATAGAAAAATAAGAACCACAAAGAGAAAAGACTTGGGATCACGTGATAAACACTGATGAACTTAAGATAAAATCCTGTGTACTATCTCGTGTGTATCTTGTGGTTTCAAAGTAATTTTTCAAAACTTCTTAGTGGTCCTTAGTGATTTTTCTCTATGCTCTTTGTGTAACTTAGAGTTCTTTGTGTCTTCGTGCTGACAAAATATTAAAAAAATAATTATTTTAATTAAAATAAAAAATAAAAATTATATTATTAACTAAAATTATTAACTAAAAAAATAAAATTAAATTATAAAAAATAAGGAGGAATTATGAAAAAACATGTAGCTTTAGCATTTGCATTATTTTCAATAACTGCAGCAGCAGCACAGATTGATATGAATGGGTCATTACAATTTTTCTTTGATGAATTTAGAGAAATCAATGGAAACCAATGGTATTCAATGAATGGAAATGGAAATATTTTTGGTACAGGAGATTGGAAACAATCAACAAATGATAACTGGAATGATAACAGAGAGAAATTTCAAGCTATATTAAACTTAAATAGTAATATTAAACTTAATGAAAATACAAATGTAAATTTAGGATTTGAAACTATAATTGATGAATTAATAGGTCAAGCGAATGGTTCTGGAATAACTTATGGACAAGAATTTGCAACTGTTAGAGACAATTCACCATTAATATTAAAAGATATTACATTAACAACAAATACTGATATAGGGAAATTTACTTTAACAAATAATTTTAATTTTGATTTTAATAAAAGAGTTCTTGCTATGCAATTAGAAGATAACTGGGGAGAACCAATACCTTATGGTGAAGGGGTACTTTTTGAAAATGATGATGTATATGGATTTACAGCAAAAGCATTTATGTATCAAGCAAATGAAGCAGCAAAAGATATAAGTAGTACTGATGTAACGACAAATACAGCTTCTAATTTAATTCAAGGTGATGTAGCAAATACTAAAATGGTATACGGAATAGATGTAAAAAAAGATTTCGGATTTGGAAATATAGGAATATTAGCAGTAAATGTACATGATAAAAGTAGTGAAGTAGAAGGAGATAATTTTGGTAAAAAATTAGATACTTTAAGATATGCAATAAATGCAGAGTTTGCGCCAATTGATTTAGTGACTGTAAAAGGAGAATATATAGCAGCTAATTATGGTAGTGATGTAACTTCTATAATGAACACAACAGGGCAAGTTATACCATGGATTACAGATAGTTATGATTTAAGTGGGACAGATGCTAAAAAAGATAATACTGTAGTTGATGCATCAGTAATCATTACTCCTTTTGATGATTTAGAATTAACTGTAGGATACAAAAATGTAGGAGAAGATTATACTGCTGTACTTGGAAATTCTCAAAGACATGATTCATGGCTAGGAAATAAAAGTTTTGCATATGAAGATGGTACAGGTTATGACAAAGGATATAGTGGAAAAATTGTTTATACATTACCATTTGATATAATAATAAAAACAACAGCTGAATATACAAACTATGATAAAACTAGATCAGCTTTTAATGATAATGAAGATACAAATGAAACTCAATTATTAGGAAAAGTAGAAATAAATGAAGAAAAATGGGCAGTAGCTGGAAGTTATAGAAGATTAGCTAAAACAAATAGTGGAGCTGATGCACCAAAAGGTGGAGTAATTGAAACTGATATACTTTATAATGATTATAACGTAAATGGTAAATATACATTAATTGAAAATGGTAAATTAAATACAAATGTAACAGCTGATTTAAATTACTACACTGGTGAAGACAAAGTATTATCTCAACTTTTTTCAGGTGAACAAAGAATAAAAGTGGGAACTTCTTCAGATTATAAATTAAATGATAAAACTACTTTATATGGAAGTTATAACTTTGGATATGCTACAGAAGATAATGACCAATTTCAAGGAGCTTATGGAAGACAACATCTAGTAAAAACAGGAGTTAGATATGTAGTAAATGATGTAACATTTGATGTAATGTATAAATATGATAACTATAAATTAAAAAGAGAAGCTACAAAAGAGGAATTAGAAAACTCTGTTTATAAAAAAGAAGCAAGTCATGTTTGGTATGATGGAGTAGAAAGTTTTTCACATACTGGTTCAGATTGGGATAGTTGGATGTGGGATATAGCTGATGATTATCCAGGATATATTACACATGAATTAAAAGCTAGTGTTACAGTATCATTTTAATAAAAAAACTACAAAGGTTTTTAGCCTTTGTATTAAAAATATAAAATTTGAAGGAGGTTTTTTTAGTGAAAAAATTAAGAGCGTTATTAATAATATTAGTACTATCTATGTTTACAGCTTGTTTAAAACCTGAAACTACAAAAATAGAAGGAGTAACAATAAATGGAGATTCTTTAGTAAAAGTAGGGGAGACAATTAATTTATCAGCAGTAGTTGAGCCTACAGGAGTAAGTTATGATAGTGTTGTATGGAAAAGCTCTGATCCAACAGTAGCAACAGTATCAAATAAAGGTGTGGTAAAAGGGATTAAAAGAGGAGAAGCTGTAATAACTTTATCAGTTGATGGAAAAGTTGATACAAAGTCTATTAGTGTTGTTATACCACCATCAGCAGGAGCTCAAATACCAACTGATACAAATGTAATTTCTTTATATAATAGTAGTAATACATATCCAGATATAACAGGGGTAGATTGGAATCCATATTGGGGACAAGATTCAAGTTTAGAAGATTATGATACAGGAAATGGAATAGTAAAAAAATTAAATTTAATTAATTATCAAGGAGTAGACTTTAATAGTAATAGACAAAATATAACAGGAACAACAACAATACATTTTAGTTATTATACGAATCAAGTAACAAACTTTGACTTTTATCCTATATGGGAGAGTGGTGAAGGAAAAGTTTCTTCAGGTGATTTAACGGCTGATGGACAATGGCATGATTTAGAAATAGATTTATCACAAGTTTCTGAAATCGACTTAACAACTATTAGACAATTAAAATTTGAAGCAAATGGTAGTACAGGAATAATTTATTTTGATAATATTTATTTCAAATAATTTATAAAAAAATATATAAAGGGAACACTTTTATATAAAAGTAATAACAGTTTTAACATCTCCTCTAAAAAATAGCCTGTTAATATTTATTAGCAGGCTATTCTCAAAATAATACTTAAGGAGTTTTTTAATGAAAAGATATTTAATCTTTGTAATCTTAATCTTATTTATAGGGTGTAATAGAGAATTTAATAAAACAAATGGTGTGATAAATATAGTAGATAATAGTGATAAAGAAGAAGTGGTGTGGATAGATAATTTTGATGGTACGGAAGTAGATAGGAATAATTGGACATTTGAGATAGGAAATGGAGTTAATGGATGGGGAAATAATGAACTTCAGTACTATACAGCAGAAAATAGTGAAGTGAGAGATGGTAAATTAATAATTACTGCTAAAAAAGAATCAAAAAATGGGTATGATTATACTTCGAGTAGATTAAAAACACAGGGTAAATTTAGTTTTACATATGGAACGGTAGAAGTAAGAGCTAAATTACCAAAAGGTCAAGGAATATGGCCAGCTATTTGGATGCTTGGAGAAGATATAGATATAGATACAGTAGGGTGGCCAAATTGTGGTGAGATAGATATTATGGAACTTTTAGGTCAAGAACCTAATAAAATACATGGAACTATTCATGGTCCAGGGTATTATGGAGCTGGGGGAAAAAGTGCTAGTTATACTTTATCTAGTGGAGATTTTAGTGATGATTTTCATATATTTAAAATAGTATGGGATATAACATCAATAAAATGGTATGTAGATAATACACTTTATCATACAGAAACTACTAATGATGTATCAAATTGGGTATTTGACCATGATTTCTTTATATTATTAAATGTAGCAGTAGGTGGTAATTGGCCAGGAGAGCCTGATGATAATATAACAAGTTTTCCGCAAACTATGGAAATAGATTATGTAAAAGTAACAACATATAAATAAAAATATATAATTGAATTAAAATTAGCCACGGAAAAACGCAGATTTAAACAGAAAAAAATTACACGAAGAACACAAAGGTAAAAAACAGAACCACAAAGGAAAAGACTTGGAACCACAGGATTGCCACAGATAAACACAGGATAAAAAAATAGTAAGTAGTGAGTAGTGAGAAGAATTAAAATTTAGCCACGGAAGTTAAAAAAGGAGCATGTTTGAGCTATATAAATTTACGAAGTAAATTTTATAGTGAGTTTGCGACTTTTAGCGAATGAGTTATAGAAAATCAATAGCCGTAGAAACCAGCGCGAAGACTTTTTGCTTACTTTTTTGTCTTTAAAAAAGTAAGTTGCCAAAGGCAAAAAAAATTAATTGGATTTAGCACAAAGAAAAGAGGGTACAAAGTACTACAAAGAGAAAAAATAGAACCACAAGGAAAAGACTTGGAACCACAGGATTGCCACAGATAAACACAGGATAAAAAAACTTAGTGGTCCTTAGTGCTTTTCTTCGTGTACTTTGTGTAACAAAAAATCCGCATTTATTCGTGTAATTTGTGGCAAAAAAATCTAGTGTGAATCCCGTGGTTTCAAAAAAATCCTTAGTGGTTCTCAAGATTTTCTCTGTGCACTTTGTGTAATAAAACAAAAATCAAAAATCCAAAAAATAGATACCAAATCGTAAAACCTCTATCTTTTTATTTTTATAAATAAAGAGTACTATAATTGTATAGAAAATAATTAAATAGAACAAGATAAACAAAAAGAGGTGAGAGGTTTGGAAAAAACAGGGTCATTTAAAGAAAAAATGAGCAGAACATGGATGCTACTAAAAAAGCAAAAATATTTACATTTAATGGTTATACCTGGAATTATTTGGATGATTATATTTAATTACATCCCAATGTATGGAATAATTATTGCATTTAAAAATTATACCATCATTGATACTTTTAATAGTGCACCTTGGGTAGGGCTAGAAAATTTTAGAGAATTTTTTATGGATGATAATTTCTTTGTTGTAATGAAAAACACTCTGGGAATTAGTGTTTTAAAATTAATTATTGGATTCCCATTACCAATAGCATTTGCTATTATGCTTAATGAATTATATAATACGAGATTAAAAAAATATGTACAAACAATCTCATATCTTCCTCACTTTTTCTCATGGGTTGTACTTGGAGGGATAATGATAAATTGGTTATCTCAAACAGGTCTTATGAATAAAGTATTAATAGGGGCAGGATTAATTCAAGAACCAATAGTATTTTTAGCTCATCCAAAATATTTTTGGGGAATATCAATTATATCAGATATTTGGAAAGAACTTGGTTGGAATGCAATTATTTATCTAGCAGCAATAGCAGGAATAAATCCTACACTTTATGAAGCTGCAAAAATTGATGGAGCTGGGAAATTAGCTCAAATTTGGCATATTACACTTCCTTCTATAAAAGGAACAATAACAATATTATTTATACTTGCAGTAAGTGGAATTTTAAATACAAACTTTGAACAAATGCTAGTATTACAAAATCCATTAAACTTAGAAGCAAGTGAAGTTATTGATACTTTTGTATATAAAATGGGGCTTCAATCACTTAGATTTTCATATGCAACAGCAGTTGGATTATTTAAGTCTGTAATAGCATTTATTTTACTAGTATCTGCAAATTATACAAGTAAAAAAATAAATGGTAGAGCGCTATTTTAGATAAGGAGGAAGAAGATGAGTATGAGATCAAAAGGTGAAAAAACATTTGATTTAATAAATACAATAATAATGGTACTGTTTTGTTTTATAATAATTTATCCAGTATGGTATACGCTAGTCCTTTCATTTAATGATGCAAGTGATACAATGCTTGGAGGAATATATTGGTGGCCAAGAAAATTTAGTATAGAAAGTTATATTACAGTAGTTAAAACACCAGGTATATTTAAAGCTTTTGGAATAACTATTTCAAGAACAGTTATAGGTGTAATTACACATGTATTTTTTACAGCTATGGTTGCTTATGGACTTTCTAAAAGAGAATTAACTGGGAGAAAACTTTATTTAACAATTGGAATAATTACAATGTTTTTTAATGGCGGATTAATTCCTACTTTCTTATTAATCAAAAAACTAGGACTTTTAGATAATTTCTTAGTATATATTATTCCTACTTTATTTAGTTTCTTTGATTTGATTATATTTCAATCATTTTTCAGAGAATTACCACAAAGTTTGGAAGAATCAGCATATATAGATGGAGCAAATGATTTTCAAATATTTATAAAAATTGTACTTCCCTTATCTATGCCAGTAGTTGCTACAATAGCATTATTTAATGGAGTATATCACTGGAATGATTTCTTTACAGGGGTGATATATATTAATAATCCAGATTTACAACCAATACAAACATTCTTATATAAAGTAATAGCACAAAGTTCATCAAATCAAATGATGGATGCTATGCCAGCAACACTTACAAATGTAGCAAAAACTACATCCGAATCTATAAAATTAGCAACAATGGTTCTAACTACATTCCCTATAGTATGTGTATATCCATTCTTACAAAAATATTTTGTAAAAGGGATGTTGCTTGGAGCTGTAAAAGAATAAATTATTAAATTTTTTCATAAAACAAAAAAATAGGAGGTAAAAATGAAAAAAAGAAAATTATTTCTAACATTAGCACTTATGTTTTCAGTTATGGCAGCAAATGTAAATGCAGGACTTTTCTTTAATAAGAAAAGTGATGAAAAAAAAGAAATGGTACAAATCGATCCTAATAAACCAGGATGGCAACAAGATGATTCACAAGTAACATATGACTGGTATATTAACTATTCATGGTTTGGTGGAAAATGGGGAGAAGACTATGTAACTAAAGAAATTACTGAAAAAACAGGAGTATCTGTAAATTATATAGTTCCTGCTGGTAATGGTACAGAAAAATTAAATACAATGATAGCTTCTGGTACTTTACCTGATTTAATCACTTTAGATGCTAGAGATTCTATTATTGATTTAATGATAAAAGGTGGGCAAGTATATGCACTTGATGAACTTGCAAAAAAATATGATCCATATTTCTTTAAAGTAGCAAGTAAAGATAAATTAAATTGGTTTAAACAAGAAGATGGACATACTTATGGTTATCCAAATGCTTCTTATACATTAGAAGATTACAAAACAGCTACAAAAATTAGCTCAAACCAAACTTTCTTAGTAAGAAAAGATATGTATGAAGCAATAGGAAGTCCTGATATGAGCACACCTGAAGGATTCTTAAAAGCTTTAAGAGCTGTAAAAGAAAAATTCCCTACAGTAAATGGACAACCTGTTATCCCTATTGGATTCCAAGAAGGTGTTGAAAATAGTTTAGGTGATTATTTACAAAACTTTTTAGCAGTACCATTAGAAAAAGATGGAAAAGTATATGATAGATATACAGATCCTGATTATATAAAATGGTTAAAAACATTTAGACAAGCTTATGAAGAAGGATTAATTGCTACAGATGTATTCGTTGATAAAAGATCACAAATTGAAGAAAAAATGTCTCAAGGAAGATATTTCTCAATGTTATATCCTCATATAGATGCACTTAGACCTTTAACAGTAAGATATAAAGAAGATCCAAATTCTGTATATATAGCTGTAGATGGGCCTAAAAACTCTAAAGGTGATGAGCATCAATTAGCAGGACCAGGAATAAGTGGATGGACAGTTACTTTAATATCTAAAAATTGTAAAGATCCAGCAAAAGCAATTAGATTCTTTACATATATGATAAGTGAAGAAGGACAAAGAACTGTTTATTTAGGAAAACAAGGAAAAACTTGGGATATGATTGATGGTAAACCTCAATTATTACCAGAAGTTAAAAAACTTAGAGAAGAAAACAGAAAAGCATTTGACCAAATTCATGGTGCAGATGATATGCATTGGATGTTTATGGATGTTGCTATGCAACAAGAAAAATGGGGATTACCACCTGCAGGACCTAACAAACAACCAATTGAATGGACATATGGAAAAGTATATCCTAGATTCCAAATGGAAATGATAGAACCTAAGAAAAATACTCCAGAAGGAATAATTGCTGATAAAATTGCATTAAAAAGATCAGCTACTATTGGTAAATTAATAACAGCTGAATCAGAAAAAGAGTTTGATGATATATTACAAGACTTTATTGATTATAGAAATAAAGTTGGATTTGAAAAATTAGAAGCATATAGAACTAAAAAAATGCAAGAAAATAAAGCAAAATTAGGATTAAAATAATAAATTAAATTTTTAGTACCTCTTCTTAGTAAATTGAGGTATAATAGTATAAAAGACTAAGAAGAGGTGCTTTATTATGAAAAAAATTAAAAGTGAAATCTTTAAAAAACTATCTTTTGCATATATAGCAATAATTTTTATTCCAGTAATAATTATTGCTATATATATTTTTTATACATTAAATGAGACGCAAGAGATAAAGATAAAAAAGGATAGATTTTATAGAACAGAACAAATAGCAAATAATTTAAATGAAAATTTTTTTAAATTAGAAAGAATAGGAACTATTCTTAGAGGAGATTTTGAATTATTAGAATTTTTAACTTCTGAAAAAGAAAAAAAACCGTTAGAATATTTAGAAATAAAAAAAGTAATTAATAATTATGAAAAAATTCTTTCTATTTCAAAAGAAATATCAGAATTTAAAATATATGTAGATAATAAAAAATTATTAGAAATACAACCAATAATAAAAAATTATTTACCAGATAAAACTTTATTAAAAGATAATATTACAATAATTAGAGAGAATAATAAAAATTATATTTATTCAATAAAGAAAATTTATTTTTATCCTAAAAGTGTTTATTTAGAGCTTAAAATAGATTTAGATAAAATAATAGGTCAAGATAGTGGAGAGTATTATTTTTTAAAAAAAGACTATACATTTGATCTAAAAAAGGGTAATATTAATTTTGAGAAGTTTAATGAACGCGAGTTTACAGATAAAAAGCTAATTTCTTTATTAGAAAATAAGAAATCAATTATATATTATAAATATATACCATTTTTAGATATGTATTTTATAAATTACATAGAAAAAAATAATATAAATCAAGATATGATGGTATATGGTGGATATCTTATTTTTATAGCAATAATTAGTCTTATTATTATATATTATATATCTTATTTTGTATCAATCAGAATATTTGAGCAACTTGAATATATAATAGAGGGAATAAAAGAGATAAAAAATGGAAATTTAGATACAGAAATTCCATTAAATAATAAAGTTGATGATTTTTACGTGTTAACAATGCAAATAAATTCTATGACAAAAAGAATAAAAAAATTAATTGAGGATAATATAATGAGAGAAAGAAAAGCTAGAGAATTTGAGATAAAAGCACTACAATCTCAAATAAATAGCCATTTTTTACAAAATACACTTGAAAGTATAAAAATGATAGCATATATAAATAAAGATTATAAAGTATCAGAAGCCATAACTAATCTTGGTAGAATATTAAGATATAGTATGAATATAAATAAAACAGAAGTAAGGATAGTAGATGAAATAGATTATATTAAAAGATATATAGAACTTTTTTCAATAAGAACTGATGAAGAGATAGAATTTAGATACTATATTCAAGAAGAATTAAAAGAAAAAGAAATACCTAAAATGATATTACAACCAATTATAGAAAATTCTATTTTACATGGAATAATACCTAAAAATGAAAAAGGATTTATTCAAATAAA
Source organism: Fusobacteriales bacterium (assembly GCA_020063625.1). Classification (GTDB taxonomy): domain Bacteria; phylum Fusobacteriota; class Fusobacteriia; order Fusobacteriales; family Fusobacteriaceae; genus Hypnocyclicus. The sequence continues at coordinate 82,681 of JAICDD010000004.1, forward strand.
AATATCAAGAAAAAATGAGAATTTGATATTTGATATTTTAGATAATGGTGTAGGGATAGGAAAGTCAACAAAAGGTAGTGGTATAGGTCTTGAAAATATAAAAGAGAGATTAAAACTTTATTTTAAATCAAAAATTATATTTGAAATAAAAAGTGAAAAAGATAAATTTACTAGGATATTAATAAAAATAAAAGAGATGTGATATTTTATGAAGAAAATTTTAGTTGTAGATGATGAAAAATTTATTAGATTAGGGATTGCTACAATATTAGAAAACAATTTTAATAATATAGATGTTAAGCTAGCTAAAAATGGTAAAGAAGCATTAGATGTAATAAGTGAAGAAAAAATAGATATTATTATATCTGATATTAATATGCCTGTAATGAATGGTATGGAACTACTTAAAGAGATAAATGAATTAAATAAAAATATAAAAACAATTATATTAAGTGGATTTAATGAGTTTGAATATGCAAGACAAAGTATAAAATATGGAGTAAAAAATTATTTATTAAAACCTATTGATGAAAAAGAATTAATAGAAAATATACAAGAAATTTTTGATGAAATAGAAAAAGAGAATCAAAATAAAAAAGAGGATGTTATAAAGGATTTTTTAATTTTTTTAGAAAGAAAAAAATATAGTGAAATAGAAAAAATACTTATTAAATTAAATAAAAGTATAAAAGTACTTAATTATTATTATATAGAAACAAATTATAATGTAAATAATTTCTCTGATATAGTTATAAATATAGATGAAAATCAATATATTATTTTATCTGAAGAGAAAATAGATTTTGCTAATATAGAATATGATTTTTTATGTGAAAGTAAAAAAAATAATGTAAAAGATAGTTTTAAAGAGCTAGAAATTTTAAAACAATATAAAATATTTTTTGAAAAAGAAAATATAAATTGTGAAAAAATAAAAAATAGAAAAAATTTTAAAATAGATAATGAAAAAATAAATACAATTTATAATTATTTAAAATATGGAAAATATGAAGAAATTTCAAAAGAGATAAAAGATATTTTTAATAATAATTTTATTAATAATTGCGATATAGAAAGTTTTGAAAAATTACACAATCTTTTTTATACAATGATTTTTATAAAATATATAGAAAAAATAGATAATGATATATTAAAAGAAAATTTTTTAGATATTAAATGTAAAAATATAAATGAGTATATAAATAAAATTTTAAATTCAATGAAAAAAATATGTGAGACAAAAGATAATAATAAACATTTAGATGAAGTATATATAGAAAAAGCATTAGAATATATAGATAAAAATTATAATAAAGATATAAATATGGCAGTAGTATCAAATTATGTTTCACTAAATTATTCATATTTTTCTACGATATTTAAAAAACATATTGAGATGAATTTTTTAGATTATTTGAATAAAATAAGAATAGAAAAAGCAAAAGAGTACTTAAAAAGAGTAGATTATAAAATATATGAAATAGCAGAGGAAGTAGGGTATAAAAACCCAAAACATTTTTCAAAAATATTTAAAAAAATAGAAAAAATCACACCCATAGAATATAGATTAAGATATAAAGATGAAGGAGAGATAGGAGATGATGATGAAAAAATTTGATTTTTTAATTGAAAACTATGATAGGCAAAAATGTTTTTCTAGTTTTTTACCAGGGATAGCAGGTAAAGAAGGAACACCAATGTGGGTATTTTATGTAAACAGAGGTCAAGGAATTGCTAGTTTTGGAATAACAAATAAAGATAATTCAATAATGGAATTTAAACCAGCTGACCAAAGTTATACAGCTACACCATTAAAAGGATTTAGAACATTTTTAAAAATTGACAATGAATATTATGAAGCATTTTCAGAGACTACACATGAAGATAATATTACAAGAAATATGTATATATACAAAAATAAATTAGAAATAGTAGAAGAAAACAAAGATTTAGAATTAAAAGTAAAAGTAATTTATTTTACTATTTCAAATGAAGAATTTCCTGGATTAATAAGAAGAGTAGAAATTGAAAATTTATCAGGAAAAGATAGAAATATAGAAGTAGTAGATGGATTACCAGAAGTATTACCATATGGAGTATCAAGTGCATTATTTAAAGATATGGGATTTACTGCTAGAGCTTGGATGCAAATATCAAATGTAGATAAAAAAGTTCCATTTTATGGAGTAAGAACAGAAATAGGTGATATAGAAGTAGTAGAAGAGATAAAAAGTGGGTATTTTTATTTCGCAACAAATGAGGATAATCTTTTAGATGTTGTATACGATAAAAACGTTTTGTTTGAAATGAACACGAGTTTACAAATACCATACAACTTTAAAAATGGTAAATTAAAAGAAATCTTATCTAAAAAACAATATTGTGAAAACACACTTCCAAGTGCATTTTCTTGTATTGAAAAAGAGTTAAAAGCAAATGATAAATTAATACTTAATAGTATGTTTGGATTTGCTGAAGATAGAGATGATATAAATGCAAAAATTGATAGTATAAAAACAAATGAATTTGTTGAAAGAAAATTAAAAGAAGCAGACGAAGTAATAGAAGAGATAGTTGATAATATTTATACAAAAACATCAAATGAATTATTTAATAAATATTGTGAACAAAACTATATGGACAATATTTTAAGAGGTGGATATCCATTAGTATTTGATACTAAAAATGGTAAAAATGTATATCATATATTCTCTAGAAAACATGGTGATTTAGAAAGAGATTATAATTTCTTTTCACTTCAAGCTAATAAATATTCTCAAGGCAATGGAAACTTTAGAGATGTATTACAAAATAGAAGAAATGATATATTATTTAACCCAGAAATAGAAGATTTTAATTTAAATATGTTTATTAATTTTATTCAAGCTGATGGAAACAATCCTTTAGTAGTAAAAGGAACTATATTTAAATTAGATGCTAATTCAACTATATTTGATTTAGTTGAAAATAAAGTAGATGAATTAAAAGATTATTTATTAAATAATTATTTTACACCTGGAGAAGTTTTATCATTTATTAATAATAATAAAATTAATTTAAAAGTATCAGAAACAGAGTTTGTAAATAAATTAATGTATGATTGTGAGCAATTTGAGCAAGCAGAATTTGGAGAAGGATATTGGATAGACCATTTTACATATTTAATGGATTTAGTTGATTCTTATAAAGAGATATATCCCGAAAAAATAGAAGATATATTATTTAATAAAAATAAATATAGAGTATTTGATAGTCCAGCATTTGTACAAGCGAGAAAAGATAAATATAAAATGTATAAAGGAAATATAATGCAAATAGGTGCTGTACTTGAAAGTCATAAAAAAGAGGAAGAGTTAAAAGAAAGAGGACATAATTATTTAGTAGATAAAAAAGGAAATATTTATACTACAAATATGTTTGAAAAACTTCTGCTTTTAGGAGTAAATAAATTTGCTACATTAGATCCATTTGGAATGGGACTTGAAATGGAAGCTAATAAACCAGGATGGAATGATGCATTAAATGGACTTCCAGGAATAATTGGTTCTGGAATGAGTGAAACTTTTGAATTAAAAAGAGTATTAGAATTTTTATTAGAAAATCTAAAATCTACAACTAATAATCAATTTGAAATATTAGTTGAATTAAAAGAGTTTGTTAATGGAATTGCTAAAGAATTAGATAAATATTTTAAAGATAATAATCAATTTGATTATTGGGATAGAGTAGCAGAAATAAAAGAAACTTATAGAGAGAAAGTATTCTTTAATGTTGATGGTGCAAAAGAAGTTATAGAAAAAGATTTTCTAATAGAAACAATAGAAAAAATGCTAAATAAAATGGAAATAGGTATAAAATTAGCAAAAGAGTATGGAAAAGGTATTTATCCAACATATTTTACATATACTTTAGTAGAATATGAAGAAAAAGATGGAGTAATAATTCCTAAAAAATTTGATGTAAGACCATTACCATATTTCTTAGAAGGTGTAGCAAGAGCATTTAAAATAATAGATAATGAAGAACAAAAAGAATTATATAAATTTGTAAAAGAATCAAATGTATATGATAAAAAATTAAAAATGTATAAAACATCAGAAAGTATAGAAAATGAACCATATAGTATAGGAAGACTTAGAGCATTTACTCCAGGATGGCTTGAAAATGAATCTATATTTATGCATATGGAATTTAAATATTTATTAGAAATATTAAAAGCAAACTTATTAGATGAGTTTTATGAAGATATAAAAACTATGTTACCACCATTTTTAGACTATAAAACTTATGGAAGAAGTGTACTTGAAAATTCATCATTTATAGTAAGTAGTGCAAACTCTAATGAAAATTTACATGGACAAGGATTTAGTGCTAGACTTAGTGGTTCTACAGCAGAATTTTTAAGTATGTGGAAATATATCTTTATAGGTGATAAATTATTTGAATATAAAGATAATAACTTAACATTTACATTTAATCCTAAAATAAATAAAGATTTCTTTGATGAAAATGGAGAAATAGAGTTTAAATTATTTTCAAAAATCAATGTAAAATATATAAATCCATCTAAAAAATCTACATATGGAGAAGATGGAGCTAAAATAACAAAAATAGAATTATTTATTAATGGAGAAAAAATAGAAATTACAGGAAATATGATAGCAGGAGATTATGCTTATAAACTTAGAGAGAAAAATATTGATAAAGTAATTTGTTACTTTGAATAGGAGTTGGTTTTGTGAAAATCAGGTTAATTGAGACATCTAAAAATACAAATGATAGACTAACAGAAAAAGAGTTTAAAAAAATAGATTCAGGAGAAATAAAAATAAAAATAAATCCTGAAAAAAAATATCAAACAATGCTTGGAATAGGGGGAGCTTTTACAGAAGCTGCCTCTACTACCATAGATAAACTTAGCAAAGACAAGCAGGAGGAAATATTAAAAGCTTATTTTGATAAAAAAGAAGGAATAGGATATTCTTTTTGTCGTACACATATAAATAGTTGCGATTTTTCTTTAGAGAATTATGCTTATTGTGAAACAGATGGTGATGTAGAATTAAAAACTTTTTCAATTGAAAGAGATAGAAAATCTTTGATACCCCTTATTAAAAAAGCATTTTCATTAAATCCTGAGATAAAATTATTTGCTTCACCATGGTCACCTCCTGCTTGGATGAAAACAAATGGTAGAATGAATAATGGAGGAAAATTAAAACCAGAATATAGAGAAGTATGGGCAAAATATTTTGCTAAATATATAAAAGAATACAAAAAAGAAGGTGTAAATATATGGGGATTAACTATTCAAAATGAACCTATGGCTGAGACACCTTGGGATAATTGTATTTATGAAAGTGATGAAGAGAGAGATTTTGTAAAAATTTTAGGACCTACTTTAAAAGAGGAGGGACTAGAAGATATAAAAATTATGGTATGGGATCATAATAAAGATATAATGAAAGAAAGAGTTGATACTATATTATCAGATGAAGAAGCAGCAAAATGGGTTTGGGGAGTTGGATTCCATTGGTATGGACAAAATGGTGATGATAGTACAAATATGGATGATAGTGTACTTGATTATACACATGAAACTTATGGTAAAAATTTAGTTTTTACAGAAGGATGTAATCCACATTATAATACAGGTAAAACATCACTTGTAGGAGAATGGTGGACAGGAGAAAAATATGGTAAACATATTATAAATGACCTTAATCATCATACAATTGCTTGGTGCGATTGGAATATAGTACTTAATGAATTTGGTGGTCCAAATCATGTAAATAATTTTTGTGATGCACCAATAATTGCGGATACTAAAGAAAATAAAGTATATTATAATTCCTCTTATTATTATATTGGACACTTTAGTAAATATATAAAAAGAGGATATAAAAGAATAGAGCATAGTCTATCTTCTGATGATTTATGGGTAACAACTTGGGCAGGAGAGAATAAATATATAGTTGTTGTAATGAATGAAAAAGATGAAGAAAAAACTTATGAAATAGAATTATTAGGAGAAAAAATAAAAGGAAATATAGCTAGACATTCTATACAAACTATAATATTAGAAAAATAGGGAGAAAAGAATATGAGAGTGACAATGGAAAGTAAATTTTATAAATTTTTAGATGGAATATATAAAATAATGAAACTAAGTATACTTTTTATACTTAGCTTAATAGGAGTTGTTACTCTTTTTTCTTCTTTGACAAGTATAGCATATATAACACGTAAATGGATTGAAAATGGAGAAGTTGATATTTTTAAAAATTATAAAAAATTATTTAAAGAAAATATAAGAGAATCAATAATTTTGACTCTTATATTTTTTCTGCTTTTTATAATTCTTGAAATAGGGAAGAGTTTATCATTTATTTATGGAATATTAGAAATATATTTTTTAATATACTTTTTAATTATTGCCTATATAAAAGCAAATTATGAAATGAAAATAAAAGCTATTTTAACTTTTTCTTTTAAACTTCTAAATTTAAATATTTGGATAATAGTTCCAGTTTTAGGAGTTTTATATTTAATGTATGTTATATATGTATTTAATATATTTTTATTTACTGTATTTGGAATAGGACTAGGCTTAGTACTTTTTAATGTGTTAATTTATTATATTTTAAGAAAATTTAATAAATAGAAATTTGAAACCACGAATGACACTATATAATAATTGAAAATTAGCCACGGAAAAACGCGGATTTAAACAGAAAAAAATTACACGAAGAACACAAAGATAGAAAAAGCAGTAAGAAGTAAAGAGTGAGAAGAATTAAAAATGCGCATTTTCGGAGGATATTAGATTTTTTTTGATAAATGCGTTACACGAAGAACACAAAGATAGAAAAATCAGAACCACAAAGAGAATTCTTAGTGGTCCTACTGCTTTTTCTCTGTGCACTTTGTGTAACAAAAATTATCCGTAGAAACTAGCGCAAAGACTTTTTGCTTACTTTTTTGTCTTTAAAAAAGTAAGTCGCCAAAGGCGAAATAATAAAAATTACACGAAGAATACAAAGATAGAAAAACCAGAACCACAAAAGAAAAGACTAGGAACCACGAGATTTCCACAGATAAACAAAGGATAGAAAAGAATTAAAAATTAGCCACGGAAAAACGCGGATTAAAAAAATTACACGAAGAACACAAAGATAAAAAAATAGAACCACAAAGAAAAGAGTGGGAACCACTGGATATACACAGATAAGCACTAGATAGAAAAAATTAATTTATCACGTGTTCATCCTGTGGTTTCACAAAAAACTTAGTGGTCCTTGGTGGTTTTCTTCGTGCCCTTTGTGTAACTCAAAAAAAAACGTGCAGTTCATGACAAAAAATTTAGTGTAACTAAATAAAAAATAATCTTTTGGAGGAAAAGAAAATGGAAATATTTTTAGGAGAAAATAGAGTAAAAGATATAGAAAAAGATGTTTTACCTGAAATAGTAAAAATAGATAATGAAGAGTATTACAAGATAAATAATAGTGACAAAATGAAGCCATTTTTTATGACTATTACAAGTAATAGTGACCATTTTATGTTTATTTCAAGTAATGGAGGACTTACAGCAGGTAGAAAAAATCCAGATAATGCTATATTTCCTTATTATACAGATGATAAAATACATGACACATATGAAATAACAGGAAGTAAAACAATAATAATAGCTGAAATAAATAATAAAAAATATTTATGGGAGCCATTTTCATTAAATTTAATTTATGATATTCAAAGAAATATATATAAAAATGATTTAGGAAATAAAATAATATTTGAAGAAATAAATAATGATTTAAATATAATATTTCAATATTCTTATGAAAATAGCGAAAAATATGGTTTTATAAAAAAAAGTAAAATAATAAATAAAAATAGCGAAAAAATAGAAATAGATATTATTGATGGATTACAAAATATACTTCCATATGGAGTAGAAAAATTAGTGCAAGATGCTAAAAGTACTCTTATTGATGGTTATAAAAAAGTAGAATTAATAAAAGATGTAAATTTAGGAATTTATAGACTTAGTTCTGTACCTGTAGATAGAGCAGAACCTAGTGAAGCACTTTCTGCAAATATTGTTTGGGGAATATTTAATAATATAAAAAATAAAAAAATATTATTAAGTAGTAATCAATTAAATAATTTTAGAAAAGGCAAAATAGTAAAAGAAGAAAGAGAAATAAAAGGAGAAAAAGGAGCATATTTAGTAAATCTTCAGTTTGAATTAGAAAATGAAAAAGAATGGAAAATAGTTTTTGATTTAAATTATGATTATTCAAAATTAGTAAAATTAATTAAAGAGATAAAAAATGACAATATAATTGAAGAACTTGAAAATGATATAGAGGCAGGATATAAAGAACTAAAAAGATTTATTAGATTATCTGATGGAATTCAATTTACAAATGATAAATTAAATGATAGAAGACATCTTTCAAATGTTATGTTTAATATTATGAGAGGTGGAATTTTCTATAAAGATTATTTTATTGATAAAAAAGATTATTTAAAATATTTAAATAATTGTAATAAAGAGATTTATAATGAATTTAAAAATAGTTTTGAAGAAATATCTGATGAAGTAAATTATTTTGAATTAATAAATCATGTAGAAAAATTTAATAATCAGCATTTAGTAAGAATAACATTAGAATATTTACCACTTATTTTTTCTAGAAGACATGGAGACCCTAGTAGACCATGGAATATATTTAATATTGATATAAAAAATGAAAAAGGAGAATATCAATTTTATTATCAAGGAAACTGGAGAGATATTTTCCAAAATTGGGAATCATTAGCTATATCATATCCTGGGTTTATTTTTTCAATGATTACAAAATTTTTAAATGCTTCTACAATTGATGGATATAACCCATATAGAATAACTAAAAATGGAATAGATTGGGAATTACATGACCCAGAAGACCCATGGTCATTTATTGGATATTGGGGAGACCATCAAATAATATATTTATTAAAACTTCTTGAGTTAGCAAATGAATATTATCCAGAAAAATTAAAAGAATTTTTAAATAAAGATATTTTTACATTTGCAAATGTCCCATATAGAATAAAAAAATATGAAGATATAAAAAAAGATCCTCAAAATACAATAGATTTTGATGATGATTTAAATGCTTTAATTGAAAAATTAGAAAAAGAAATAGGTTATGATGCAAAATTTGTATTAAATGGAAAAACTCCAAGATTAGTTAATTTTACAGAAAAATTATTAGTATCTTTACATGCTAAAATATATAATTTTATTTTAGATGCTGGAATTTGGATGAATACTCAAAGACCTGAATGGAATGATGCTAATAATGCACTTGTTGGATATGGAGTATCAGTTGTTACACTGTGTTATATAAGTAGATTTTTAAAATTTACAAAAGAATTATATAAAAATAGCAATGAAAATAGTTATAAATTATCAAAAGAATTAGCAGAATTAACAGATAACATTTATTCTATATTTGACAATAGTAGAGACTACTTAAATAATGAGTTTGATGCTAAAAAAAGATTAGAAATAACAGATAAATTAGGATTAGCTGGAGAAAAATATAGAGAAGTTGTATATAAGCTAAAAGAAACTGAAAAAGTAGAATATAGTAAAGAAAAATTATTAGAACTATTTGATACTTTATTAGAATTTGTAGACAAATCAATAGATTATAATAAAAAAGAAAATGGATTATATAGTGCATATAATATAGTAAATTATGATAATGAAAAAATGGAAGTAGAATTCTTATATGACATGCTTGAAGGGCAAGTAGCTGTTTTAAGTAGTTTTAAATTGGATATTGATGAAGTTATTGAATTAATAGAAAAAATGTATAATAGTGAATTATATAGAGAAGACCAAGATAGTTTTATGCTTTATCCAGATAAAAGACTTCCTGACTTTTTAGAAAAAAATATTTTACCAAAAGAAAAAGTAGAAAAATTAAAACTTGTAAAAGAATTATTAAAAGAGAATAATGAAAATATTATAAAAAAAGATATAAATGGAGATTATCATTTTAATAGTGAGTTTAGAAATAAAAATTTCTTAATAGAAAAATTAGAAATTTTATCACTTAATGATAAATATAAAGAATTAATAGATGAAGAAAAATCAAAATTACTAGATATATATGAAGAGGTATTTCAACATAGATTATTTACAGGAAGATCAGGGACTTTCTATAAATATGAAGGACTTGGAAGTATCTATTGGCATATGGTATCAAAATTAGTTCTTGCAGTAGCTGAAAATATTTATATGTTTAGTAATAAAGGGGTAGAAAAATCAAAATTAGAAAAACTTATAAATTATTATTATAAAATCAAAGCGGGATTAGGAGTACATAAAAATCCTAAAAATTACGGGGCCTTTACAACAGATCCATATTCTCATACTCCAAAACAAAGCGGAGTACAACAACCAGGAATGACTGGGCAAGTAAAAGAGGATATTTTAAGTAGATTCTTAGAACTTGGAGTATATGTAAAAAATGAAGAGATAGTATTTAATCCTGTAATGCTAAAAAAAGAAGAGTTTATAAATAATGAATATTTAGAATTTTCTTTTGCTAATACAAAAATCAAATATACTCTTTCAGAAAAAAATAGTTTAGTAGTTAAATATAAAGCTGGAGATATATTAGAATTTGAAGAATTAAAACTTAATAAAAAAATAAGTGATGAAATCTTTAATAGAAATAGTAATATAGAAATAATAGAGGTTTATTTAAACTTATAAAAAATATAACTGTGTAAATAGCTAGAAATGGCTGTTTTACACAGTTTTTTTTATTTTATAAAAAAAATAAAAAAATTTTTAATAAAAATTTGAATTTCATAAAAAATTTTACTATAACAAGCTGAAGTTAAGAATTATAGTGGAGAGTAAGAAGTGAGCAGTGAGAAGAATTAAAATTAGGAACCACGGGATTAACACAGGATGAAAAAGAATTAGTAATTGAAAATGAAAAATGGACAATTAGTGAGAAGTAAGAAGTGAGTAGAGAGCAGTGAGAACAATCAAAAGGCGCCTTTTCGGAAGAAATTAGATTTACTTGATAAATGCGTTACACGAAGAACACAAAGGTAAAAACCAGAACCACAAAGGAAAGAGTGGGAACCACCAGATTATCACAGAAGAACACAAGATGAAATCTGGTGCATATCTAGTGTGAATCCCGTGGTTTCTAAAAAATTCTTAGTGGTCCTTAGTATTTTTCTTCGTGCACTTTGTGTAACAAAAATTATCCGTAGAAACTAGCGCAAAGACTTTTTGCTTACTTTTTTGTCTTTAAAAAAGTAAGTCGCCAAAGGCGAAATAAAATTAATTAAATTTAGCATAAAGAAAAGAGAACACGAAGAACACAAAGATAAAAAAATAGAACTACAAAGGAAAAAGAATTGTGTAACCATGTGCATAGCTTTCGGTATTTTTCTATGAAAAACACTTTAGATACACACTGATAAGCACAGGATAAATTCTGGTGTGCATCTAGTGTATATCCAGTGGTTCCCAAAAAAATCTAAAACCTCTGTGTACCTCAGTGCACTCTGAGTCTCTGCGTTGAATATTAAATCTTATATCTTAGTGGTCCTTAATGCTTTTCTCCGTGTTCTTTGTGTAACAAAAAATAACTAAAAAAATTAAAAATAAATAAAATATACAGGGGGAGTTAAGATGAAGTTTCCAAAATTAAAAATAGCAGATTTAGATGTAAAAATACCAATTATACAGGGTGGAATGGCAGTAAAAGCATCATTATCCAATTTAGCAGCAGCAGTAGCAAATGAAGGTGGAATAGGTTTAATAGCTGGTTCTGCACTTCCATTAGATGAAGTAAGAGCGGAAATAAGAAAAGCAAGAAAAATGACAGATGGAATAGTAGGAATAAATGTTATGTTTGCTGTTACAGAATTTAAAGATGTAGTAATTACAGCAATGGAAGAAGGAATAGATTTAGTTGTATGTGGAGCAGGATTTTCAAGAGACGTATTTCAATGGGGAAAAGAATATAATGTACCAGTAGTACCTATTGTATCATCTGTAAAATTAGCAAAACTTTCTCAAAGATTAGGAGCAAGTGCAATAGTAGTAGAAGGTGGTAATGCAGGTGGACATCTAGGAACTGATGATGATTCATGGGATATAGTAAAAGAGATAAAAGAATCTGTAAGTATACCAGTAATTGGAGCAGGAGGAGTAGTCACTCCAGAAGATGCTAAAAGAATGTTTGAATTAGGTGTAGATGGTATTCAAATGGGAACAAGATTTGTAGCTACACATGAGTGTAACGTATCAGAAGAATTTAAAAAAATCTATGTAAATGCAAAAGAGGGAGATGTAGTAAGAATAGCTAGTCCAGCAGGTCTTCCAGCAAATGCTATAAAAACAAGATTTGTAGAAAGATTGTTTAATGGAGAGGTAGAAAAACCAAGAAATTGTGATAACTGCTTAAAACATTGTAATCACGAATTTTGTGTAAAAGAAAAATTATTAAATGCTCATGCAGGGGATCTTGAAGATGGATTATATTTTTCAGGAAAAGATGTATATAAAATAAATGACATCATCTCAGTAAAAGAGGTTTTTGATAGATTGAAAGCATATTAAAAAACAGGCTTAAATAGCCTGTTTTTTATTAAGGTTTTATTTCTATTAAGTCTTGAGAAAATATAACTTCACCATTATAATTTACTCTTATTTGCTCTAAGCTTTTTTCTTCATCTATAGTACCTGGTACAAAATGTGTATAGACTAATTTTTTTACATTAGCATTTTTAGCAATTAAGCTTGATTCAAAAAGGTTTATATGAGCACTCACTCTATCTTTTTTTCTATTTTGCCGTCTTTCATTTTCTTCAATATTTTGAATAATTCTTGATTTTTTTCCTTTCATTATCATGCCACCACTATCAATAATTAAAACATCACTATTTTTAGCAAAAGGAGCTAATTCTTCAGTATAAGTAGTATCACCAGTAATAACTATACTATGATTATTATAATCAAAACGATAAGCTATAGTATAAATAGTGTGTGGTACTTTTAAAGTGGAGATTTTTATATTATTAAATTCAAAAGTTTCGCCACCTTTTAGTTCTTTTAGATTTATTGCTTTTATTCTTTCATCAAAATTTCTTTTACTTTTATCAAGTCTATACTCTATATCTTCTTTATATAAATCTAAATTAGTAGAAACAAATTTAGAAGTATTTGGAGGTCCAACAACTAATATTTCATTATTTTTTCCAATTAGTATTTGGATTAATAAAGGAACAAATTCTTCATTATGGTCAATATGATGATGTGTTAAAAAAAGTGCATCAATATCTTTTGAGTCTACTCCTAGTTTATACAAATTATCTTTTGTACCATTCCTCATATCTACAAGTATTTTTGTATCTTTAGTAGTTATTAAAACACTTGCATTTGCTCTATTAGGATTATAATTAGCTGCACTAGAGCCAATAATTGTAGCTGTAATTGTATCATCTTGAGCTAAAGAAAGTGTATTAATAATAAAAAGATTAAATAAAATAGATAGTAAAAAATAAAAATTATTTTTGAAAATATACATAAAAATCCTCCTTAAATTTTAGGAAACATAGTTTACTAATTATATACTAATAAAAAAATGTGAAAATTATGTGAAATATTTTTATTTATAAAATTTTATAATAAATTTAGTTTTTAGTAAATAACAAAATTATTATTTTAAAAAAATTGAAAAACATTAAAATTATAAGTTAAACTAAAATAGTCGTAATATTAAATAGACATTTAAACTAAAAAAATAAATAAAATATATATAAGAGAGTATTGACAAAACCACTCTTTTTATATATAATTATGTATGAATTAATTAATACAATTTAGGAGGAGTTTTTATGGGAATGACAATAGTTGAAAAAATCCTTGCAAAACATGCTGGTAAAGAGAAAGTAACTCCAGGTGAGAATATATGGATAGAAGTTGATACATTACTTACTCATGATGTTACTGGACCAGGGACAATGGCAATATTTAAAGAAAAATTTGGAGAAGATGCAAAAGTTTGGGATAAAGATAAAGTAGTACTTATTCCAGATCACTATATTTTTACAAAAGATAAACATGCAATGAGAAACTTAGAATATGTAAAAGAGTTTGCAAATGAACAAAATCTTACATATTATTATGAACCATTTACAGATAAATATAAAGGAGTATGTCATGTTGCGTTAGCAGAAGAGGGACATACTAGACCAGGAGAAGTTTTATTTGGAACAGATTCTCATACATGTACAGCTGGTGCATTTGGACAATTTGCTTCAGGTATTGGAAATACAGATGCAGCATTTATAATGGGGACAGGTAAATTATGGGTAAAAGTTCCTGAAACTATTAGATTTACTTTTGAAGGAGCATTACCTTCATACATAATGGGGAAAGATATTGCATTAATTTCAATAGGAGAAGTAGGATTTTCAGGAGCAACTTATAAATGTATGCAATATGATGGTAGCGGAATAAGAGGATTAAGTGTCGAAGAAAGAATGACTATATGTAATATGGCAATAGAAGCTGGTGGAAAATGTGGAATCATAGAGCCAGATGATAAAACAATAGAATATGTAAATGCAAGAACAGATAAACCATATGATCTATTTTATTCTGATGAAGATGCTACATATGCAAAAGAATATAAATATGATTCAGCTACATTAGAGCCAGTAGTAGCAAAACCTTATTCACCAGGTAATGTAGATTTAGCAAAAAATTGTGAAGATGTAAAACTTGATAGAGCATATATAGGTTCATGTACAGGTGGAAAAGTAGAAGATTTCTTTGCTGCTGCAAAAATATTAAAAGGAAGAAAAGTAGCAATAGATACATTTATAGTACCAGCCACTACAACAGTTAGAAAAAAATTAGAGCAAATAACTATAGATGGAGAAAATTTAATAGAGATATTTAAAAATGCGGGATGTAAAGTAGGAAAACCTTCATGTGCTGCTTGTCTTGGAGGGCCTGAAGATACATTTGGTAGAACACATGCAGATGAAGTAGTAATTTCTACAACAAATAGAAACTTCCCAGGAAGAATGGGATCATTAAAATCACAAATTTATTTAGCATCTCCATATACAGCTGCAGCTTCAGCAGTTACTGGATATATTACAGATCCAAGAAAATTTTTGAAATAATAAAAAAATAAAAATTAGAAATGGAGTGACTAAGAATGGAAAAAATAATAAAAGGAAAAGTATATGTTTTAGGAGATAATATAGATACAGATCAAATAATACCAGCTATGCATTTAGTATATAAAACAGATGATCCAGAAGAATCAAAACTTTATGGAAAATATGCAATGTCAGGATTACCTCTTGATATAGCAGAAAAACAACCTTTTATAAAAGAGGGAGAATATACATCAGAATATCAAATAATGGTTGTAGGAGAAAATTTTGGATGTGGTTCATCAAGAGAACATGCGCCACTTGCTCTTCAAAAAGCAGGAATTAAAGCAGTAGTAGCAAAAGATTATGCTAGAATTTTTTATAGAAACTCAGTTGATGGAGGATTTTTAGTACCATTTGAGTCAAAAGAAAAAATAGATAGTTTTTTTGAAACTGGAGATGAAGCAGAAATAGATTTAGAAAAAGCAATAATTAAAAATTTAACTAAAAATAAAGAGTATGCATTAAATAATTTAGGAGATGTAGCAGATATAATAGAAGCTGGTGGACTTTTCAATTATGCACAGGCAAAAGGAATGATAAAATAGAATAAAAAATAAACTAAACGAGTCCTTAATTGATAGGACTCGTTTTAAATTGTTTAATAAAATTTTTTTATTTATTGTTAAAATTTGTTGTAAATATTGTAGCAATAGATATTTTGATTGCTTCGCCAATAATAAAAGGAGTAAATCCCATATTTAAAAGAGCTGTAAAAGATAAAAAATCTCCTTTAGCTATTTTAAACCATATAAAAAGTTGTAACAATCCTAATCCAAATACAATAAGAATTCCTGCAGTAAACATTAAAATAAGATTTGTTATAAAATTTGTATTATTATTGTATTTTTCTCTAATATACGCAATAAAATAAGCAGCAAATACAAATCCTATTATATATCCACCAGTTGGACCAGCAAGAACTCCTAATCCCCCTTTGCCACCTGAAAACCAGTTTATTCCAGAAACTCCCAATATTATATATAAAATTTGAGATAATGCTGCATAATTTTTCTTTAAGATTACACCAGCTATTAATACAATAAAAGTTTGAAGAGTAATAGGGACAGGTGTAAAAGCAAGTGGTATTTTAATTTGTGCAGATATTCCTGTAAGAATTGTAAAAGTAAAAGTTAATAAAAGAGAGTTTTTTAATGTAAGATTATCTCTCCATAAAAAAAATTCTTTTTTCTTTAAAACTATATTCATAGTAACACCTCCTTCTTTTTAAAATTATATATTTTTTATAAAAAAAGTCAAGGATTTTATTTTTGTATATATTTAAAAGTAGTAAAAATTAAAAAAATATAAGTTATAAAAGAAAGTTTAATTAATTCTTTTAAGATTAAATATAAACTATTGAAATATATGCGTAAGTATGATATATTAAATTACCTTAAATTGAGAATAATTTGTTAAGAAAAATTACTTGACAAAATTTATGAAATTTCATATAATAATTAAGGTATTTCTAAAAGGATAAAATTTTGTATTGTCTTAAAAAATATTATTAATAATATCATTAATAATTAAAAAGTGGTGATAGCTTATGAAAATAAATTTAAAAAAATTAAAAGAAGAAAATAAAAGCTATGTGACAATTAATGATAGTTTATCAACACTTGATTCTGAAGAGTTCCAGATTTCAAAACCAATAGATTTTAATATAGAATTATCATTGGTTGATAATGAAGTATTCATCAAAGGAAATTTTAATACTAAAGTTAAACTAGAATGTGGAAAATGTTTAAATGAGTTTCATCATCATTTAGAAGGCGAGATTGAAGGACATTTTATAGAAAAAAATAAAATGAAAAAAATAATAAGTGAACTAGAAGACGAATACGAAAATAACGGAGAAATTTTTGAAGAATTAAAAGATGATGAAATAGATTTAGCTGATTTAATCAGAGAACATATAATATTAGAATTACCAACTTATCCAATATGTAGCGATAATTGCCAAGGGGTTGAAAATTTTGAAAATTATATAGACGATGGAGTAGATCCTAGATGGCAACAACTTATAGATTTAACAAATAAAAAAAATAAATAAGTATATAGGAGGAATGAGATAAATGGCAGTACCTAAGAAAAAAACTTCTAAAGCTAAAAAAAATATGAGAAGATCTCATCATGCAATTAAAGCATCTAGCTTATCAACATGTGATCATTGTGGAGCTCCAAAAAGACCTCATAGAGTTTGTTTAGAATGTGGAAGCTACAATGGTAAACAAGTATTAGCACAAGCTGAATAATTTTATTAAAAGCAAGATTGTATCTTGCTTTTTTTGTATAAATAAGGAGGTATTTTAAGTGATAAAAATAGCTTTAGATGCTATGGGGGGAGATTTTGCTCCAAGCTCAACAGTACAGGGGGCAGTA
Organism: Fusobacteriales bacterium; assembly: GCA_020063625.1. Classification (GTDB taxonomy): domain Bacteria; phylum Fusobacteriota; class Fusobacteriia; order Fusobacteriales; family Fusobacteriaceae; genus Hypnocyclicus. Next base: position 100,330 of record JAICDD010000004.1, read on the forward strand.
GAAGCTATAAAAGAAAATAACAATATAAAAATTATTCTCGTAGGAAATGAAGAAAAAATTAATGAAGAATTAAGAAAATATAATTATGATAAAGAAAAAATAGAAATTATACATACAGATGAAGAAATACTTATGAAAGAAACAATGCCACCAGCAATGGCAGTAAGAAAAAAGAAAAATGCTTCTATGAATATAGCAATAAACCTTGTAAAAGAAGGAAAAGCTAATGCAGTAGTATCTGCAGGAAATACAGGAGCACTTATGACAGCTAGTCAGCTTACTTTAAAGAGAATAAAAGGAGTATTAAGACCTGCAATTACAACTATTTTTCCTAAAAAAAATGGTAAAATGGTAATGATGGATGTAGGAGCAAATGCAGATTGTAAACCAGAGTATTTAGAACAATTTTGTATAATGGGAGCAGAGTATGCTAAAATACTTTTAGATATAGAAAATCCTAAAGTAGCTCTTTTAAATATTGGAGAAGAAGAGGGAAAAGGAAATGAATTAGCAAAGCAATCATATGAATTAATAAAAGCTAATTCAAATATTAATTTTATTGGAAATATAGAGTCAAGAGAAATGCTTACTGAAGGGGAAGCTGATGTAGTTGTTGCTGATGGATTTACAGGAAATATAGTATTAAAAACAGCTGAAGGAGTAGCAAAAACTATATTTGATATATTAAAAGAGGGAATAGAATCAAAATTATTATATAAATTAGCAGCATTAGTATTAAAACCTGTATTTAAAGAGGTAAAAAATAGTTTAGATTCGTCTGAATATGGAGGAGCGCTATTTTTAGGGTTAAATGGGATTTCAATAAAAGCTCATGGGAATTCAAACGGAAAAGCAATAAAAAATGCTCTTAATGTAGCAAAGAAATTTGCTGAAAGTAATTTTATAGAAAATATAAAAGAGAATATTGCTAAAAAAGAGCAGTAGGAGGATTAAATGAAACAATTAAAAAGCGTAGGAATAGTAGGTGTAGGTGCTTATGTTCCAGAAAAAATAATGACAAATTTTGATCTAGAGAAAATAGTTGAAACAAGTGATGAATGGATAACATCAAGAACAGGAATAAAAGAAAGACATATAGCAGCTGAAAATGAAGCTACAAGTGATTTAGGATACGAAGCAGCTAAAAAAGCTTTAAAAGATGCTAATTTACAACCTGAAGATATAGATTTAATTATAGTAGCAACTATAACTCCAGACTATCCATTTCCTGCAACAGCAGCTCTTATTCAAGATAAATTAGGAGCAAAAAATGCAGCAGCATTTGATTTAGAAGCAGCTTGTAGTGGATTAGTATATGGTATAGCAACAGGAGCAAATTTTATAGCAACAGGAGCCTATAAAAATGTATTAGTTATTGGAGCAGAAGCTTTATCTAAGATAATGGATTGGACAGATAGAAATACTTGTGTATTATTTGGTGATGGAGCAGGAGCAGTTGTACTTAGTGAAGTAGAAGAAGGATATGGACTATTATCATTTGACCTTGGAGCAGATGGAAGTGGTGGGCATACACTAGACCAGCCAGGTGGAGGTTCTAGAAATCCAGCAACAGTAGAAACTGTAAATAATAGAATGCACTATTTAAAAATGAAAGGTAAAGAAGTATTTAAATTTGCAGTAAATGCTTTACCAAATACTACAAATAAGTCATTAGAGAAAGCAGGATTAACAACAGATGATATAAAACTATATGTACCACATCAAGCAAATTTTAGAATAATTGATTCAGCAGCAAAAAAATTAAATGAATCTATAGATAAATTTTATATGAATATGGATAGATATGGAAATACATCAGCAGCTTCAATAGGAATAGCTCTTTCTGAAATATATGAAAATAAAAAATTAAAAAAAGGTGATAATATAGTATTAGTAGGATTTGGAGCAGGACTTACATATGCTTCTTGTGTTATTAAGTGGTCAAAATAATCTAGTTGACACTTATATTTTCTTGTGATAAAATAAATTACACCTGTTATTTATAAGGAGGAACAATGTCTAAAATAGCATTTTTATACCCAGGGCAAGGAGCTCAATATGTTGGAATGGGTAAAGATTTATATGAAAATAATGAACTTGCTAAAAAATATTTTGATGAGATATTTGATAGTTTAGATATAGACTTAAAAGAAGTAATGTTTAATGGACCAGAAGAAAAATTAAAAGAAACAAAATATACTCAACCAGCAATAGTTGCTATGAGTTTAGTTCTTACAAAATTATTAGAAGAAAAAGGAATAAAAGCTGATTATGTAGCAGGGCATTCATTAGGAGAGTATTCAGCACTTGGAGCAGCTAACTTCTTGTCATTACAAGATACAATAAAACTTACTGCAAAACGTGGAGAGATAATGAATGAAGTTGCTAGTAAAGTAAACGGTACAATGGCAGCTATAATTGGATTAGATAAAGAAAAAATCCAAGAAGTATTAAAAGAAGTAAATGGAGTTGTAGAAGCAGTTAATTTTAATGAACCAAAACAAACAGTTATAGCTGGTGAAGTAGAAGCTATAACCGAAGCTTGTGTGAAATTAAAAGAAGCTGGTGCTAAAAGAGCACTTGTATTAGCTGTATCAGGACCATTTCACTCTTCACTTATGAAAGAGACTGGAGAACAATTAAAAGAGTATTTAAATAATTTTGAAATTCAAGAAGGAGATGCAAAATTAATTGCAAATACTTCAGTAGAAATAATAACAAAAGATAGTTTAATAGAGGAATTATATAAACAAACTTTTGGGCCTGTAAGATGGGTTGAAACTATAGAAAAATTAAAAGAATTAGAAGTAGAAGAATTTTATGAAATAGGACCTGGGAAAGTATTAAATGGCCTTATAAGAAAAATAGATAGAAATTTAAAAGTTACTAATATAGAAAAAGTAGAAGATTTAGATTTTTAACTTAGGAGGGTATTATGATTACTATTGATTTAAAAGGAAAAACAGCAGTTATTACTGGTTCAGCGAGAGGAATAGGAAAAGCTATAGCTGAAAAATTAGCAGAAGCAGGTGCAAATATAGTAATAAGTGATATTTTAGAAGAAGTGGGAATTGCAACTGCAAATGAAATAAAAGAAAAATATAGTGTAGAGACTATTTTTGTAAAAACTAATGTTACTCTTATGGAAGATGCTATAGAATTAGTAAATAAAGCAAAAGAAACTTTTGGAAGTGTAGATATTTTTGTTAATAACGCAGGTATAACAAAAGATGGATTATTTATGAGAATGAGTAAAGAAGATTTTGATAGAGTAATTGATATAAATCTAACAGGAGCATTTAATTGTGCACAAGCTGCTTATAAAGTTATGATGAAACAAAGAAGTGGAAGTATAATTAATATGGCATCTGTTATAGGATTAGTTGGTAATTTAGGGCAAGCTAACTATGCAGCATCAAAAGCAGGGCTTATAGGTCTTACAAAATCAATAGCATATGAAGCTGCAAAAAGAGGAGTAAGAGTAAATGCTATTGCACCAGGATATATTAAAAGTGATATGACAGATTTATTAAAAGATGATGTAAAAGAAGCAATTATGGAAAAAATCCCTATGAATAAAATGGGAACTGTAGAAGATATAGCTAATGCTGCATTATTCTTGGCATCAGATTTATCATCATATATTACTGGAAAAACTATAACAGTAGATGGTGGAATGGTAATGGTATAAACTTTACTATTTAAATATGGTATTTAAAGTTTATTTTATGTTGTTTTTTTAACAAAATTTCTTGAAAAAATATAGAAAATTTGTTATTATCATATATGAAGAAAAAATTAGGAGGTAATATAATGTTAGAAAGAGTAAAAGCTGTAATAGTTGATCAATTAGGAGTAGATGAATCACAAGTTACTTTAGAAGCATCATTTGTTGATGATTTAGGAGCAGATTCTTTAGATACTGTTGAATTAATCATGGCTTTTGAAGAAGAATTTGGAATTGAAATTCCTGATGAAGATGCAGAAAAAATTAAAACTGTAAAAGATGTTATTGATTACGTAGAAAACAACCAATAATCAATAAGATATAAACGACTGTAAACAAGGGGTATTAACTAATACCCCTTTATTAATATTATAAAGAAATATTTAAAAAGAGGTGAAATAAATAAATGAATAGAGTAGTTATTACAGGAGTAGGATTAATTACATCTTTAGGAACAGGTGTAGAAAAATCTTGGAATGCTATAAAAGAAGGAAAAACTGGTATTAGACATATTCAAAGTTTTGATACAACAGATTTTCCAGTGAAAATAGCTGGAGAAGTATTAGATTTTGATCCAGAAGAGTATGGAATGCCTAAAAAAGAGCTAAAAAAATTAGCTAGATTTACACAATTTGGAATAGCAGCTTCTAAAATGGCATTAGAAGATTCTGGGTATAAAATAACAGATGAAAATGCATATAAAGTAGGAGTTTTAGTAAGTTCTGGAATAGGGGGCCTTGAAATTTTAGAATCTCAACATTCTGTAATGTTAGATAAAGGACCTAAGAGAATGTCTCCATTTACAATACCTGCTCTTATTGAAAATATGGGGACTGGAAATATTTCAATTTATTTAGGAGCAAAAGGACCTTCAAAAACAGTAGTTACTGCTTGTGCAGCAGGAACACATTCTATAGGTGATGCATATAGAATGATTAAATATGGAGAAGTAGATGCTATGTTAGCTGGAGGAACAGAAGCTTGTATTACTCCTTTTGGAGTAGCAGTATTTGCAGCGTTAAAAGCACTTTCTACAAGAAATGATGAGCCAGAAAAAGCTTCAAGACCATTTACTAAAGATAGAGATGGATTTGTAATGGGAGAAGGAGCAGGTGTTTTATTTTTAGAAAGCTTAGAATCAGCTAAAAAAAGAGGTGCTAAAATATATGCTGAAGTAGTAGGATACGGAGCAACTTCTGATGCATATCATATAACAGCACCAGCTGATGGAGGAGAAGGAGCAGCAAGAGCATTTAAATTAGCTTTAGAAGAAGCTGGAGTAGAATTAACAGATGTCGATTATATAAATGCACACGGTACATCAACACCAGCAAATGATAAAAATGAAACAGCAGCAATAAAAAGTGTATTTGGAGAACATGCATATAATTTAGCAGTTAGTTCAACAAAAGGAGCTACAGGACATGCACTAGGTGGAGCAGGAGGAATAGAAGGAGCTATTTTAGCTTTAGCTATTAATGAAGAAATTTTACCACCTACTGTAAACTATGATAATCCAGATGAAGAATGTGATTTAGATTATGTTCCAAATCAACCAAGAAAAAGAAAAATAAAAGTAGGATTATCAAGTTCATTAGGATTTGGAGGACACAATGCAGTAATTGCATTTAAAAAATATTCAGAATAAAGGAGTGTTATTTATGTATGAAAATAAAAACCTAAATGAATTAGAAAAACGTTTAGGATATTATTTTAAAAATCAAACACTTCTAAAAAAAGCTTTAATACACAGATCTTATGGTAATGAAAATTGGGATTATAAAAATATAAATAATGAGAGACTAGAACTGCTAGGTGATGCAGTTCTAGATCTTATTGTTACAGAATATTTATATTTAAATTTTTCTGATTCAAATGAAGGAGAATTAGCTAAATTAAAATCAATGATAGTAAGTGAACCTGTTTTAGCAGAAATTTCTTCTGAAATTGGATTAGGAGATTTTTTACTTTTAAGTAAAGGTGAAGAATTAACAGGTGGTAGAGAAAGAGAATCTATACTAGGAGATGCATTTGAGGCACTTTTAGGAGCAATTTATTTAGATTCTGATTTTAATAGTGCAAAAGAATTTGCATTAAGATATCTTGAATATAGAATACTTCATATAAATGAAAATGAAGAATTAATAGATTATAAAACTATATTACAAGAATATGCACAAAGAGTATATAAAATAATACCAACATATGAAGTAATAAAAGAAATAGGACCAGACCATAAGAAAAGCTTTGAAATAGGAGTGAAAATATCAGAACAAATATTTGTAGGAATAGGAAAAGGAAAAAATAAAAAAACAGCAGAACAGCATGCAGCAAAAAATGCGTGTAAAAAAATGGGAGTAACAATAAATGAAACATTATAATATACCAGTTTTTATTGCACATTATGGTTGCCCAAATACATGTACTTTTTGTAATCAAAATAAAATAACAGGAGTTGTAACAAATATTACTCCAGATGAAGTAAAAGATATTATTGATAAATATTTAGAAACATTACCTGAAAACTCATATAAAGAAGTGGCTTTTTTTGGAGGGACATTTACAGCATTGCCGTTAAATGTACAAGAAGAATTTTTAAAAATAGTAAAATCGTATATAGATTTGGGTGTAGTGAATGGAATAAGATTATCAACTAGACCTGACTGTATAGATGATAAAATATTATCATTATTAAAAAAATATAATGTTACTACAATTGAGCTTGGAGTACAATCACTTGATAATAAAGTTTTATCATTGTCTGAAAGAGGATACAAAGAAAAGACAGTATATTATGCGTCAGAACTTATTAAAAAATATGACATTATTTTAGGAATACAGATAATGCCTGGATTAAATGGAAGTAATTTTAAAAGTGATTTAGAAACAATAAAAAAAGTAGTTAAAATAAAACCTGATATTGTGAGAATTTATCCTACATTAGTGATTAATAAAACTAAATTAGAAACATTATATAAAAGAGGAGAATTTACTCCTCTTTCATTAGATGAAGCTATAAAAATATCAGCTTTAGCAATAGCTTATTTTGAGCTTAATAATATAAAAATAATTCGTGTAGGATTACAGCCTTCAGAAAATTTAAGAGAGGATGGGGTAATAATAGCAGGACCATTTCATCCAGCATTTAAAGAATTGGTAGAAGGTAAAATTATTTCTTTATTTTTTGATAAAATTTTATCAAAAAATAAAATAAATATAGTTGAGATAAATCCTAAAAATATATCTAGAGTTATAGGGATAAATAAAATAAATAAAATAAAGTATAAAGATATTTTAAAAATAGTACAAAATAATAATATAGATGTCTTAGAATATAAAATAAATGACACTATATATAAAAGAAATGAACTTTTAAAAAATACTATTAATATATGGGATGATGAAAGATGAAGCAAATTATTGTATCAGTAAAGGATTTTGAATCAAATGCAGCTCTTATAGAAGATAATAAATTAGTTGAATTTTTAGTAGAAAGAGATGATTTAACTAGAATAGTAGGTAATATATATAAAGGAAAAGTTGAAAATGTATTACCGGGAATGGAATCTGCTTTTATCAATATAGGTCTTGAAAAAAATGCTTTTTTATATGTAAATGATTTAAGAGAATTTGAAGAGAGATATTTAGATGGAGTTGAAAATAGTGATAGACCTATAGAGGATATTTTGAAAAAAGATGACGAAGTTGTAGTACAAATATTAAAAGATCCTAGAGGAAATAAAGGTGCTAGAGTTACTACACATTATACAATACCGGGAAAATATTTAGTATTAATGCCAAATAATAATTATATAGGGATATCAAAAAAAATTAAAGATGAAAATGAAAGAAAAAGACTTCATGATTTAATAGAAAAAATAAAACCAGAAAATGTAGGGCTTATAATTAGAACAGAAGCAGAAGGCAAAGAGGATATATATTTTGAAAGAGAAATAGAGTATCTTGTAAAAAAATGGCAAGAAATAGAATATAATATAAGTAGAGCTAAAATTGGAGAAATTTTATATAGTGATAATGATTTAGTAAATAGGGTAGTTAGAGATATATTTTCTCATGAGATAGATGAGCTTGTTATTGATAATGAAAAGAAATATTGGGAAATAATAGATTATATTAATGCATTTTCTGAAAAAGAAATGTCTACTAAAATAAAACTTTTTAATGAAGAAGAAGACATTTTAGACTATTATAAAGTGAGACAAGAAGTAGAAAAAGCATTAAAAAAAGAGGTTTGGCTAGACTGTGGTGGATATTTAGTGATAGAAAAAACAGAAGCACTTATCAGCATTGATGTAAATACTGGAAAAAATATAGGACTTCATAATTTAGAAGAAACAGTTTTCCAAACTAATTTAGAAGCAGCAAGAGAGATACCTAGACAATTAAGACTTCGTAATTTAAGTGGGATAATAATAATAGATTTTATTGATATGAGAGTAGAAGAAGATAAAGAAAAAGTATTAGCAGAACTTGAAAAAAATCTTTCAAAAGATAGAGTAAAAAATAATATAATACATTTTACTGATTTAGGACTTATAGAAATGACAAGAAAAAGAGTGGGAAAACCTCTTTCAAATTATTTTTTAGAAGAGTGCTATTTATGTAAAGGAAATGGACATGTTAGGTCTGTAGAAGCTATAGCACATGAAATTATAGAGCAAATAAAAAAAGATGCAAAAGAAAATGATATTAATAAAATAAAAATTTTAGCAAGTGAAAGGGTATATGAGATAATAAACTCAACATATAAAGAGTTTATTATTACATATTTGAAAAGTAAGAATAAAAATTTTGAATTGGAAAAATTAAACAAACCAAATTTTAATGATTATGAAGTAATATATGAAAAATAGAAAAGAGGAGTTATGGATAAAAAAATAGCTATATATGCTGGAAGCTTTGATCCTATAACAAAAGGACACCTTGATATAATAAAAAGAAGTAGTAAACTTTTTGATAAAATAATTGTAGGAGTTCTTAATAATTCACATAAAAAATATTGGTTTTCTCTAGAAGAAAGAGAAGATATGATTAAGAGAAGTCTAGAAAATGAAAAAATAGAAAATGTTGAAATAGATAGTTTTGAAGGATTATTAGTAGATTTTATGAATAGAAAAAAATGTAATATACTAATTAGAGGACTTAGAGCAGTATCAGATTATGAATATGAATTACAATTAGCACTTACAAATGCAGTCCTTTCTAAAAATAATATAGAAACAATTTTTTTACCTGCATCTAGAGAAAATTTATATTTAAGTGCAAGTATAGTAAAAGATGTAGCATTAAATAAAGGTGAATTAATAGAATTTTTACCAAAAGTTATAATAGATGATGTAATGAAAAAAGCTAATGAAAAAAGATAACAGGGGAAAAAATGGCAAAGAATAAGGTAAAATATGTATGTGAAGAGTGTGGGTATGAAAGTGTAAAATGGTTAGGTAAATGCCCAAATTGTGAAAATTGGAATACTTTTAAAGAGGAAAATGAGCTTTCATTCAGTAAAAGTAATAATAAGGTAAAAAATATAAATGCAGTTAAACTAGATGAGATAGAGACTATATCTGATTATAGATATACAACTACATTAAGAGAGTTTGACAGAGTTCTTGGTGGAGGATTAGTAAAAGGAGAAGTAGTTTTATTAACAGGAAGTCCTGGAATAGGGAAATCAACTTTATTATTACAAAGTTCAAAAGAGTACTGTAAATATGGTAAAATATTATATTTATCAGGAGAAGAATCAGTAAATCAAATAAAATTTAGAGCAAATAGACTAAATATAAATGAAAATAACTTATATTTATTAAATGAAACAGAAATTGAATCGATACTAGAATTTATAAAAAAAGAAAGACCTAAAGTAGTGATAATTGATTCTATTCAAACTATTTATAGTAATAGTGTAGATTCTATACCTGGAACAATTACTCAAATAAGAGAGTGTACTTTAAAAATAGTTGAAATTGCTAAAAAAATGGAAATATCTTTTTTTATAGTAGGACACGTGACAAAAGATGGAAAAGTAGCAGGACCTAAATTATTAGAACATATGGTTGATGCAGTGCTTAATTTTGAAGGTGAAGAAGGAAATTATTATAGAATTTTACGAGGAATAAAAAATAGATTTGGTTCTACTAATGAAATTGGTATATTTAATATGGAAGAAGATGGAATAAGTGAGATAAATAATCCATCAGAGTTTTTTTTAAGTGAAAGAGATGAAAAAAATATAGGAAGTATCGTAGTACCTATATTAGAAGGAAGTAAAATATTTTTATTAGAAGTCCAAAGTTTGCTAATTAATTCAGAATTTGGAATTCCAAGAAGATTTGTACAAGGATTTGATAAAAATAGAGTTCAAATATTATCAGCAGTAATAGAAAAAAAATTATCTTTAAATTTAGCAAATAAAGATATATTTATAAATATACCTGGAGGGATAAGTATAAAAGATACTTCAGCAGATTTAGCAGTTGTTATGTCTATTTTTTCAGCATTTAAAGATATAGAAATTAGTCAAAAAATAGCAGCTGTAGGAGAATTAGGACTTCGAGGGGAAATAAGAAAAGTATCTTTTATAGAAAAAAGATTAGTTGAACTTTATAAATTAGGATTTAAAGGTGTATATGTTCCGGAAAGTAATAGAAAAGATTTAGAAAATAAAGATATTAAATTAAAAATAATATATTTAAAAAATTTAAATGATTTATTGGAAAGGATGAGATAAAATGTATAAAAATGAAGAAATAAAAGATATCCTTTCTTTTGTAGCACCAGGAACTGAAATAAGAAAAGGTTTAAATAATATTCTTGATGCAGGAACAGGAGGACTTTTAGTAATTGGTGATGATAAAGAAGTACTAGAAATAATTGATGGAGGGTTTTATCTCGATTGTGATTATAATCCTCAAAGAATTTATGAACTTGCAAAAATGGATGGAGCAATAGTCCTTAACAAAGATACAAGTAAAATATTATATGCAAATGTACAACTTCAACCAAATCCTAAAATAGAAACAACAGAAAGTGGAACAAGACATAGAACTGCAGAAAGAGTAGCAAAGCAAACAGGGAAATTGGTAATATCGATTTCTCAAAAAAGAAAAAGAATATCAATATATAAAAATGATATAAAATATCTTTTACGTGATATAAGCGTAATAATAACAGAAGCATCTCAAGCTATGAAAACTTTGGAAAGATATAAAGAAGTACTAGTAAAATCACTTACAAATCTTACTATGATGGAGTTTGATGATTTAGTTACTTTATATGAAGTATGTATGATTATACAAAAATTTGAGCTTATGGTAAGGATATCAAATGCATTAAAGCTTAACATTATAGAGCTTGGAACAGAGGGAACATTATTAGCTCTTCAACTTGATGAAATAATGAATGAAATAAATACAGAAATACAGGATTTAATAAGAGATTATTATAAAGTAGAAGAAGAAGAAACAGAAACTGAAGATACTTTTGATAAAGTTTTTGATAAATTAGAAGAATTAACAGAAGAGGAATTATTAGATTTAAAAAATATATCTTATATATTAGGTTATAAAAGAAGTTATGCTAGTTTAGATACAAAAATAGTACCAAAAGGATTTAGAATACTTGGTAAAATAATAAGACTTACAACAAAAGATATAAAAATTTTAGTTTCACATTTTGATGGATTAAATGATATTTTAAGTGCATCAGAAGAGGAGTTATCAGAAATTGATAATATAAGTAAATTTAAAGCTAAAATCATAAAAAATGGAATAAGAAGATTGAGATTTACAATAGAGCTTGAAAAAAAATAAGGAGGGGAATAAATGGCAGATTTCAATAACCCTAATTTAAAAAAATTTATTGATTTTATAAAAAAATTAGGTTTTTTAAGTATAATAATTGTATTAGCGCTTTATTTAGCAACGGGAATTTATACAGTAGGACCAGATGAAAAAGCAGTTGTATTAACTTTTGGTAAATATACAAAAGAGAGTAATCCAGGGCTTAATTGGTATTTTCCAGCACCTATTGGGAAAGTAATTAAAGTTAAAACAACAAAAGTTTATAGAGAAGAGATAGGGTTTAGAACTATTGATCCTGGACCACCAGCAAAATACCAAGATAAAAGAACAGAGTCACTTATGTTAACAGGGGATGAAAATATTGTAGAAATAGATTTTACAGTACAATATAAAATTAATAATGTTAAAAAATTTCTTTTTAATGTAAAAAATCAAAGAAAACTTGTGTATGATGCAGCACAAGCATCACTTAGAACAGTGGTAGGAAATACTACACTAGAAAACATTTTAACAGTAGGAAAAGGGGAGGTACAATCTCAAACGCAAGAAAAATTACAAAAATTATTAGATATTTATGACAGTGGAATAAGTATTGTAAACATTCAATTACAAGATGTACAACCACCACAAGAGGTATTAGATGCATTTAAAGATGTAGCTAGTGCTAGAGAAGATAAAGTAAGATATATAAATGAAGCAAATGGGTATAGTAATGATATTTTACCAAAAGCAAGAGGAGAAGCTGAAAAATTAATAAATGAAGCTTTAGCATATAAAGAAAAAAGAATAAAAGAAGCAGAAGGAGACGTAGCTAGATTTTTACAACTTTATGAAAAATATCAACTAGGTAAAGAAGTAACAAAAACTAGATTATATTTAGAAACATTAGAAAAAGTAATGCCTAATGTAGATAAAACTATTATAGATAAAAATCTTGATAGTGGTCTACTAAATATTATTGACAAAGGAGGCATTACAAATGAAAAGTAGAATTTTTTTAGGAGTAATTATAATTGCTATAGTAATAGTATTTTCAAGTATGTTTCAAGTAAATGAAATGGAACAAGCAATATTAATTAGATTAGGAAAACCAGTAGGAAAACCTATTGAAACATCAGGATTAAAATTTAAAATGCCAATAATAGATCAAGTTATAAAATTTGATAAAAGAATATTAGAATATGATTCAGAACCAAAAGAAATTATTACAAAAGATAAGAAAAATCTAGTAGTAGATAGTTATGCAAAATGGAAAATAAAAGATCCATTGAAATTTTTACAAACTGTTAATAGTTATGTAGGTGCACAAACTAGAATAGATGATATTGTATATTCTGAACTTAGACAAGTAATAGGGAAATATACACTAATAGAGATTATTTCTACTGAAAGAGAAAACATAATGGATATAATAACTAAAAATAGTTCTGTAAAATTAGCTGAATTTGGAATAGAGCTTATAGATGCTCGTATGAAAAGAGCAGAACTTCCAAAACAAAATGAAGAAAATATCTATAAAAGAATGGAAGCAGAAAGAAATGAACAAGCAAAAAAATATAGAGCTGAAGGACAAGAAATAGCATTACAAATAAGATCAAATGCAGATAAAGAAAAAACAATTATTTTAGCAGAAGCATATAAAACATCTCAAAATATAAAAGGAGAAGGAGATTCAAAAGCATTACAAATATATGCAGAGGCTTATAATAAAGATAAAGAGTTTTATAGATTTGTAAGAACACTTGAAGCATATGAAAAAATATTTGGAGAAAAAAATAATAATAGAATGATATTGTCAACAGATACAGAATTATTTAGAGCGTTATCAGAAACTAAATAAATTTATAAAAAAGGACATTTTGTCCTTTTTTTGTTTTAAAAATTAAAAATTGTAATATAATTCTAATTATTGACAGAATGTACAGTATATGGTATGCTTGAATTAATAATTAAGAATAGGGGGAAGTCACTATATGATAATAAGAATAGATGAAGCAAAAGAAGGAATGATTATTTTAACAGATGTCTATGATGAATATGGGAAAATATTACTTTCATCTGGAGTTAGACTTTCAAATAAATTTATAGATAGATTAAAAAAAGAAAAAGTGTATGAAATAGATGTAAGAGAACAAGATGTTTCTAAAAAAAGATTTGAGTATTTAGAAGAAGAAGAGATAATAGAAAATTCTAAAGTAGAATTGAAAAAATTTGGAAGGCCAGAAGTAAAAGAAAAAGTAACAGAAAATTGTAATAAATTAGAAGATATTATAAAAAAATTATTTATAAATAATAATTTAGATAGTAGTAAAAGAAAAGCAATAATTGATTCTGTAGTAAAGTTTATAAAACAAAATTTTAATAAAGATATAATATACATTTTAGAATATATTACAAAAGATAGAGTATTAGAAGGACAACTATATTATCATAGTTTAAATGTAGCTATTTTATCTTATACAATAGGAAAATGGCTGAAGTATACAGATAAACAGTTAGACGTATTAATTACAGCAGCACTTTTTCATGATATAGGTAAAATTAAAATACCAGAAGAAATATTAAATAAAGAAGAAAGATTATTAGATAATGAATATGAAATAATAATGTCACATGCAAAAGAAACAGAAACTATAATGAAAGAGTTTGGATGTTTTTCAAAAGAGATAATAGAAGCAGCAAGTTTTCATCATGAAAGAGTTGATGGAAGTGGATATCCAAACAAATTGAAATCTCAAGATATAAATGAGTATTCAAAAATAATAGCAGTAGCAGATATTTTTGATGCATTAACTTCTAGAAAACCGTATAGAGAAAAATATAACTCTTTTAAAGCTCTAGAAATAATAGATAATTATTCTTATAGTAAGCTAGACAATAAAATAACAAAATTATTCATAACAAAATTTTTTGAAATATATCTAGGACAAGGTGTAGAACTTAACGATTCAACAAAAGCTAAAATAATTAGACTAAATTCAAATGAGATAACAAGACCATTATTAGCTACAACAGATGGTCAAATAATAGATTTAGCACTTAGAAAAGAATTAGAAATACAAAAATTTTTATAAAAAATTTATAAAAAAATATAAAGTAATAATAAAAAAATACGATAAATAGTATGTAAGGTGAAGTTAAATTTTTACGAAAAAATTTATAAAAAAAAGCTAAAGAAAAAAAATAAAATATCGATAATTAATATGTAAATAGAATAAAGTTAAGCACGGAGGCTTATTTAATGGACTAAAGGAGTAGTCGAGAAAAAGGACAAATTCTTTTAGTAGCATTAGTAAGCTCTGTGTAGCGCTAATGTAAATTTGTGCTACAAAAAAATTAAAAAAATACTAAAGTTTTATAAAGAAAAATACGATAAATAATATGTAAAGAGCAAACAAGCTCTATAAAAAATTCTTAAACACGGAGGTTTAAGTAAGTCTAATGGAGTAGATGATTAAGGTTTGTAAAAGTGTATTAATCTAAATTTAATTTACTTGTTTTAGTTTACTTAAATTTTAGTGTGCTTTTATAAATTTTAATCAAAATACTCATAGCTACTTAAATTATCCGGTTTATGAAAATAAATCGGATTTTTTTATTGAAAAAAAGACAAGGAAGTCGAAAGAATTCAAGGAGGATGAGAGGAATGAGAATCAACCACAATATTACAGCTATGAACGCTTATAGAAATTTAACAATGACAAATCAAAGAGTAGAAAAATCATTAGAAAGATTATCTTCTGGATACAGAATAAATAGAGCAGCAGATGATGCAGCAGGATTAGCAATATCAGAAAAAATGAGAGGTCAGATTAATGGATTAAAAATGGCTACAAAAAATTCTGAAGATGCAATATCATTAATACAAACAGCTGAAGGTGCGTTAAATGAAACTCATGCAATATTACAAAGAATGAGAGAATTAGCAGTACAAGCAGCAAATGATACAAATACTGATACAGATAGAAGACAAATTCAACAAGAGATGAATCAATTAAGAAAAGAAATAGATAGAATAACAGAATCAACAGAATTTAATACTAAAATATTATTAAATGGAGATTATGCAGATAATGGACTTATATTTCATATAGGTGCAAATAAAGATCAAACTGTTACTCTTACTTTAAATGATATGAGTGCAGCTGCACTTGGAATAGCAGGTAAAATAGAAAAAGAAGTAATAAAAAGAGATGAAGCAGGAAATCCAGTATTAGATGCAAATGGTCAAGAAGTAAAAGAAACTCAGTTAGTAGATTCTCAAGATACAGCAATATCAGTAATGTCAGTAGGAGAAGCAGAAATAGCAATAAAAACAATTAATGATGCATTAGAAAAAGTATCAGATGAAAGAGCTAAATATGGTGCTATGCAAAATAGATTAGAGCATACAATTAATAATTTAAAAGTATCTGCAGAAAATTTACAAGCAGCAGAAAGCAGAATAAGAGATGCAGATATGGCAGAAGAAATGGTTAAATTTTCAAAAAATAAAATAATAGCACAATCAGGGACTGCAATGTTAGCTCAAGCAAATGCACAACCACAAGGAGTATTACAATTATTACAAGGATAAATATTATGATATTACACCATTTGGTGTAGTATCATAATAAAAAAGATAAAAATAAATAAAAAAATATTTTATTAAAAAATATAAAATTATAAAAAAATAAAAAGTAACTATTATTTTTAGTGTAAGTATAATATTTATATTATATTTTTATTAGAAATAATAAAAGCACATTGACAATAAAATAGAAAATCATATTGAGACATCTAATTCAAACTCTGTAGTAAGCTTGTTATTATGTCCTTGCATAATTGATTTAAACTATGTAGAGGCATAATATATGTGATAGTATTAATGAAAAAAATATTTTTAAAAAATAAAAATAAAAAAAGTAAATAAAGGCAAGGAAGCCGTTTAAAAATTCAAGGAGGAATGAAAAATGATAATCAATCACAATTTAACAGCAATGAACGCTTATAGAAACTTTGCAGATGTAAATACAAGAGTAGAAAAAACAATGGAGAAATTATCTTCAGGATTAAGAATTAACAGAGCAGCAGATGATGCAGCAGGATTAGCAATATCAG
>JAICDD010000033.1 GCA_020063625.1 Fusobacteriales bacterium
TGTTGTTGTTGTTTTCCCGTGGTCAACGTGTCCTATTGTTCCAACGTTTACGTGTGGTTTACTTCTTTGAAATTTTTCTTTAGCCATTTCTTGCCTCCTGAAATTATTATATTATTTATTTTTCTTTATAAACTTTAAAAAACACAACTATGATATTTTCTATCAGAATTGTGTAACATACTTCAAATGGTGGTTAGGGAAGGATTCGAACCTTCGAAGGCTGAGCCGGCAGATTTACAGTCTGCTCCCTTTGGCCACTCGGGAACCTAACCACATGTTAAAATTTTTATATTGTATCTTTACCTAAAAACTTCTTTGAAATTAATTTTCACTATTTTACGTGATTTTATAAATTTTGTTTTACAAAATTATATATATTCAGTCCTTTTCTGCTTAAAACTTCTTTCAAATTTTTACGCAATTTTATAAATTTTCTTCGAAAATTTATTTATGGTGCCGCTTGCCGGAGTCGAACCAGCCACCTACTGATTACAAGTCAGTTGCTCTACCAGATGAGCTAAAGCGGCATTTTTTTGCACCTGTTAATTATATACTAATCATTATTCTTTGTCAATATTTTTTTATAAAAAATCCCTCTATTTTCTATTACTTTTTTAATCATTTTATTATTTTCTAAATATTCTAAATATTTATTAAGTTCTATTTCTTGTATTTTTAATATTTCTTTCATATCTTCAAATGTTGAAGGTCTTCTATCTATTAGTTCTAATATGAAATTTTCAATATCTTTGGTATATCCTAAAATATCTTCTTTATTTTTATATTTTTTTATAATTTCTACATTTTTTAATTCTTTAGAAAAATAGTCTTTTATTTCTTCTAATCTATTTAAACTCATTGCTTTAACCCATTTTTCTGGTGCAGGTCTATCTAGACTATTTAACTGTATTCTATCTACTTTTATATCTTTTAAATACTCTATAAATTTATCTAATTCCTCTTTTGTATCATTTAATCCTTCAATAAAAAATATTTCTAACCAAATTTTACCTTTATATT
The DNA here is from genome assembly GCA_020063625.1 of Fusobacteriales bacterium. GTDB lineage: Bacteria > Fusobacteriota > Fusobacteriia > Fusobacteriales > Fusobacteriaceae > Hypnocyclicus. Next base: position 1,021 of record JAICDD010000033.1, read on the forward strand.
CTTCTGATAACTTTTTTATTCCATCTTTTATATCTGATAATTTTATTTTTGATGAGGCTCTATCAATTTTTCTAAAAATATCTTCACTTACAGCATCTAAAGATGGCATTATTATATCAGCTTGCATAATCTCTTCTCGAACCTCTTTTTCATTTAATAAAGTTGAATTTGTTATTACACATATTTTAGTTGAAGTTATTTTTTTTAACTCTTTTATTAAGTATCCAATTTTAGAATGAAGCGCTGGCTCTCCATTTCCTGAAAAAGTTATAAAATCCAAGTAATTTCCTTTATTTAAATAATCTTTTATTTCATTCAATACTTCATTAATTGATACATACTCTTTTCTTTCATTAAATAATTTATTACTTACTCCACATTCACAATACACACAATTAAAATTACAAATTTTCTCTTTTAATAAATCTACTCCTAATGATACTCCTAATCTTCTTGAGGGTACTGGTCCAAAAATATATTTATATTTCATATTATCACCTACCAAGCTACTCTATATATTTCTTCTATTGTTGTTATTCCGTGTTTAACTTTTTCTTCACCATCTTTTTTCAAGTCTATCCATCCATTTTTTAATAAATTTTCTCTAATTTCAAAATTAGTTTTTTCTTTTAAAATATCTTTTTTAGTTTCATCATTTATTAAATAAAGTTCATGTATACTTGTTCTTCCTTTGTATCCAGTATGAAAACAATATTCACATCCTTCACCATGCCAATAAACTTCTCCATTATCTAAAACTTTTTCAGTTTTACAATAAGGGCATATTCTTCTTACTAATCTTTGAGCTAAAACACCTATAAGAGATGATGTTATTAAATATGGCTCTATCCCCATATCAATAAGTCTAGTAACAGAGCTTATTGCGTCATTTGTATGAAGAGTAGCAAATACTAAATGTCCTGTAAGTGATGATCTTATTGCTATTTCTGCTGTTTCTTTATCTCTTATTTCTCCTACCATTATTATATCTGGGTCATGTCTAAGTATAGCTCTTAATCCTTCTGCAAAAGAAAACCCTATTTCAGATTTTACTTGTATTTGAGATACTCCATCCATTTTATACTCTACTGGATCTTCTATCGTTATTATTTTTTTCTGTCCATCATTTAGTTCTTTTATCGCAGAAAAAAGTGTTGTTGATTTTCCACTTCCTGTCGGTCCAGTAACTAATATTATTCCATTTGGTTTATGTATTAACTCTCTAAACTCTTTTAAAATATCTTCTCTCATTCCAAGATATTCTAAATTCATTTCATTTTTTTGATTTGCAAGTATTCTTATAACTATACTTTCACCATTTACTGTTGGTATTATTGATACTCTAAGTTCTTGATTCTCTTTTCCTATTTTTATTCCTATTCTTCCATCTTGAGGAAGTCTTTTTTCAGCTATATCTAATTCTGACATTATTTTTATTCTTGATACTACAGCAGCATATACATTTTTTATAGATGGTGGTATCGGCACATTATGAAGCATTCCATCAATTCTATATCTTAATAAAATATCATTTTTTATAGGTTCTATATGTATATCTGTCGCTCCCCTTTTATATGCATCTAATAATAATTTATTTACAAATTTTATTATTTCTGCATTTTCTTCATTATCGGAAATATCAAACTCTTTTGTAAAAGTCACAATTTTATCTGTATTCGTAAACATTCCCGAACCTATTCCAAAATATTTAGTAGTTAATAAAAAAAACTCTTCTTCACTAATTGGCACTGGTGTTACCATTTTTCTAAGCATAGATTTAATTCTCATCATTATTTTAATATCAGTTGGGTCTACCATTGCTAATATCAGTTCTTTATCTGTTAGTTTTATAGGAAATACTTTATTTTCATGTATTGTTTTTTCTTCAAGTATTCTCAATGTCTTTCTATCTATCTCTATTTGCATTATATCTTTACTTGTCATAACCACACCCCATAATTTAAAATAAAAGAGGGTGACTAAAAAGTACTATTAAAAAATAAATTAATTAAACGAATTTTTATTTTTAAGAATTCATTTAATTAATTTTTAATAAAAGTTAACTTTTTGGTCTCCCAGGTTAAATTATTTATTTAATTCTTCTAAAAGATATCTATTTTGAGTAAGCATAAGTTTAACTGTCATTTTTCTAAAGAATTGATACCATTTAAATTTCATATCCTCCATAGCTTTTACAGAGTCTCTTATTGTTTTTTTCAAAAATTCTAATTCTTCAAAACTCATCATTACAGGATCATTATTTTTTTTATTACATTCTGCTTGTAAATAATCTAAATAATCAATTACTCCTTTTGTTTGAGGATTTGTAGCATATATCCCCATTTGTTTTTTCATCTCTACTATTAATCTAGCAAGATATTTTTTACTATTTTTATCTATATTAACTTTGTATTTTCTTTTCCCTTTACCAATTTTTTGAATATTCCCTAACATACTCATTTGATTATAACTATTCATCATATCAGTATTTTTTAATTTGTTTGCATTCATTCTGTTTTTCATACATACCCTCCATACATTATTTAATCGATATATTTACTTATTTTTTTATAAATCAATTCATAAGAATTATTTTCGTTATTTGTCTTTTCTACATAAATAACATTATATTTTAATTTTACAACTTTATCAAGTACTAAAAATAAATTTTTTAAAATTTCTTTTTCATTGCCATTTTCAGAAAAATAATAATAATTATCATTATTTATAAATTTATTATTTTTCTTTAATGTAATATATGCGTTTTTTTTATTAAATTCTATATTTTCATTTATATCAAAAAATTCTATTTTTATAAGAGATTTTTTTGCTTTTTTCTCCTCTTTTATAACTTCTACATCTCCTATTATTTCTTCTATTTCATTTTTCGAGATTATTCCTTCTCTTATAATTAATGGTATCTCTTTTGTCATATCAATTATTGTAGATTCTATTCGCTCTTTTGTCGCACCACCATCAATTAAATATTTTACTCTATTATCATTTTTAAAACTTTCAAACACTTGCTCTGCTAATACTGGACTAATTTCACCACTTTTATTTGCACTTGTAGTTGCTAGTCCACCACCTGTAAACTCTATTAAATTAATAGCTATGTCATTTGAAGGAATTCTAAAACCTATTGTTTTACTTTCAGAAGAAATTATATTTGGAACGTTACTGTTTTTATTTACAATAACACTAAGTGCTCCTGGCCAAAATTTTTCTATTAATTTTTTTGTTTTTTCTGATACATTATCAGTATATTTATAAAGCATCTCTTTATTTGATAATAATACTATAATTGGTGAGTTATATGGTCTCTCTTTTATATCATATAGCATTTTTAAGCTATTTTCATTTTCAATAAATGCTCCTATTCCATAAACAGTATCTGTAGGAAAGCAAATTATATCTCCTTTTTTTACCTCTTGTGCTACTTCTTTTAATTTTTCATTAGAAAAATCTTTTACTACCTTCAATATTTCCTCCTTATTTACACATTTAATCTTCTAATTCTACTTCTCTTAAAGTTTTTGCCGCATCTTCTGGTAAAACTGGATTAATATAAAATCCTGTTCCCCATTCAAATCCTGCAATTCTTGTAAGTTTTGGCATAATCTCTAAATGCCAATGAAAAATATCTTCTGTATTTTCATGAATATTTATTGGAGAAGTATGTACTACCATATTATAATCTACATCTCCTAATGCTTTTTTTATTCTTGTTATAACATTTTTTAATATTTTGGCTAATGATGCAATCTGTTTTTTTGTTATTGTGCTAAAAAATGCACTATGTTTTTTAGGAACTATCCAAGTTTCATAAGGTACTTTTCCTGCAAAAAAATTAAAAGCAACAAACTCTTCATTCTCTTCAATAATTCGCTCTTTATCTAATTGTTCTTGGCTTAAAATATCACAATAAACACATCTATCTCTAAATTTATAATAATCTTTTGCTCCTTTTATCTCTGTTTCCACTCTTTTAGGAACAACTGGAGTTGCTATAAGTTGTGAGTGAGAATGTTCCAATGAAGCCCCTGCTCTTTCACCATAATTTTTAAAAATCAATATATGTTTTATCTCTTTTTCTTGAGAAATATCTATATATCTATCTCTATATGCCCATATTATTTTTTCTACTTCAATATTTGTTAAGTCTGAAATACATCTTTTATGATCCTCTGTTTCTACAATAATTTCATGTCTACCAAGACCATTCATTCTATCATAAATTCCTACACCTTTTTTCTCTAAATTTTGTTGTGATGTAAGTGCTGGATATTTATTTTCTAATACTCTTATCCACCAATTTGGTGAATTTGGTTCTCTATTAGCAGTTTTAGGATAAGCTAATATTTCATCTCCTGATTTTTTTTCATTTCCTGAGCAAAAAGGACAATATTTATTTTCATCTTCCTCTTTTTTTTCTTTTTTCACTTTATAATCATTTGGTCTATATGCTCTTTCTGGTGAAAAAATAACCCATCTTTTACTTACAGGATCTTTTCTTAATTCAGACATCTTAAAACCTCCAAAAATTTTTAAAAAATGGTAGTGATTACACTACCATTATACACGATTAATTTTGTTTTACAAATAAAGAACTTAATGATTCGTTATTTATTACTCTTCTTATTCCTTCAGAGAATAATTTTGATACAGATAAAACTGTTACTTTATCAATTCTTTTTTGCTCTGGAAGTTGAATACTATCAGATATTACTACTTCTTTAAGTGGTGATTCTTGAAGTCTTTCAATTGCAGGCCCTGAGAAAACTGCATGTGTACAACAAGCATATACTTCTTTTGCTCCTCTATCCATTACAGCTTGAGCACCATTTGTAATAGTTCCTGCAGTATCTATCATATCATCTATGAAAATAGCTGTTTTTCCTTCAATTTCACCTATGATATTCATTACTTCTGATTCATTTGGTTTTGGTCTTCTTTTGTCAATAATTGCTATCTTACAATCAAGCCAGCTAGCAAGACCTCTTGCTCTTTTTACTCCTCCTACATCAGGTGATACTACTACTACATCATCTCCTGTAAAACCTTTGTCTAAGAAATATTTTGCTAAAATAGGTAGTGCTTTCATATGGTCTACAGGTATATCAAAAAATCCTTGAATTTGTTGAGCATGTAAATCCATAGTTATCACTCTAGTAGCTCCAGCTGTAGTTAATAAATTCGCTACTAATTTTGCTGTAATTGGCTCTCTTGGACTAGCTTTTCTATCTTGTCTTGCATATCCATAGTAAGGCATAACAGCTATAATCTCTTTTGCAGATGCTCTTTTTAATGCATCAATAAATACAAGAAGCTCCATAAGATTTTCATTTACTGGTTCTGATGTTGATTGAACTACTAAAACAGTATTCCCCCTTACAGTTTCATTTAGCTTAACATAAACTTCTCCATCCTTAAATCTGACTACTTTTGCATCACCAAGTTCAATCCCTAACTCATGTGCTATTTTAGTAGCTAACTCTTTATTTGAGCTACCGGAAAAAACTTTTACATCATTAGTTGTCATTCTTTTTTCTCCACTCCTTTATATTTAATTGTTTTGCTCTTCCTAATCCCAATGCATATTCTGGAACATCTTTTGTTATTACTGATCCTGCTCCTGTTATAGAATTATCTCCTATGTTTACAGGTGCTACAAATTTCGTATCACTTCCTATAAATACATTTTTACCAATAATTGTCTTATGCTTATTTTTACCGTCATAATTACATGTAATTGTTCCTGCTCCAAAATTTGTATTTTCTCCTACTTCTGCATCTCCTATATAACTTAGATGTCCTGCTTTTACACCTTTTTCTAAAGTAGACTTTTTTACTTCAACAAAATTTCCAATATGTACATTTTCTTTTAAATGTGCTTTTGGTCTAAGATGTGCAAATGGCCCTATTGTTACTCCCTCTTCTATTATACTTTCTTCTATTACTGAACTCTCTATTTTTACATTATCTGCAATATCACTATCTACTATTCTACTATTTTGCATAATAATACTATTATTACCTATCTTTGTATCCCCTTCAATTATAACATTTGGATAAATAATAGTATCTTTTCCAATTTCTACTGTTTCTTCAATATAAGTAGTATTTGGATCAATTATAATAACTCCATTTTCCATTAACTCAATATTTTTTCTATTTCTTAATACTTGACTGGCTTCGGCTAATTGCACTTTAGAATTTACTCCTAAAATCTCTTGATTATCTTCTAATAAATATGATTCTACTAATTCATTATTATTTACTAATATTTTAATAACATCTGTTAAATAATATTCCCCTTTTTCATTATTATTATCTATTTTTTCAAGAGATGCAAATAATTTTTTAGAGTCAAAACAATATACTCCACTATTTATTTCATTAATTTTTTTTATATCATCACTAGCTTCTTTTTCTTCAATAATAGCTATTACTTTATCTTCATTTTTTACAATTCTTCCATATCCAAAAGGATTATCAACTTTTGCAGTAAGAATTGTAGCTGAAGCTTTTTTTTCATTATGAAAATTTACAAATTTTTCAATAGTTGTATTTCTAATTAAAGGAGTGTCTCCACAAGTTACAAGAACTGTTCCCTCAAAATCTTTTAAAACTTCTTTTGCTTGCATAATAGCATGTCCTGTTCCTAACTGTTCTTCTTGTGTTACATAATCTATATTAATATTTCTATTTTCAAACTCTTTAATAACTAACTCTTTTTTATGTCCTAAAATAAGAATGTTTTTACTAATCCCAGCTTTTTTTAATTCACTATCTATTTTTATTACCATTGGTACTCCATTTACTTTATGTAATACTTTTGGTAATTCAGATTTCATTCTTGTACCTTTTCCAGCAGCTAAAACTAAAGAAACTATGTTCATTATTTTCCTCCAAAGCAGATATTGGTTATAAATTTTTACAGGGAATTATACCATAATTATGCAATATTTTCAAATGCTTTTAAAGTCTAGATTTGTCAACAAAATAATTTTTGTTCTATTTTAAAAATCCTTTATTACTAAAATAGGGCATTTCATCTTAGACCTCCTCTTTTTATTTTATTACTACTACCTCTATTATATATACTTTATATTTTTTATATTTAAAATCCCAAAATTATGCTTTTTTATCCAAAATTTTGAACTGTTTTATTTAAAAAAAAGGATTTATTTATTTCGAATAAATAATTTAAGAGATTTTAATTTATAAAGGGGTGAATTTTATGCGTTTAAAAAGAATTTTTTATTTCGTTTTTCCAGGGTTTTTAATACTTAGCATTCTTATCTTAGTTTCTATTGTAAAAATATCTCAAGTTAATACTTTAAATTATTTATTAAAAACAAAATACAATGCACAAAAAAATATTATATCTCAAAAATTACATAGAAAAGAGACTGTTTTAAATTTACTTATTGATAAATTTAAAACAGATGAAAAATTAAAAAATTATTTTTACAATAAGCAAAGAAAAGAATTATTCAATTATTTAAATAAAGAATATGATTTAAATAATTTAAAAAATAAATATAACATATCTATCATACATTTTCATACACAAGATATAAAATCATTTTTAAGAACTAATAATTATAATAAATATGGTGATGATTTAACTTGGAGAAAAACAATTGTTGCAACTAATAAAAACAAAAAAGATATTTCAGGAATTGAGATTGGAAAAAGTGGGCTTATGTTACGATATCTTGCTCCTATTTATTATAATTCTAAATTTATCGGTACTGTTGAAGCTGGTATTCTTTTAGATAATAACTTCTTATCTAGTTTAGAATATAATAATATCTTATATCAATTATATAATTGGAAAAATGAAAAAGAAGAAATTTTATTTTATGAAAATGATGATGATAAATTTGAAAATAATTTTGATTTAAATCAAATAAAAACTTACATATATAATAATAACAAAGAAATTTTTAATGAAAAATATGGTTTTTTCAAATATATAAACTCTAATATTTATTTTATAAATTATATAACTGACTTTGAAGGAAAAGTTATAGGAGGAATTTTAACAAAAGAAGATGCAACATCATTACAAAAAATCTTTAATGTTTCTATAAAACGAATTATTATTACCTTAATTCTTATTCTATTAATCTCTATTACTTCATATGTATATATTGGAAAAAATATATTAAATAAAGTTCTTTTAATTACAAATGTATCTAAAAACATAAAAAACAATGATTACTTATTAATCAATAAATTTAAAATAAATAAAAATTCTAATAATGAATTAGAAAAAAGTTCTTTTGAACTATTACAAAGTATTTCTTTTTTAAAAAATATTTTAATACATATTTTTTTCTAAATTTAAAGAAAGTATTGCATATATAAATAAATTTAAAAATGAATTATTATTAAATGGTAACCTAATGAATCATACTATCACAAAACTTGAAGAAACTAATAAAAATATCAATGCTATCAATGCTTCTTTAGATGAAATAAAAACTGGAGAAGAAAAAATTTCTAATGGAGCTTTTATAGTTGCAGAGAGTGCACAAAATATTTCTTTATCAATAAATGATTTATTAGAAGCTTCTAACAACAGTAAAACTGCTATTATTAGTATAAATAAACGAATGAGAGAATTAAAAATATTTTCAGAAAATTTTAAATCTCAAACTAGTGATTTAGAAACTAAAGCAAATAATATAGAAGAAATCATTTCTACTATCAATAGTATTACAGAACAAACTAATTTACTTGCATTAAATGCTGCTATAGAAGCGGCTCGTGCTGGCGAAGCTGTAAAAGGGTTTGCTGTTGTTGCAAGTGAAATTAGAACTCTTGCTGAAAATTCTCGTAAAGCAACAGAAAGTGTAGATACTATATTAAAGGATATTAAAAATCAAATTTCTGAAGTTAATACTAGCGGAACTCAGATAAGTGAAAATCTTATTAAATCGGAAGAAAATATTGAAGATATTGTAGTAGAAACTAATACTATTAATAAAAAAATTGAAGAAATTTCTGAAGAAATAAGTAATTTAACAGCTATAAGCGAAGAACAATCATCTTCTAATACGGAAATAGTTAATGTCCTTAAAAATACTGCTAACGAAATTTTTAATACAAATAACAATATTAATGAAATTTTCTCTGAATTTTCTTCTATTAAAAATTATATTAATAATACAGTAAATAGAACTATTAATAAAACTAAAGAAATTACTATTGAATTTTCAAAATTATCTAAAACTTTTAATTTATATTCATCTAAAGATATTATAGATTTTTTAAATGAAGCTAAAGTAAATCACCTTAATTATATAAAAAAATTAGAAAATCAAATTAATAATAATTCAATTAATGAATATTTAGAAGAAAATGAGCATCAATGTGATTTTGGAATAATTTATGATTCTATAAATCCTCCAATAGAAATTAAAGAACTTTGGGAGAAAATACTATCACCTCATAGACATATACATAACAACTCAAAATTAATTTATGAACACCTTAATAATAATGATATTGAAAAAGCAAAAGAAATATATAAAAACACATTAACTCATAAAGAAATTTTAATAGATATTATTGATGAATTAATTAATAAATTAGATAAAATCTAAAATTTATGAACCTAAAAATTAAGTTTTATTAAATAAAGAAAAACGAGTTCTTTAAAAATTAAGAACTCGTTTAATTTATTTTTAACAACACTTTTTAGTTAATTTTTATTACCAAATAATTCTACTATTTTATTTGCTATTCTTTCTCCAAAAATTTTAGCACGTTCTTTTTGATACTCATCTCCATTTTTTATAGCAACTATTCCTAAATGAATATAAGGATTTCCTAAAGCTGCTCCTCCAGAATATATCAACATCCCTTTTACTAACATATGATTTATCAAGGTTAATAATGCTGTATCTGCTCCTCCACCTATATGATTTTCTGTAGCAAAAACAGCTCCTATTTTACCTGATAATTTTATATCAACTGATTCATCAAACCATTTTTTCATTTGCCAAGACATATTTGCATAATATGTCGGTGTACCTAAAATTACCGCATTAGAACTATTTACAAAGTCTTTATCTACTTCTGATATTTCCATGACTTAACTTTAACTCCTTTTCCTTCTGCACCTTTTTTTATTAATTCTGCTATTTCTTTAGTATTACTTGTTTTACTATGATAGACAATAGATATCTTTAATTTTTCTTTTTCCATTAAAGTCCTCCCTAGATATTTTATTATCTTTTTTCAAATGATATTAATGATTTATAAAAAAAATATTAACATTTAATAAAGTTAAAACTATATTAACAATTTAAAAAAAGAGGTTGTATAATTTTTGGTGTTGGTGGATATGCTAACACCTATTTTTTTATCTTTTTCAAAAAATAGTAGAGACAAATAGATTTTCCTTGTATAATAAG
>JAICDD010000034.1 GCA_020063625.1 Fusobacteriales bacterium
GCAAAAAATTCAAGACTTTTACAAATTGTCTAAGTAGTAAGTCAGCTTTTTTCGCCTTTTTTAGCTACAGTCCTCGCTTCGCTGCGGAACTTATACTGCGTAACGGCTAAGTAAACATATCCTGTAGTAGCCCTAACGACCTGTAAAAGTCGTTTTTTATATTTCCTTTGTGGTTCTATATTTTATATCTTTGTGTTCTTCGTGTAACGCATTTATCAAGAAAATCTAATATCCTCCGAAAATGCGCTTTTTAAATTCTTCTTACTCCTCACTTCTTACTATTTTTTTATCTTTGTGGTTCTGATTTTTTTCTCTTTGTGTTCTTTGTGTAATTTTTTAAATCCGCGTTTTTCCGTGGCTAATTTTATTTAATCTTTTTCTCTGCGATACTCTGATTACTCTGTTACTCTGTGTTGATTTCAATTTTTTCCTTCGTGATACTTTGTGTTCTCTTTTCTTCGTGCTAAATTTAATTAATTTTGTTTCGCTTATCAGCGACTTACTTTTTTAAAGATAAAAAAGTAAGCAAAAAATCTTTGCGCTAGTTTCTACGGATATTGATTTTCTATAACTCATTCACTAAAAGTCGCAAACTCGCTATCCAAATTTACTTCGTAAATTTATATAGCTCAAACATGCTCCTTTCTTAACGTTCGTTCGTTAAGAAAATCTAATATCCTCCGAAAATGCGCTATTAAATTTTTCTTACTTCTCACTTCGTACTCTTAACTTCTCACTATTTTTTCTCTTTGTGGTACTTTGTGCCCTCTTTTCTTCGTGCTGAAAAATCCGCGTTTTTCCGCGGCTAAATTCTAATTCTTCTCACTATTTTCAAATAATAAAATCAAAAAAATAAAGCTCTTATTTGAGCTTTAAAAAATAATAAATTTTCTGTTATCTTCTGTTATTTTTACTTCTTTTGTATAAGGTTTACCTTTTTTAGACCAATAAAGTACATGAGTACCAAGAGGTACTTTTAAGTAATTATTACCTTGTCTTAAATTATAATTATCAAGTCTAGGAGTACTAATATTGTCAGCTACAAATATTTGGATTCGAATTTCGGTATTCATTATCTTTCTACGTTCTCTAATAATAGGATGCATTGTAGCATTTGGAGAAACTGTAGTACAAGAAATAAAAGATAAAGTTAATACTATCATTAAAATATATTTTTTCATTTTTAATAACTCCTTAACAAAGTTAGATTTAATATTATAATATAATTTTCGACTTAAATATTAATTAGTTTAAATATATTTTAGCATATAAAAGCCTTGATAGTAAAGTAAATTCGAGATATAATTAAATAAATATAAAATTTTAGCTTGGAGGAAAATAGATGAGTGAATTTGTACACTTACATCTACATACAGAATATAGTCTATTAGATGGAGTAGGAAAAATAGATGAATATATAGATAGAGCAAAAGAACTTGGAATGAAAGCTATTGCAATTACTGACCATGGAAATATGTTTGGCGCAGTAGAATTTTATAAAAAAGCATTAGCAAAAGGGATAAAACCTATTATTGGAATGGAAGCATATTTAGCAGAATATAGTATGGAAGAAAAAAAAGGGAAAAATTTTCATATTATATTACTTGCTAAAAATGAAAAAGGTTATAAAAATTTAATGAAATTATCATCTATTGCATATGAAAAAGGTTTTTATTATAGACCTCGTATAGATAAAAATATTTTAAGAGAGTATAGCGAGGGAATAATAGCACTTTCAGCATGTATGCAAGGTGAAATTTCTCAAGCATTAATTGAAAATGATAATGAAAAAGCAAAAAATATAGCACTGGAGTACAAAGAAATTTTTGGAGAAGATTTTTATATAGAAATACAAGCAAATGGAATAGCAGAACAAAAAATATTAAATGAAAAATTGTATCAAATAGCAAAAGAGTGTGAGATAGAAGTAGTAGGAACTAATGATGTACACTATGTATATCATGGTGATAGTGAATTGCAAGATATAGTATTTTGTATACAAACAGGTAAAAAATTAAATGATACAGATAGAATGAAAATAGAAACAGATGAGCTCTATATGAAATCAAAAGAAGAGATATTTGAAGAATTAGGGAAATATGATAGAGCACTTGAAAACAGTATAAATATAGCAGAAAAATGTAATGTAGAAATAAAATTTGGGGAGTTTAAATTTCCACAATATGATATACCAAATGAATTTGAAAATCCTAAAAAATATTTAGAATTTTTAGTAAAAAAAGGGATAATTCATAGATATGGAGAGAATATAAATGAAGAAATAGAAAAAAGAGTAGAATATGAGCTTGAAGTTATTAATAAAATGGGATATGAAGAGTATTTTATAGTGGTATGGGATTTTATACACTATGCTAAAAGTAAAAATATTCCAATAGGGCCAGGAAGAGGTTCTGCTGCTGGGAGTATAGTAGCTTATGCATTAGGAATAACAGAGCTTGACCCTATAAAATATAATCTAATTTTTGAAAGATTTTTAAATCCAGAGCGTATTTCAATGCCAGATATAGATATAGATATTTGTCAAGAAAGACGTCATGAGGTAATAGAATATGTAACAAATAAATATGGAATGAATAAGGTAGCACAGATTATTACTTTTGGTACAATGAAAGCTAGAGCAGCTATAAGAGATGTGGGAAGGGTAATGGATATTCCACTTAGTAAAGTTGATAAAATAGCAAAATTAATACCATTTAATGTAAATTTAATAACAGCTTTGTCTGAAATAAATGAATTAAAAAAAATATATGATAGTGATAGTGAGGTAAAAAAATTAATTGATATATCTATTAGAATAGAAGGTAAAGTAAGACATTCATCAATTCATGCAGCAGGAATTGTCATAACCAAAAATGACCTTATAGAAGATGTACCTATATATTATGATACTAAAAGTTCTATCTATTCTACACAATATCAAATGAAAGAGCTAGAAGCTTTAGGGCTTTTAAAAATGGATTTTTTAGGACTTCGAAATTTGACTATTATTCAAAGAACACTTGATTATATAGCAGAAGATACAGGAGAAAAATTAGATATTAATAAAGTAGAATTAGATAATGAAAAAGTATATAAATTACTTCAAAGAGGAGATACGCTAGGGATATTCCAATTAGAATCAAGTGGTATAACAAAATTAATTAAGAGATTAAAACCAAATAGATTTGAAGATATTATAGCACTTTTAGCTTTATATAGACCAGGACCACTTGGTAGTGGAATGGTAGATGATTTTATAAAAGCAAAAAATGGTGAGATAGAAATAAAATATCCTGATGATACATTAAAAGATGTACTTGAGGAAACATATGGAGTGATTTTATATCAAGAGCAAGTAATGAAAATAGCTAGTATTATGGCTAATTATTCAATGGGAGAAGCAGACCTTCTTCGTAGAGCAATGGGAAAAAAACAAATTGAAGTAATGGAAGAAAATAGAGAAAAATTTGTAAAAAGAGCAATGGAAAATGGATATACAGAAGAAAAAGCTAGATATATATTTAGCCTTATAGATAAATTTGCAGGATATGGATTTAATAAATCACATTCTGCAGCATATGCACTTATAGCTTATTGGACAGCATATTTAAAATCAAATTACTCTATTCATTATTTTGCAGCATTAATGACATCAGAAATACATAATATAGACAAACTTGGACTTTATGTAGAAGATGCAAAAAAACATAGAATTAGATTAAGTGCACCTGATATTAATAATCCATCTACAAAATTTATAATAAAAAATGGAAAAATAATTTTTGGATTAGCAGCAATAAAAAATATAGGATTAACAATAGTAGAAAATATAATAAAAGAAAGATATGAAAATGGTGAGTATAAAAGTTATGAAGATTTTGTAAATAGAACTAAAAAATATGGAATGAATAAAAAAGTATTAGAAGCTTTGATATTAGCTGGAGCTTTAGACAGTTTACCTGGAAATAGAAAACAGAAATATCTAGGAATATCAGATGTACTTGATAATGCTAGTAAAATTGTAGCACTTGATGAAGTACAACAAATGGGACTTTTTGGTGATAGTAGTAAAAAAATAGAGAGTTTTAAATTTCAAAATGTATCAGAGTTTGAAAAATCTAGTTTATTACGAGCAGAAAAAGAGTATGTAGGGATATATATTTCAGGACATCCACTTGATGAATATAATGATATATTAGATGTATATGAATTAAATAGTATAAGAGAGATACATAATGAAAATATAAATTTTGTAAAAACTTTTGGGATTATAAAGAATCTAAAAAAATTAGTAACTAAAAAAAGTAGAGAAAGTATGGCTACATTTACTCTTGAAGGATATGATTTAAGTATAGGAGTAACTATTTTTCCAAAAGAATTTAAAAAATATATGCATTATTTACTTGAAAATGAAGCAGTATATATATCAGGAAGTGTTACTTATGATAGTTTTGGCGGAAATGAAGAGAAAAAAATATTAGTAAGAGAGATAGTACCATTAGCAGATATAGATGAAATTAATAGCTTTAAAGTATATATATTAGTAGATGAAAATGAGAAAGCTAAAATGACTAGATTAAAAGAATTATTAAAGAAATATAGAGGAAATCATAAAGTGTATTTAGCAATAAAAAATAAAAGACAAGTAATAGAATTATCTGAAAAATATAGAATAACACCAACAAGACATTTTATAACAGAATTAAAAAATATAATGGGAGAAGATAGAATAAAAATTAAATAAAATAACAATTGTTATTTTATTGTTATTGCACTTAAAAAAAAATTGTGATAAAATACTCGTTGAAAGTTGATAATATAGGAGGTAATATTTTGGAATTTAAAGAAATCAAAGATATAATAAACATTTTAAATGAGACAGACCTTACAGAAATAGATGTTACAGTTGGAAAAGAAAGAGTTTTTATAAAAAAAGATAATGTAGTAAAACAAGTAGTAAAATCAAATAAAGTAGCTAAAAAAGAAGCATTACCTAAAAAAGATATAGTAGAAGTAAAATCACAAAATGTAGGAAATATAATTTTATTAAATAAAACAGGAGAATTAATAGTAAAAAAAGGTCAAAGTGTAAAAGAGGGAGAAGTATTAGCATATATAGAGTCAGTAGGATTAAAATCTGAAGTAAAAGCACCAATTAGTGGAATTATATCTGATGTATTATTATCAAATGGTGATGTAGCAGATTATGGAAAAGTTTTATTTTTAATTGAAAAAGCTTAATTGTAGGAGGAAAATAATGTTTAAAAAGATACTTATCGCCAATAGAGGTGAAATAGCAGTAAGAATAATAAGAACTGCAAAAGAGATGGGAATAAAGACAGTAGCTATTTATTCAGAAGCAGATAAAGAAAGCTTACATGTAAAATTAGCAGATGAAGCTGTATGTGTAGGACCTGCATTAAGTAGTGAATCATATTTAAAAATCCCAAATGTAATAGCAGCAGCAGAAGCAGTAGGAGCAGATGCAATTCACCCTGGATATGGATTTTTAGCAGAAAATGCAGAATTTGCAAAAATATGTGCAGATCATAATATTACATTTATAGGGCCTAGTCCAGAATGTATAATAAATATGGGAGATAAAGCTACAGCTAGAGCAACTGCTATAAAAAATAATGTACCAATAACAAGAGGTTCTGATGGAATTATTTCAGATATAGAAGAAGCAAAAAAACTTGTAAATGAAGTTATTACTTATCCAGTAATGATAAAAGCTACTGCTGGTGGTGGTGGTAAAGGGATGAGAATAGCTAGAAATGATGAAGAACTTGAAAAAAATATGGTTGCTGCTAGTCAAGAAGCAAAAGCAGCATTTGGAAATCCAGATGTATATATAGAAAAATATGTAGAAAATCCTAGACATATAGAAGTACAAATAGTAGGAGATAAACATGGAAATGTAGTACATTTAGGAGAGAGAGATTGTTCTATCCAAAGAAGACATCAAAAATTAGTAGAAGAAGCTCCATCAGTAGCAATAGATAGCAAAACAAGAAAAGCTATGGGAGAAGCTGCAGTAAGACTTGCAAAATCAATAAATTATGATAGTGCAGGGACATTAGAATTTTTATTAGATACACAAGGAAACTTTTACTTTATGGAAATGAATACAAGAATTCAAGTAGAACATACTGTAACAGAAGTAGTAACAGGTGTAGATATAATTAGAGAACAAATTTTAGCTGCAGCAGGAGAACCTTTATCTATAAAACAAGAAGATATAGAGATAAAAGGACATGCAATAGAGTGTAGAATAAATGCTGAAGATAGTGAAAATGGATTTTTACCATCAGCAGGAACTATAGAAAAATATATTCCAGCAGGTGGATATGGAATAAGAATAGATTCTCATTCTTATGCTGGTTATACTATTCCTCCTTATTATGATTCTATGATTGCAAAACTTATAGTTTATGGAGATACAAGAGAAGAAGCGATTAATAGAATGAAAAGAGCTTTAGATGAATATATAATAGAGGGAGTAGATACAACTATTCCATTCCATAAAAAAGTAATGAATAATAAAGTATATAATGAAGGTGATGTATATACTAGTTTTATAGAAACACATTTAGAGAAAAAATAAAGGAATTTTTAAAATTTTTTGAATAATATTTTAGATGATTTTAAGATAATATTTATATATTAAAGTATATAAAATTGAGGAGGGGTATAAATGGCAGAAGTAGGAAATATAAAAATAGCAGATGAAGTAGTAGCAATAATAGCATCAAAAGCAGCAACAAATATAGATGGTGTACATAAAATGAGTGGAAATGTAGCAGATGAAGTAAATAAATTCTTAGGAAAGAAAAATTCTGCTAAAGGAATAAAAGTAGAAGTAGGAGAAAAAGAGTGTACAATAGATGCATATATTGTAGTAGATTATGGAAAGCCAATACCAGAAGTGGCAAATGCTGTACAACAAAATATCATTAAAGAGATAACAATGATGACAGGATTAAATGTAGTAGAAGTAAATGTATATATTCAAGATTTACACTTTCCCACAGATGACAAAGAAAAAATAGAGTCTGAAGAAGGAGAATTAATAGAAGAAGCTTATTAGAAATTGTAATCATTAAAAATTAAATTGAACGAGTTCTTAATTTTCAAGGACTCGTTTTAATTTTTTATTTTAAATTTTATTTGTTATTTTTTATAAATTAGTATAAAATATATTAGAAATAATAAAAAGAAAAAGGGTGATATTATGTTGTGGATGTTTTTATTTGCTATAGGATGGATAGGATTAGGAATTATGTCACTAGGAGCAATGTTTTTAGCTATTTTTCCTAAATATTTTTCATTAATTAATTATTATAATATTAATTTTAGACTAATAATATTAGGGATAGGATTTTTTTATTTTGCATTATTTATTGAAAAATTAATAAGACTTTTTAGAAAAGAGGAATCTTATTATTTAGATACTGAAAATGGTAAAATAAGAATAACACTTTCAGCATTAAACACTTTAGTAAAAAAAGAGATAGCAAAAAGAAAAAATTTAAAACTTATAAAAATGAAAAATAGTATCAATAAAAAAGGTGTATATATAAAAATAGAGTTAGAAATATTAGAAACAGATAATGTAGCTTTAGAATTAAAGAAAATCCAAGAAGATATAAAAAATAGAACAAAAGAAGTATTTAATATAGAAGTAAAAAGTGTAGATATAATAACTAGTAAAGTAAAAGATATAATAAAAGTTGATAATATAGGAGATGAAAATAATGCTAGCGGAGATATTAGAGAAATTGATAGTTAATAGAAAAAGAATATTAGCAGCAATATTAGGATTTATTTTTGGAGTATTATATATTTCATTTGGATTTTTAGATACTTTAATAGTTGCATTATTTACTATTATTGGTTATAATTATACGAGAATTTATAGAGAAATAGTCTATTTTTTTAAAAAAGTTTTAAAAAAATTAAAACAATTTGCAAAAAAAATGGAAGAATAATTATATTATAGATTAGAGAGGTTAAAGATGAGCAGAAGAGTAGCAAGAGAAGAAGTATTTAAAATATTGTTTGAAAGTGAGCTTAGTAATACAGATTTAAAAGATGTATTAGTAAATTATTTAAAGAGAGAAGAGACAGAAAAATTAAGAGAAGCACAAATAGAGTTTATAAAAGATTATGTTACAGGAATTGCTGATAATTTAGAAGAAGTAAATAAAGTAATTGATGAAAATATGATAAATTGGAATATTGATAGAATAGGAAATGTAGAGAGAGTACTATTAAGGTTTGGAGCTTTTGAACTAATAAAAAAAGATACAGGAAAAGAGATAGTAGTAAATGAAATAATAGAGATAGCAAAGAAATATGGAAATGAAAAGTCACATGAATTTATAAATGGAGTGTTAGCAAATATCATAAAATCAATAGATTAGGTGAGTATAGATGAAAAAAAGAGTTGCTATCATAATAAAAGATGGAGAATTAGCAAAAAATATATCAGTTTTATTAAGGGAAAATCGATACATAGTAGATATATTATCCCCAGAAAATATTATTGATAATATTTTAGATAATAATATAGATTTACTTGTTTTAGGTGCTGAAAGTATAGATGACCTTGAATTAGCTAGAAAATCTGAAAAAGTATCGCAAATTCCTGTAATAGTGGTATTTGATAGAAATGTAGGAAATGCTGATATAGTAGATACTTTTAAAAAAGGTGTATCAGATATAATTTATGTAAAAAAAGATAATTATAAGCCTATATTAGATGCAATAGATAGATTTTTTAATAAAGAGGAAGAGGCTAATATTGAGATAAAAAATGTTAGTCAATGGACTGTTATTACAATAAAATCTGAATTAAATCCTAAAAATTCATATTATTTAAAAGTGAAAATAGATGAATTATTGAAAAATGATAGAAAAAATTTTATAGTTGATATATCTACATTAAATTATATGGAATCAGTAGGATTAGGAGTACTTATTTATATACGTAAAAAAGTACATGAAGTATCTGGAGAAGCAAAATACATCATTACATCAAATAGAATAAAAAAGCTTATTAGTATAGTAAAACTAGAAAAATATATAGAGATGTATGACAATATAAATGATGTAATAACTCTTGAAGTAGATAATGATAAAATATTAGTTGCAATAGTTGATGATGCAAAATTTATGAGAGCATTAATATCAACAGTACTTCAAGAAGAAGGATTTGCAACAATAGCATATGGAGACCCATTAGAAGCTTTAGAAGAATTAAGATATAAAGAGCCAGATATAATATTAGTAGATTATGAAATGCCAAATTTAAATGGATTAGAATTTATAAGAGAGTTTAACCCTAAAAAAAGAAATATACCTACTGTAATGCTTACAACTGAAACAGATGTTAATTTAGCTGTTAGTGCGATGAGATTAGGAGCTTCTGATTTTTTAAATAAACCTTTTAAAAAAGAGGAGCTTATACATATATTAAAAAAAGTAGTAAAAGAAAATAAATTAATGAAAGAAAATGAAAGACTTTTTCAGGAATTACAAATTAGAGAAAAAGAGCTTAAAAAGAAAAATAATCAATTATTTAAGCTTTATTCAGAGTTAGAAGAGGAGTTAAAATTGGCATCAGAGATACAAAAGAAATTACTTCCACAAAATTATCCAAATATAGAAGGTTATGATTTTGCAGTAAAATATAAACCTTCTCAAGATATTGGAGGAGATTTTTATGATTTTATAGATCTTAATAATAATAGTTATGGAATAGCTTTTGCTGATGTATCAGGTCATGGTATTCCAGCAGCACTACTTTCTACAATATTTAAAGTACATTTGGTTACTCATTCAAAAGAGATACAAGAACCAAGTAAATTATTAACAGTATTAAATGAAAAAGTAGTTGAAACTTTTCCAGATGGTAAATTTATATCACTATTTTATCTATTAATGAATCAAGAAAGTGATAAAATAAGATATTGTAGGGCCTCACAAGAACCTGTATTACATCTAAAAAAAGATGGAAGTGTAGAAGAGCTTCCTGGAAGTAGTCAAGTATTAGGTCTTTTTTCTGAGAAAGATTTTCCAGGAGTATTAAATTTTGAGGATAAAGAAGTAGAGTTATTACCTGGAGAAAAACTATTTTTCTATACTGATGGTATAAATGAAGCACAAAATAAAAATGATGAGTTTTATGGATTAGATAGATTAAAACAAATGCTTAGTGAAAATGCTAACTGTGGAGCAGAAGAGCTTATTGAAAATATATATGGAGATTTAAAAGATTTCTTAGAAGGGTTACCAATAGTTGATGACCTTACTCTAATGTGTATAGAGAAAAAATAGTAGTGAAAATGACAAGTAATACTTGTCATTTTTTATAAAATAAAAAGTGGAGGTGTTTTTATGTATTTATCAGAGAATTTAAAAAAAGAACTAATAAAAAGAATAACAAAAATTACTACACCTCAAAAAGTAATATTATTTGGAAGTTATGCTAATGGAACAGCAACAGAGAATAGCGATATTGATATTCTAATAGTAGAAAAAGAAATTAAATCAAAGTTAGAGGAAAAAAGAAAAATAAGAAAAGCGTTGTATGATATAGATATATCTAAAGATATTATAGTAGTTTCAGAAGAGGAATTTGATTTTTATAAAAATGATTTTGGTTCAATAGTAAAAGAAGCCGTAGATAAAGGATTAGAGTTATGGAATATTTAAGACAATATGAAGTTTTATTAAAAAAAGCAAAAAATGATTTTTTAGCAGCAGAATTAATTTATAAAAGCAAAGAGAATATCGATATAGAAATTGCATTATTTCATTTGCAACAAGCAGTTGAAAAATCTTTAAAAGCGTTATTAATTTATAATAAAATTGAAGCACCAAGAACTCATAATTTAGATTTATTGATAAAATTAATTAAAAAAAACAATTTGAAATTAGAAATAAAAGATGAAATATTAGACTTAAATGATTATGCAGTAGATGCTAGATATAATTATTTAAGTGATAGTTTTGAAAATTTTAAAGAGATTTCAAAAGAAGTAGAAGATATTATAAGAAAAGTAGAAGTAGAAATTAATTATAAATAAAAATAATGCACCTTTTTGTAGGATAATTAGATTTTATTATTAAATGCGTTACACGAAGAACACAAAGATAGAAAACTAGAACCACAAAGGAAAGAAAAGGAACCACGAGATTGACACTGATTGACACAGGATAGAAAAAAATTAATAATTGAAAAATAGCCACGGAAAAACGCGGATTATCACTGATTATAGTGAGAAGTCAGTAGTAAGTAGTGAGAAAAATTAAAAGCGCATTTTCGAAGGATATTAGATTTTCTTGATAAATGCGTTACACGAAGAACACAAAGTTAAAAACTAGAACCACAAAGAAATTCTTAGTGGTC
>JAICDD010000035.1 GCA_020063625.1 Fusobacteriales bacterium
AATTTTAAAATTTCACTAACTTGGCAAATACCTATCCTCCCAAATCGTCTCCAATTCAGTACTTTCGGCGTTTAAGGGCTTAACTTCCAGGTTCGGAATATTACTGGGTGTACCCCCTTAGCTATCTTTACCAAGTAATCTCTCATTTCTGTAGTTATTATATATTAAAAATTGTATGATGTCAATAATATTTTTATTTTTTTGAGTATGTTTATGGAATAAAAAAAGGTTCTTTGTCAAATAGTGTTGGTGAATTTGACAAATAGATTTTTTAGAGATGATAGCTACTATCATCTCTTTTTTCTTATTTCCTTATTTCTATTAAGTTGCTCATTATTAATATTTTTCTTCTTAAATTAAAAAAACTTCTATACCCAAATCTTATTCTTTTTATTACTTTTATCTTTATAAAAATACATTTTTATATTTTTATTTTGCAAAAAATCATATAAATTAATGTTGTTAAAATTATTATACTCTTTTAATACCTTTAAATAATTTCTATTTAAAAAATTTACTTGCTCAATATTTATACTATTACCTTCAAAATACATTTTAAATTCAAGGTTTTGAGCATTAATTATAAAATTTATCAAAACAAAAAAAATAAAAAAAATACCTCATTTTTTCATAACAAATTCACCTCATTTTTTTATTAAAATTGCAGTTGCAAAAGCCATTGTTTTATTATGCGAGATAGTTCTAAGTAATTCAAAATTTAAATATTTATCTTTTAAACTATTCTTTAAAACAACATAAGGTTTTCCTATTGCATCATTTAATATCTCTATATCTGTTAATTTAAATCCCCTTATACCTGTTCCAAAAGCTTTTGACAATACTTCTTTTGCAGCAAATCTACCTGCATATATTTCATATTTTCTTATATTACTTTTTTCTGCATAATTTATCTCATTTTCTGTATATACTCTTCTTTTAAAATTTTCATTTCTTTCTATAGCTTTTTTTATTCTTTCTATTTCAACTATATCATTACCTATACCTATTATTTCCATATTGACTATTACTCCAATTCAAATGCTTTTTTACTATTTTTATTTGTTATTTCAACTACTTTTTCATATTCTAAATTCTTTATTTTAACTATTTCTCTTGCTACATATTCTACATAAACAGGTTCATTCCTTTTCCCTCTATAAGGTACTAGTGTCAAATATGGCGAATCTGTTTCAACCAATATTCTTTCAATTGGTAGCTCTTTTACCATTTCTTTTACATTTTTAGCATTTTTAAAAGTAACTGGTCCACTTATTGAAAAATAAAATCTATCCATCAAGTTTTTAGCAAATTCATAAGAACCTGAGTAGCTATACATTATACCTCTTACATCTTTATATCTTTTTAAAATTTTGTATCACCATAAGCATCTCTACAATGTATAACAACTGGTTTATCTAATTCTATTGCTAATTTTAATTGCTCTTCAAAAACTTTTTTTGTATTTCTTTAGGCGAATAATTTCTATAATAGTCTAAACCTATTTCACCTATAGCTAATACTTTATTATTATTTTTTACCAATTCTATTAATCTTTCTTTTACTAAAGTATTATAAGTTTTAGAATCGTGAGGATGTATACCTACTGTAGCATATATAAATCCATATTTATTTGACAAATTAACACTTTCTTCACTTGTCTTTAAATCATATCCTACATTAATTACAAACTCAAGTTTATCTTCTATTCTACTCAACAATTCTTCAAAATCATTTTTAAAATCATCTAAATTTATATGACAATGAGTGTCTATTAGCTTCATTTTTTACACCTCCAAACTCCTTTTCAAATTATATCACAAAAAGGAAAATTAGTATTAATTTTATAAATTTAATATTAATTTGATTTTATACGAATCATAACTTCATAGATAGCATTAAAAATAGATAATGAAATTAAAAATAAAATACCCAACACACTTATACTATAGCTTCCAAATAATTTATCAAAATTTTCTATCATTAAATTACCAAATGGCATTGCTACTCCTGCCATAGTAAATACAATTGCAAATAGTTGTCCTAAAATCGAAACATCCATTTCAGCTTGTACTTTTGAAAAAAATTTAATATTAAATAAATTTAATAAAAAGCTATATAAAAAAGCACAAAACATAATTACCAATTCATTTCCTATACTAAATATAAAAACAAAAGAGATTAAAAACAAAAATCCAATACCATCTAAAAAAATATGTTTTATTTTATCTATATTTATAACAATAGAAGCCAAAATAGCTCCAAAAGCCATCATAGAAAGTGTTAAACCATACATACTTTTATTATTTTTCTCAACAATAATCACATAAGATAACAAAATAGGATATCCTGCTAAAAAAAAGTTTGCTAATGTAGCATTTATTAACATTTTAAAAACAGTTTTATTTTTCATTATAATTTTTATTGTTTTTATATAATTATTTTTTTCTATGTGTTTTGAATTAATATTTTTTATATTCCAAAACATTTCAACTATAGCTGTTAGAATAAAACTAATTCCATTTATTAATAATATTAAACTTGGATTAAAAGAAAGCACCAAAATATTACCAATTATTGGTGCTATTATAGACACTAAATTCCTGGCAATTGTATAATAACTATTTACTTTTACTAAACTCTCTTTTTCAAACATTAAAGGTACAATACCTCTTGAAGCTATAGAAAAAAAAGAATCTGTAATCTTCAAAATTATTAATAATATCGCCAATGCCAAAATTTCAAACCTATTATCTAAATAAAAATATGTAATTAAACAGCTTATTCCACTAATTATATCACTAATTACAATTATCTTTTTTCTTTTAAATTTATCTACTACTATTCCTGATATTAAATTAATAAATAACAAAGGAATTAATGATATCATGGTAATTTTTGCAATTTCTTTAGTTGAACTTGTTTCACTAACCACCCAAAAATCTATCATGAATTTAAAAAGCTCATTACCTAAAAAAGTTATAACTATCCCTGATAAAAATTTTATTAAATTTATACTAATCTTCATAAACCACCGTCCTACTTATATTTTTCAATATATTTTTAGATATCATTAACACTAATTTATTATTAACCAAAAAACTTAAAATATTTATTTTATTTTTATTTATTTTATTTATCTCTTTATTCAAAGTTTTAGATTCTTTAATTAATTCTTCATATTCTTTTTCAGTTTTAACTCCTACATAATTTATATTTAAATATACCTTCTCATCATACAAAGAGACAATCTCTTTTTCAATTTTATTTGTTTTTGGAAAAGATTTATAACCAAAAAATTTAGGATTATACATTTCTTCTTTATAAAAATCAACTATTTTATAAAGAGATTTTTTAATATCTTCCGCCTCAATATAAGGGAATGTAATCCCTAAATGAATATCTCCAATTAAATTTTCATATGAACTATTTTTAAACTTTCTAATATTATAAATTAAATTTATATTACAATTTTTTATTTCATATTCATTAAAAAAAACTTCCCTAAGCCAATCTATTATTCTAATATAAACATCTGTTGTATTTAAACTATCACAATTAATTTCTTTAAAAATAGTTTTATCTTCCATTTTGCTTAAAATATCAGGTAATTTTGAACTACTATTTTCTACTACTTTTTGATGAAATCTATTTTTAAAACTAAATTTAGATTCATTATTATTTTTTTCTAATTCCATTATATAGTCTGAAAGTTTTTCTGGAACCAGTTTATCATCTACTATAATTTTTTTCAAAATATTTTTACAAGATTCATCAAAAATAGAATGATCAATAGCATAGTATAAAACGCTCTGTTTTTCATTATATACATAAATAAATTTATACATAAAACTATTTTTCTTCCTATTATTATAAACAAGTTCTACTAACTTTTCTTCTAAATCTAAATATACATTTTCACTATAAAATTTTGATATATTAATATCTAAATCTTTATAATATTCAAATTGATTTTTTTCTAAATTAATAATTGTTTTTAAAACTTCAATTTTTGACAATCTCTTTTTTAATTCTTCATAATCAATCTTTAAATAAGATAAGTTGATTTTATCATAAATAATACTTTTAAAATCAAGTATATTATATATACGTGCATAAAAATATAATGGATAAGTATAAGTTAATATCTTATTATTCAAATTCACATTTTTTATATCAAAATTTACTTTTTTATATTCAACCCTTTTATGTTCAATTATATATTTATAAATAAGATTTATTGTAGGAATTTCATAAAGTGAAACATTATCAATTTTTATATTAAATAACTTTTCTAAATTTAATAATATTTCAAAAGAATCTAATGAATCTATTCCATTCAAAAAAATATTATCATCATAACTAATTTCTGTTTTTATTTTTTCATAAATCAATTTATAAATTTTTTCTTTTATTTCGTTATTATCTTCCTTTTTTATTAAATGTTTTTTATGTTCTAAATATACTTTTTGCAAATATTTTTTATCTACTTTTCCGCTTTTATTAATTGGTATATTCGAAATATTTATAAATACATTTGGCATTTTATAATTATTAATCTTTTTATGTAATAATTGAAACCAATTTTCAATTTTTTTACCAGTATAAAATAAAATTATTTTATCATCATAATATATTACTTGAATATCTCTTTTATCTTCTCTATCAATAATTTTTTTTATTAATGCTCTAATTTCTCCTAATTCTATTCTTATACCATTTATTTGGATTTGATCATCTTTTCTACCATAAAATATTAATTTATTATCTTTAATTTTAACAATGTCACCAGTTTTATAATATTTTTCTCCATTCATTAAAATAAATTTATTTTTTGTTTTTTCATCATCATTATAATAGCCATGTGCAACTCCTTTACCACCTATCAATAATTCTCCATCATTTGTAATCTTTATTTTTACGCCTTTAAAAACAAAACCAATAGGAACTTTATCATAATCAAAATCTTTTACTTCATAATAAGTAGCATATACTGTCGTTTCCGTCGGACCATAAACATTAAATACTCTCGAATTTTTTATATTTTTTTCAATATATGGTAATATTTCAATTTTAAATTCTTCTCCTGCAATCATATAATATTTTATATTTCTATTCATTTTTTCAAAATCATAATCACTAAAATTTTTTAATAATAAATGGAAAACAGAAGGTGATAATGCAATATGAGTTATTTTATATTTATTTACAAAATTTGATAAATCTCTATAAAAATTAATATCTTTTAAAGAATAAACAAAAACAGAACCTGCATTTTTTAAAAATCCAAATATTTCAGTAATAGATACATCAAACGTTATTCGTGTTGAAAAAAGGTAACAATCTTCATGTTCAACTGGAAAAATATCTTGAATTCCATCTAAAATATATTTTAAATTATCTCTTGTTATTTGAACTCCTTTAGGTTTTCCTGTAGTTCCAGAAGTATGCATAATATAAACAATTTTTGGATATTTATATTTAATAAATTTGTATTCATAATTTAATATTTTATTTATATTAAAATTTTCATCAATAATCACATAATCCTCTATTTGATTAATTATTAACTTTTGTTCCAATTCAGAAGAATAATAATCTATAGGAACATATGTTTTGCCTGCTTTATAAATTCCTAATATAATTAATAGTAATTTAGAATTATGCGGATAACAAACTATTACATTTTTTTCTTTATATTTTAATAATTCAGCTGCTATTTTATCGCTATATTCATCTAACTCTTCATAAGTATAAGTCTTTTCTAAATCATAAACAGCTATTTTTTTAGGATATTTTAATTTATTATCTTTTAAATTTTTTATTAAAAAATCACAAGTTGTATGAAAAATATATCTGTCAAATAAATAGTTAATTATTCTTGGTGAATAACCAAAATAGTTTTTATAGTTTTTATTAATTTTAAATAAAAGTTTAAAATCTTCAAAATCATGATTTTTTTTCTTTTGTTCTAATAAACTTATTAATTTATTCCAAAAAATATTAGATATTTTATAATAATATTCTTTATCACCAATAATTATAGTTTTAGTAGTAAAAATATTTACTATTAATCTTTTTACAATTCTTTCATAATCATTTTTTAAATCTATTGGCTTAATAAAATCTTCTATATTTAAAGGAAAATTGTTAACAATATTTTCTAATTCATTTTTAGTTATAAACAATTTATCTTTGTACTTTATTTCTTCATCAATTTTTATATTATTTTCTTTTAAAAAATCAATATATTTCTCTATTATCTCTTTTTTATTAAAATTAATATTATCTAAAAAAATAATTAAATCTATATCAGAAGATTTTTTCCCTTCTATTACACTTCCATAAAAAATAAATGTTCCATTAATGTTATTATTTTTAAAAAAATTTATTACTTTATCTAAATTCTTCATAAATATCGTCTCCTAACTTTTCTATATATTTTATAGCATCTTCCATAACTTGTTTTGTAAGCAAATTATTTCCTGACATAAATCTTAAAACATCTAAATTTATATATTTATCATTTAATAATACATCTAATTTAAAAGAATGAAAATAATAAACTCCTTCATTCAACATTTTTAAATATATTTTTCTATTTATTTCACTTAGCTCTTTTTCTGTTAAATTTTTATTATAATAAATAAAAACCACAGAATTTATTTCAACTTCATTTAATCTTTTTAACTTTAAAGAATTATCTATTAAATATGCAAAGTATTTTGCATTACTAATTCTTTCTTCTATCAATTCTCCTATTTTTTTTACTCCTAAATGTTTGATTAGCATCCATAATTTTAAACTAGAAAAACTCTTACTTCCAATAAAAGGAGTAGTTTTACCTATAGAAAATTTCTCACTAGTTATTAACTCATTTTCTTCAACAATTAATTTAAAATCAGAAATATTTTTAAATAATACCATACTCATTGTATAAGGTAACCATAAAACTTTATGTGGATCTAAAGTAATACTATCAAATTTCTCTATTCCTTTTATTTTGTCTTTATACTTCTTACTGAAACTTAAAGAAAAACCATGACAAGCATCACAATGTAACCAAAGATCAAGGCCTTTGCTTTTTACAATATTATAAATATTTTCCAAATGATCAACTGTCATAGTTCTAGAATCACCAGCATATGCTCCTATAAAAAATATTTTATCCCCATATTTTTCTAATATTTTCCTTAATTCTTTTTCATCATATCTATAGTTTTTAATTTTACAGTATACTATTTTATATTTGAAATTTAACCACTTTGGAGCATAAGTTAAAGAATAATGTCCTATATTTTCTGGCAATATTATAATACTTTTTTTCTTATCAAAATATTTTCTATATGCTGCCATTAATGCATAAGTATTAGAAAGAACTCCTCCATTTGTAACAGCTCCACCTATATCAGAAATATTATCATAATCTCTTAATTCATAACCTAAAATTTCTCTCATCCATCTAATAGTTTCTATTTCAATTTTTGTAGCGTATGGGGCACAAAAACTACTATTTATAAGATTTTGTTGTAAAAAAACTTCTATTATACCAGCTATAATCCCCGCTTGTGAGTTTCCAGCATCAGGGAATCCTAAAAATTTAAAACTAGAAAAATTTGTAGAAAATTCTATTTTATCGACAAATTCTTCTATTACTTCATTTAATTTGGTAAAATTATTTGGAATACCTTCTAATTCTTTGTAATTTACATCCCCTTTCTTTACTTTCTGACTATCTAATTTCCAATTTATTAAATTTTGTATAACAATTTCACATTTCTTTTTAAAACTTTTTGCATTTTCTTTTTTTAAAAAAATTTCACTTTCCAACTTTTTCTCCCTCCCTTTTACTACATTGTATTTTAAGCAACTCATTCTATTTATTAAACATCATTATATATATGCTAAAAAGTAAGTTAATTAGTTATTATAAAAAACACATAAAAGTAAAATTTATAATAAATAGATAAAATTTTATCAAGATAAACAACGTAAATCCTATTTTTTCACTAATCAAACTTCCATATTGTGATTTTTTATTTATATGAGCGTCAATTTTCAACTTTAATATAAATTATGTATTTATTTTGTATATACGCAAACTACAATTGAAGTAAAAAATAACTAATTGCCAAATAGAATGAATTTTAAAACTCACAAAATTAATTATACCCTCCCTCCAGATTTTGTCAAGTACTTTTTTTATTTTTGTAAATTGTTGTAAATTGCAAGTTTAAATGCACGTTTTTTATTTATACCTTTTTGGACTTAGGACAATTTATTGGACAATGTTTTTCGCTTTATACTCCATTGGGGATAAATAACCTAATTTCTTTTGGGTTCTTTCCCGATTATACCATGATTCTATATACTCAAACATTGATCTCTTGCTTTCTTCATAATTTTTATATTTTTTATGATGTATTAATTCTTTCTTTAATACTGCATGAAATGATTCTATACTTGCATTATCATATGGATTTCCTTTCCTTGAATATGATAATATAAATCCTAAGTTCTTAGATATTCTTTATTTGTATATTGACTTCCTAAGTCTGAATGTAATATACAATTTTTTACTACATTTATTTTCTTTATTGCTTTTTTTAATGCTGATATTGTTAATTCTTTTGTTATTTTTTTTGAATAACTCCATCCTAATATTTCATTATTATATAAATCCATTACTGTTGCTAAATAACACCATCCATTTTCTTTTGTTTTTATATATGTAACATCACTTACTAATTTTTTATATGGTTCTTTTGAAATAAAATTTCTATTTAATATATTTGTTCCTGGTTCTTTTATATCTTTTATTATTATGTGGTTTAAATTTTTTTACTATAATTGATTTTAAATTTAATTTTTTCATAATTCATTATGAATTTTTGAAGCTCCATAACGTTTTTTACTATTAAAGAAAATATTTTTTATTAAATTAGTAAGTTTAATTCTTCTACTAGTAGTTTTAGAAATAGTTCTAGATTTTTTTTCATAATAACTACTTTTAGGAATATTTAATGTATTGCATAATTTATTAACAGAATAAACAGATTTATTTTTATCGATAAAATTAAAAATGATAGAATTACTACTTATTTTTTTTGCGAATATGATGATAGGCTTTTTTAAGATTTCATTTTCCTCTTTAATAGAATTAAGTTCTTTTTTTAATCTTTTAAACTCTTGAAGAGTAATATTATCAAGAGTTTCAGAAAGATCTTTAGAATTATCAACCTATTGTCTAGCAGTAGATTGAGGGACACCATATTCGTTATATAAGTCAGTATAAGATTTACCAGAATTATATAAATCAACAATCATAGATTTAAAATCATCATCATAAGAAGAATATTTTTTTTAGACATATTGGACACCTACCTTTTAATTTAATATATTTTATACTAAACGAAATATATTGTCCAACTTTTTATACCAATTCCAAACAATTACATCTATGGTGTTTATTGCATATTGATTTCTTATCTTTTCCGTAGGAAGAGGGGATAAAAAATCTTTTTCTTTTTCTAAATATAAAATAGGTATCTTCCCAGTTGTTGAATGACATTTACTATTTTCTCTATCATTTATTTTTTCTATTAACTTTGATAATTCTTCATAGTCAAGAGTCCCATTATACGCTCTTATCTCGTCAAGTAACTTCATTGGAGCTTCTACTTTTGCTTTTGTATTTGGTCTTCCAGCTATACAAGGTTTTACTTCAAAGCCAAAATCATTTGCAAATTGTTGAAATTTATTATTAATTTTTCCTCTTGAGTTACTTGTCCTAGCTTGATCCATTACAGTTTTCATGTTATCAGTTACTATTTCTTTTGGCACACCTCCTATCTTTTCAAAAGCATCGCTTAAAAATGAAAATAAAATATCTTGTGACTTACTAAGAGATAATCTATATATTTTAAATCTTGAATAAGATAAAACTAATACAAAAATATTAATATTTATTTTTTCACCATTTTTAAGTTCAAAGTTCATATTTTCTTTCCAATCAATTTGAGCTTGCTGGCCTATTCCTGTTTCAAATCTCATTGGAGCCTTATCTTTTGAGATTCCTTTTTTTCTCGTGTTTAGAAATATATCTTCTAAATGATGACTGTGCACAATTTAAACCATGATTATCCTTTAAATACTGCCATAAAACTCTTTTGTAATAGAATATTTGCTTTGATTCATTGCTCAATAACTCTTCTATAATAGAGTAAAAATCATCAATCTTTGATTTTTTAGTTCTAGACGTTGGCTTTTTATAACCATTTACATATTTTTTTACTGTCCTGGCATCCACTCCTAATTCTCTTGCTATTTGGCTATAGTTAAGTTTCAAATTACTACCCTCCACAAAAGATTTTAATTTTGATAAATCTTCAAGTTTTTCAATTTTTAAATTAATGATTATATTTGTATTTATTACCATAATTACCTCCTAAATTTCTTGAGGCAATTATATTCTATTTTTTTATTTTCTACATTCTTAAATAAATGATCGTTTTTCTACATTCTTATTATAGCATTTATAAATTAGAGCAAGCATATGATATATATCAAGACTTTTTATATGCAGTAAAAAATAAAGAGATAGAAAAATTTAAAGAAACAATAGAAAAGTATAAAAATATCTCAAATAATTATATAAAAACAGTAATAGTAACATTTAAGAAATACTTAAAATATATAGGAAATAGTTTAAAATATAGTTATTCAAATGGAGGAGTAGAAGGACTAAATAATAAGATAAAAGTAATAAAAAGGATAGGATTTGGGTATAGAAGTTTTTTAAATTTAAGAAGAAGAATATTAATAATGAGCAACTTAATAGAGATAAGGAAATAAGAAAAAAAAGATGATAGTATCTATCATCTCTAAAAAATCTATTTGTCAAAATCGCCAACACTATTTGACAAAGAACCTTTTTTTATTCCATAAACATACTCAAAAAAATAAAAATGGCAGGTCAAGAGGGACTCGAACCCCCAACCCTCGGTTTTGGAGACCGATGCTCTACCAATTGAGCCATTGACCTACTCAAATAAAACATATGCTTGTGAAATTTTAAAATTTCACTAACTTGGCAAATACCTATCCTCCCAAATCGTCTCCAATTCAGTACTTTCGGCGTTTAAGGG
>JAICDD010000036.1 GCA_020063625.1 Fusobacteriales bacterium
TCAGCCTTTTTTGAAAATTTCTCAGCATTTTCAATAATTATAAACAATTTTTTTGCCGAAAATCTTAATTTTTTTGTATGTATTTTTAGCACTTTCTATATATTTAGTGTATTTTTTTGTACAAAAATTTTAATTTTTTGAGTCTTGCCGAAACTTTTACCACACTTCTCTTACAATAAAATTAACATATTTTTAATAAAAAGTCAATATTTTTAATGGGGAAAATTTGAAACCACAAGATAAAAAAACGACAATTAAAAGAAACCACGAATGGCACTAATGATAGTGAGAAGTAAGAAAATTTAGAATTTAGCCGCAGAAAAACGCAGATTAAAAAAATTACACGAAGAACACAAAGGTAAAAAAAGCAGGACCACAAAGGAACAAACTCAGGAACCATAATATAAACACGGAATAAAATCAAGTGTATATCCCATGATAAAAAAAAATCTATAAAACTTAGTGGTCCTCAATGGTTTTCTTCGTACCCTTTGTGTAACAAAAATTATCCGTAGAAACTAGCGCAAAGATTTCTTGCTTACTTTTTTATCTTTAAAAAAGTAAGTCGCCAAAGGCGAAAGAATTAGAAACCACAAGATTTTCACAGATAAACACAGGATAAAAAATGGACAATGGAAAATTATTGAGAAGTGAAGAGTAAAGAGTGAGCAGTGAGAAGAATTTAAAAATCCTTAGTGGTCCTTAGTGATTTTTCTCCGTG
Source organism: Fusobacteriales bacterium (assembly GCA_020063625.1). Lineage (GTDB taxonomy): Bacteria > Fusobacteriota > Fusobacteriia > Fusobacteriales > Fusobacteriaceae > Hypnocyclicus. Next base: position 722 of record JAICDD010000036.1, read on the forward strand.
TACTTTGTGTAACAAAATATCTTTGTAATTTATAAAAAAAATCTGGTGTAAATCCCGTGTGTATCCCGTGGTTTCAAAATAGACTCTGTGTATCTCAGTGCTCTCTGAGTATCTGTGCTGAAAATTTTATGTAAATCTCGTGGTTTCAAAAAATATTAGTGTCTTCGTTTTGAAAAATATCAAAAATTCCTTTACAAATATAAATTAATATGATAAAAATAATTAGCCAACTAACTATTTGGAGGTGTTTTATTTGAATGATGATATTTATAATAAAAATCTTGAACAACTTTTTCATATAGTATCAAAAATGCATTTTAAAACAGTAGTTCAAGAATTAGAAAAAATAGGTTTATATAAAGGACAACCACCTGTTCTTTTTATGCTATACAAAAATGATGGAATTACTCAAAATGAAATTGCTGAAAAAATGCATATTTCAAAAGCTACTCTTACTAAAATGCTACAAAGAATGGAAAAAAATGATTTTATTACAAGAAAAAAAGATGAAAAAGATAAAAGAATTACTAGAGTATATATTACCGAAAAAAGTATAAAACTAAAACCTTTAATTGATGAAAAATTAAAAAATATAAATGATACCTCTTTTAATAATTTCTCTAATGAAGAAAAAGAGTTAATGAAATCATTATTATTAAAAGTATATTTTAATCTAAAAAATATATAAAAGTAGATATTGTGAAAAGTAAAGAGTGAGCAATGATAATATTTAAAAATCAACGCAGAGTAACAGAGTAATCAGAGTATCGCAGAGAAAAAAACAAATAAAATTAGCCACGGAAGAACACGGATTTAAGCGAATAAATATAGGATTAATAAAAAATGCGCATTTTCGGAGGATATTAGATTTTCTTGATAAATGCGTTACACGAAGAACACAAAGATAAAAAAACAGAACCACAAAGAAAAAAACTTAGTGGTCCAATTTTAAGGAGGAATATGAATAAAATAAAAAAATTATTTAAATATACTAAAAAATATAGGTTATTTACAATATTAGCACCTTTGTTTATGATGATAGAGGTTATTGCTGATTTGTTTTTACCTTTTATATCGAAAAATATAATTAATATTGGAATAGTAAACAATGATACAAATTATATATTTAAAATGGGATTACTTATGCTTCTTACTGCATTAATTGGTGCTTTTGGTGGAATAATGTGTACTGTATTTGCTTCAAAAGCTGCAATTTCTACAGCGACAGACTTACGTGAAACTATATTTTCTAAAATTATAAAATTAGATTTTTTTAATTTAGAAAAATTAAAAACTGGAAATCTAATTACAATTCTTACTGATGATATAAATAAAATTCAAGGTTTAATATTAGCAGGGACTAGAATTGTTGTAAGAGCGCCTTTATTATTCGTTGGTGGATTTATAATGGCTGTTATTACTAGTGCAAAACTTTCTTTAATCTTGATTTTTATAATCCCTATTATGATTTTTTTAATGTATTTAATTATAAAAAAGAGTTTTCCTATTTTTTATAAAATACAAAGTAAACTTGATGTAGTAAATAAAATTTCTCAAGAAAATCTATTTGGAATAAAAACTGTAAAATCTTTTTCAAGAGAGAATTATGAACAAAATAGATTTACAAAAGCAAATAGAGATTTTATGGATAATATAATTACATCTTCTAAAATTATATCTTTACAAAGACCTTTAATTATGATGTTTTTAAATTTTGGTATTTTATTTATAGTATATTTTGGTGGAAAAGGTATTATATCAAATACTGAAAATTTAGGTACAATTATAGCATATATCAACTATTTAGAAATTATTATTTTTTCTGTTGTAATGACTGCTATGATTCTTACTAATTTATCTAGAAGTATAGTTTCTATTGATAGAATTGAAAATATATTAAAACTAGATAATGAAAAAAATATCTCAACTAATAATAATCAAATATCTGGTAATATTAGTTTTAAAAATGTATATTTTGCTTTTGAAGATAATAAGTATATTTTAGAAAACATCTCTTTTGATATCAAAGAAAATGAAACAGTAGGTATTATAGGAGTTACAGGTTCTGGAAAATCTACATTAGTTTCTCTTATACCAAAATTCTTTATTCCTCAAAAAGGTGATATTTATATTGATAATAAACATATAAATGAATTTTCTTTAGACACTTTAAGAAAAAATATTGGATTTGTATTTCAAGATAATATTATTTTTTCTGGAAGTATAAAAGATAATATTACTTTTGGAAATGAAAACTTAACATTTGAAGAGATTAAAAAATTTGCAAAAATGGCAAAAGCTGATGAATTTATTGAAAAATTAGAAAATGGCTATGATAGTATCGTAGGTCAAAGAGGAGTAAATCTATCAGGTGGTCAAAAACAAAGATTATCACTTGCTAGAACCCTTGCAAATAAACCAAAAATATTAATTTTTGATGATTCAACAAGTGCTCTTGATGCTGAAACAGAAAAATATATTATGACTCAAATAAATGAAAATATAAAAAATTGCACTAAAATAATTATATCCCAGAAAATTAGTAGTGTAATGAATGCTGATAAAATAATAGTATTAGATAATGGAAAAGTTGAAAACATTGGAAAACATGAAGAATTATTAAGAAAAAGCAAATTATATAATGAGATATTTAATTTACAAATTGGAAGTGATATAGATGTCAAATAAAAAAGAACCTAAAATAAATATTGGCGGAATGAGAAGGCGTGGATTTCATGGAAATTTTCAAAAAGAAAAAGCAAAAAATCCATTTCCAACAATGGTTAGATTATGGAAATATATAAAAAAACAAAAATTTAAAATGTTTTTAGTATTTATTTTTGTTATTTTAGAAGCTTTATTTTCATCACTTGCACCAAACTATTTAAAAATAATTTTTGATAAATTTAATAATATTAATAGTATTAAGCTAATTATGCCTTCAATTTATACACTACTTATTTTATATTTATTAAAAAATGTCTCAATGTGGCTTAATTCATATTTTGTAATAGATGTAGCACAAAAAACTATTGCAAATTTAAGAGAAGAATTATTTGAAAAAATTCAAGTATTAAAAATATCTTTTATTGATAAAAATCAAAATGGTGATTTTATTAGCCGTCTTATAAATGATATTGAAAATATTAGTAACACACTTAATCAGACAATAACTCAACTTATTTTAAGTGTTATTTTAGTTATTGCTTCTCTATTTTTTATGTTTAAATTAAATCTTACTCTTACATTAACTGTAATATTTACTGTACCTATTACTATGCTACTTACTTCATTTGTTGCCAAATTTACAGGTAAATATTTTAAAAGTACTCAGAAAAAACTTGGTGAATTAAACGGGTTTATCGAAGAACAAATAACAGGAATAAAAATAGTAAAAGCTTTTGCAAAAGAAACCTCTACTATTAATGAATTTTCTCAGAAAAATTTACCATTAAAAGATGATATAATTAAATCACAAATTTTTTCTGGAATAATGGGTCCTATTATGAACTTTATTAGTAACTTAATATTTTTAGTAATAATCTTGGTAGGAAGTTATCTTATTACCATTGGTAAAGCTACAATAGGTATTGTTGTTGCATTTCTTACTTATTCACGTAATTTTAATAGACCTATTGTACAACTTGCACAATTATATAATGATTTTCAAAGTGCTATAGCTGGTGCTGAACGTGTATTTGAAATACTTGATGAAGAAAGTGAATTTGACAATGATGGAAATATTGTTGTTGAAAAACTTAATGGAGATATAGAATTTCAAAATGTGGATTTTTCTTATGATAATGAAAAGAAAATTCTTAAAAATATAAATTTTAGTGTAAAAAAAGGTGAAACTATCGCAATAGTAGGTCCTACTGGTGCTGGAAAAACTACAATAATTAATTTATTGACAAAATTTTACAATATAAATAAAGGTAAAATTTTAATTGATGGAATTGACATTAATAATATTAATAAAAAATCCCTTAGAAAAAGATTGGGAATTGTACTTCAAGATACTTATATTTTTTCTGATACTGTACTTGAAAACATTCGATTTGGAAATTTAGATGCTACTTTTGAGGATATTAAAAAAGCTTCTAAATTATCAAATGCAGATAAATTTATACAAAAACTTCCAAATGAATATAATGAAATATTAAGTGAAGAAGGTGGAAATTTAAGTAAAGGAGAAAAACAACTTATATCAATTACTCGTGCAATTTTAGCAAATCATGATATATTAATCCTTGATGAAGCTACAAGTAATGTAGATACCATTACAGAAAAACATATCCAAGAAGGTATGCTTAATTTGATGAAAGGTAAAACTAGTTTTATTATAGCACACAGACTTAGTACAATAAAAGAAGCAGATAAAATAATAGTTATTGATAACGGTGAGATAATAGAAATAGGAAATCATCATGAATTACTTTCTAAAAAAGGATTTTATTATAATCTATATACTACTCAAACAAATTTTAATTTATAATATAAAAAGACCTTAAAATTAAGGTCTTTTTTTAGTTGTAGTTAATTAAATTAATAAATTTTTTTATAAGTTAGTTACACAAGATTTTCAACTCAGAAACTCAGCGTGTACTGAGATACACAAAGTTTTACTTTGAAACCACGAGATTTGCACGGGATGTTATATAAATTTTTGTTACACAAAGGGCACGAAGAAAATCTCTTAGGACCACAAAGGAAGTTTACCACGGATTGTACAGATTTTTTGAAACTACAGGATTCACAAGAGATTTTCAACTCAGAAACTCAGAGAACACTGAGATACACAGAGTTTTATCTGTGATAATCCGTGTTTTTCCGTGGCTAAATTTTAATTCTTCTCACTTCTTACTTTTCACTCTACTTTTTCTATTCTGTGTTCATCTAAGGTGTTTTTCATAGAAAAATACCGAAAGCTCATCCCGTGGTTTCCATTCTTTTCTTTGTGGTTCTATTTTTTTCTCTTTGTGTTCTTCGTGTAACGCATTTATCAAGAAAATCTAATATCCTCCGAAAATGCGCATTTTTTATTAATCCTATATTTATTCGCTTAAATCCGCGTTTTTCCGCGGCTAATTTTATTATTATAATTTTTTTCTATTCTGTGTTTATCTGTGTATATCTCGTGGTTACAATTCTTTCCTTTGTGGTTCTGTTTTTCTATCTTTGTGTTCTTCGTGACCTTATTTCTTTGTGCTGAATTCAATCCGCGTTTTCCCGCGGCTAAATTCTATTTCTTCTCCCTATCCCTCTTCACAAGCTATTTTATTTTTTATTTTCATTTCTGAAATAATCATAGCTGTTACAATAAAACTTCCACCTATAAATCCTTTTATAGTAAATATTTCTCCACCTAAAGTCCAAGAAAATATAGCTGCAAAAACTGGCTCTAATGAAAAAATTACTCCTACTCTAAAATCATCAATAAATTTTTGTGCTTTTAATTGAATAATAAATGCTGATGCAGTAGGAAATATCGCTAAAAAGATAATACTTTTTAAAGCACTTATATTTATAGTAAACATTTCATTATAATAAAATTTTGATAAAAATAAGCTAATTAATCCAACTACTAAAAATTGTTGAAAATTCATTAAATAAGGACTTATATTATTTTTCATAAATTTTCCAGAATATAAAAGATGCAAACAATAGGCAACTGCTGCAACTAATGTATACATATCACCGATATTTATTGAGTTCATTCCACCTGTTAATATCCATAAACCAATTGTAGCTAATATTGCAGAAATTATTTTAAATTTTGTAGGAATCTCTTTAAATATTATATATCCAAAAATAGGTATAAATAATACAAAAAGTCCTGTAATAAATCCAGAATTTGAAGCTGTTGTATATTTTAATCCTACTGTTTGAAACATATATAATGACCCAAGTAAAACTCCTAAAATTATTCCATATTTAAAATTTTTAAAAATATTCTCTTTTTTTATTATTAAAAAAATAAGGAAGATTAAAGATGCTAATAAAAATCTATAACTAACTAATAATAATGGATTTATAAATGCTAGACTATCTTTTACTACATAAAAAGTACTTCCCCAAATAGCTGCAGCATATACTAGTCCAACTTCTGCTAAAATTTGCTTTTTTTTCATTTTTCACCTCAAATTTTTATAATTTTATTGTATACTTAAAATATGATATTAGAATAATTAAATAATGTCAAGAATTTATAATATTTCTTGACATTCCCCAAAAAATGTTATAAGTTGTATAATGTGAACAACTAAGATGAATTTTCGAAGAAAATTTATCAAAAACTTAAATAAATTCTCGAAGAGAATTTATGAATATTTTCGAAGAAAATTTATCGAAGAATTTATGAGAAAATTTTGATTATAAAAAATCTTGGTATATAATTAATAAAATAGAGAGGTGTAAAATGAAATTAGGTCATAGTTATGAGGGTGAATTTTCAAAATTCATAGTTTGGGCAAATAGACACAATGTTATGAAAATAGTTTTTCCAGAGCTTGATAGAGAACATGATATGGAAAAATTAAAAGGAAGTTATTTTGAATATAAATGTCCAAAACTTCCAGAAGGTACAAAATATTATTTTCAAACTGCTGATGGAAATATGTATCCTGATCCAGCTTCAAAGTCTCAACCTGAAGGTGTACATAAGTATTCGCAAATAATAAATGTAAATAATGAAAACAAGCCACAAAATTTTAAAGGCATTGATTTAAGAGATGCTATTATTTATGAAATGCACATAGGTACTTTTACAAAAGAGGGAACTTTTGACGCAGCAATTAAAAAAATCCCTTATTTAAAAGAGCTTGGTATAAATGTAATAGAAGTAATGCCTCTGTTTAGTTTTCCTGGAGATAGAAACTGGGGATATGATGGTGTTTATCCCTATGCAGTAGATGAAAGTTATGGTGGAGTAAAAGAATTTATTAGATTTATAAATGAATGTAACAAAAATGGAATTGCTGTAATATTAGATGTAGTTTATAATCATTTTGGCCCTGAAGGAAATTATTTAGGTGTTTATGGGCAATATTTTACAAAAAGATACTCTACTCCATGGGGAAGTGCTATTAGTTTTGACGGTAGAAATAGTGAACATGTAAAAAAATATTTTTTAGATAATGTAAAATTTTGGCTAGAAGATGTAAAAGTTGATGGATTTAGACTTGATGCTATTTTATCTATTTATGACTTTAGTGAATCACACTTTTTAGATGATTTATATGATATGGTAAAAGATACTGAAATAAAAGAAAAAAGAATAATAAATGTAATCTCAGAAAATCCATATCATACAATAAAATCAAATTATAGAATAAAACTTGATGCTCATTGGGAAGAAGATTTTCATCATAGCATACATTCATATTTTACTGGTGAAACTCATACTTATCTTAGAGAATATGGAAGTTTTAGAAAAATTAAAGAGATGTTTGAAAATGGTTATTGTACTGAATTTTGGAGAAACAAATATTTTAGTGAGCCATATAGACTTATTATCTCAATACAAACTCATGACCAAATAGGAAATAGACCATTTGGAGATAGACTTAGCAAATTAATTAGTTATGAGCAATATAAATTATCAGCTTTTTCAATGTTTGCTTTACCTCATACTCCTATGTTATTTATGGGCGAAGAGTATTTTGAGACAAATCCATTTTTATTTTTTACATCTTTTAGTGACGAGAGAGTAATAAAAGGTGTAAGAAATGGACGAAAAAAAGAGTTTGAATTTTTAGATGAGAATATCCCTGATTCTCAAGATATCAATACTTTTTATAGTTCAAAATTAGATTTTGATAAATTAATACATAAAAAACATTATGAAATGTTTGAATTTTATAAAAATATGATACATCTAAAAAAAGAAAAAATATTAGGATATAATAATAGAAGTAAAGTAGAAATATATGCTGATGAAAACACAAAAATAATATATGTAAAAAATAATTATAAAAATAGTTTTACTATAATGAATTTTTCTGATAAAGAAGTGGATTATACTTTACTTAAAGATATGGAAGTTATATATTCAGGAAATAGATATTCAGAAACTAGAAAAACTGAAAACAAAATAAAATTACAACCATATGGTTTTGTATTATATAAATTCTAAACATATATATAATATATATTAACTATATGAATAATAAAATTGACAAATCATTTTTATATTGCTAAAATGAATTAAATTAAAAATTCGAGGTAAAAATTATGGAGAGAAATATAACAATAAAATTACATCATCATAGACATTAGTAAAGGTTTGTAACTTTGTGATTCCACATAGATACAAGCCAATTTGTAGTATAATAAATTGTGTCTATGATGGGAAAATATGAAATTTAAAATTTTACCATCCTAGAGATTTAGGATGGTTTTTTTTATAAGGGGGAATATTATGAAAGAGTTTAAGAATTTTGACTTAGAAGAGAGTTTGATAATAAAATTTAGAAAACTTTTTGAAAGTTATGGATATGAAAAAATAAAAGTAAATACTTTTGAAAATTATGATACATATTTTAAAAACAAAGATATTATAAATAATGAAAAAGTATTAAAAATAATACATCCAAATGGTAGTTTATATGCTCTTCGTGCTGATATGACTATGATAATAGCTAAAAAATTTGCTAATGATTTTCAAAATAAAAATATTAATATCTCTGAAAAAGTATATTATTATGACAATATTTTTAGAAATGAATTTGGTATAAATGGTGGCTTAAAAGAAAAAAGACAAGTTGGTATAGAAAGCCTTGGAACTAATGGTATTTTTAGTGATGTTGAAACTATAATTTTAGCATTAAACAGTTTAGAAGCTGTCACTAACAACTATATTTTAGAGATTTCAAATATCGAACTTTTAAAAAACATTTTTGAAAATATTAATATTTCTGAAGATAATAAAAATATAATTCTTAAATTTATTTTTACTAAAAATCGTGATGAATTATTAAAACTACTTAATAAATTAAACATCAGTGATACATATAAAAATATAATATATGATATTACTACTTGTTATGGAAATATTGATGATATTTTAAATAATTTATCAAAATATAATGAATTAGAAAATTCACTAAACTATTTTAAAAATTTAAAACTTTACATTAATGATTCTCAATTAAATAAAATAAAAATTAATTTTTCTATTTCAAATAGCTTAGAATATTATACAGGTCTTATTTTACAAGGATTTATAGAAGATATAAATAATCCTATAATTATTGGAGGACGGTATGATAATTTAAGCAAAAGATTTGGAAAAGCTTTTCCTGCAATTGGATTTGCTATTGATTTAGATAGTTTAGTAGAAAAATTAGATATAAAACACCATTTAGCTGATTACTTGATTTTTTATACAGAAGAATCAATAGAATTCTTACAATATATAGAGAATTTAAGAAAAGAAGGAAAAACTGTAAAAATTTCACCATATATAGAGCTTAGTGATGAGATAATCGAAAAATTACATAAAAAATATAAAAATATATGTAAATATACAGGGGGTGAATTAATATCATGTATTTAAACATTGCACTTCCAAAAGGAAGAATTGGAGAAGATTCATATAAAATTTTAAAAAAATTAGGCTATTCATCAGCAGAATATGAAAATAAAGATAGAAAATTGGTATTTATAAATGAAGAAAAAAAAATAAAATATTTTTTAGTAAAATCTAGTGATGTCCCTGTATATGTAGAAAGAGGAGCTGCTGATATTGGTATAGTTGGAAAAGATGTATTAATGGAAAGTAAAGCAAATGTATATGAATTATTAGATTTAGGATTTGGAAAATGTAGATTTGCAGTTGCTGCTCCAGTAGATTTTGTTGATAATTATGAAAAAAAACTTGTAGTTGCTACAAAATATATAAATGTTGCTAGAGAATATTTTGAAAAACAGGAAAGAGATATAGATTTAATAAAATTAAATGGTTCTGTTGAATTAGGTCCACTAGTAAATTTATCTGATGTAATAGTAGATATAGTAGAAACAGGTAGTACATTAAAAGCTAATAATCTTGAAGAAAGAGAAAAAATTGCTGATATAAGTGCTAGACTTATAGTAAATAGAAATAGTTATCGATTTAAAAATGAAATTATTAATAAATTAATTAAAGAAATAGAGGGGGAGATAAAAAATGATTAAAATAGTTTCTTATAAAAATGATAAGTCCGTTTTAGATGAAATTTTAAAAGATACTACTCAATTTGAATATGATGAAGTAAATAAGGCAGTAGCAGAGATATTGAAAAATGTAAAAGAAAATGGGGATAAAGCTGTATTAGAATATAATGAAAAATTTGATGGTGTAAAACTTGATTCACTTCAAGTAACACAAGAAGAAATAAATGAAGCGTATTTTGATAATATTTCATTAGAACTAAGAAATTCACTAGAACTTGCTCATAAAAAAATAAAAGAATTTCATGAAAAACAAAAAAGAAACTCTTTTATTGATACAAGTTCTCCTGATAAAATTGTAGGGCAATTAATTAATCCAATAGAAAAAGTAGGAATATATGTACCTGGTGGGACTGCTAGTTATCCATCTACTGTACTTATGAATGCCGTTCCTGCAAAATTAGCTGGATGTAAAGAGATAGTTATGGTCTCTCCTCCAGGAAAAGATGGAAAAATACCTGCAAATATACTAGCTGCTGCTAAAATTGCTGGTGTTGATAAAATATTTAAAGTAGGAGGAGCTCAAGCTATTGCTGCTCTTAGTTTTGGTACTGAAACTATACCAAATGTATATAAAATAGTAGGACCTGGAAATATCTATGTAGCTATGGCTAAAAAAATGGTTTATGGAAAAATAGATATTGATATGATAGCTGGTCCTAGTGAAGTCTTGATTATAGCTGATGAAACTGCAAATTATAGATATCTTGCTGCTGATTTATTATCACAAGCAGAACATGATAAATTTGCTGCTAGTATTTTAGTAACAACTTCTGAAGAATTGGCTAAAAAAGTACAATCAGAAATAGAAGTACAATTAAATAAACTTCCTAGAAAAGAGATAGCTGAAACATCTATTAATAATCAAGGTAGAATAATAATAGTAAATGATATAAAAGAAGCATGTTTTATTGCAAATGAAATAGCTCCAGAGCATTTAGAACTTGCAGTAAAAAATCCTTTTGAAATACTTGGATACATAAAAAATGCTGGTGCCATATTTATGGGAGAATACTCACCTGAGCCACTTGGAGATTATATGGCCGGACCAAACCATACTTTACCAACTAGTGGTACAGCAAAATTTTCATCTCCACTTAGTGTAGATGATTTTATAAAAAAATCATCAGTAATATATTATGATAGAAATGCTTTAAAAGAATTAAAAGATGATATAGTTACTATTGCTACAAGTGAAGGACTTGATGCACATGCTAACTCTATCAAAATAAGATTTGAAGATAATGAATAAAATTACACAAAGAGAAAAAATAGAAACCACGGATTAAATTTAGCACAAAGAAATAAGGTCACAAAGAACACAAAGCATTGAAAAACAGAACCACAAAGAAAAAAATGGAAACCACCGGATTAGCACAGATGAACACAAGATAAAAAAATTTATAATAATAAAATTAGCCACGGAAAAACGCAGATTTAAACGGATAAATACTAAGATTAAATCAATAAAGCGCATTTTCGGAGGATATTAGATTTTCTTAACGAAATGAGCGTTTAAAACCGAGAGCTGTTTGAACTATAAAATTTACTTCGTAAATTTTATAGTGAGTTTTCGAGGTTTAGCGAATGAGTTATAGAAAATCAATATCCGTAGAAACTAGCGCAAAGATTTTTTGCTTACTTTTTTATCTACTTAGTGATCCTTAATGCTTTTTCTTCGTGCTCTTTGTGTAACAAAAAAATTACATAACTAAAAATAAAATATAAAAGGTGATAATATGAAATTTTGGTCAAATAAAGCAAAATCAATAGAACCATATACATATGGTGAACAACCAAAAGATAAAAAATATATAAAATTAAACACTAATGAAAATCCTTATCCACCATCTCCAAAAGCAGTAAAAATAATAAGAGAACTTGATGAAAATATCTATAAATTATATTCAGACCCTACTTGTAGTGAAATAAAAGAAGCAATAAGTAAAGTATACAACGTAGATAAAGAACAAGTTTTTGTAGGTAATGGCTCTGATGAAGTTATTGCTTTTAGTTATCAAGCTTTTTTTGATAAAGGTGATAAAATAATATATCCAGATATTACTTATAGTTTTTATCCTGTATATTCCAAAATGTATGATACAACAGAAATTATAAATCCATTAAATGAGGATTTTACTATGAATTTAAAAGGATTTAATCAAGAAGGAAAAGGGATAATTCTTACAAATCCAAATGCACCTACTGGTATTGCTCTAACTTTAGAGGAAATTGAAAGTGTTATACAAAATAATTTAGATAAATTAATTATAGTTGATGAAGCTTATGTTGATTTTGGTGCTGAAAGTGCAGTAAAATTAATTAATAAATATAATAATTTACTAGTAATTCAAACTTTTTCAAAATCAAGAAGTTTTGCAAGTCTTCGAATAGGATTTGCCATTGGAAATAAAGATTTAATAAAAGCTCTTCATATTATCAAAGATTCTTATAATCCTTATACTCTTGATACAATAGGTATAAAAGCTGGTGCTACTGCAATGCTTGATGTTGAGTATTTTGATAAAACTAGAAAGGCTATTATGTCTACAAGAGATAGAATAAAAAAAGAGTTGGAAAAATTAGGATTTGAAGGAACTAATTCAAAATCAAATTTTTTATTTATGAAACACAATTCTTTAGATGGAGAATATATCTTTAAAAAATTAAAAGAAAATGGTGTACTTGTAAGATATTTTAATAAACCTAGAATAAATAATTATTTAAGAATAAGTATCGGAACAGATGAAGAGATGAATGAAATGATAAAAATATTAAAAGAAAAAATATTAAAGTAGGTGATAAAGTGAGAAAAGCTGAAATTAATCGTATTACAAAAGAAACTAAAATCAATATTTCTTTAAATGTTGATGGTACAGGAAAGAACAATATAGATACTGGTGTTGGTTTTTTAGACCATATGTTAATATTATTTGCAAAACATGGTTTATTTGATTTAGATATAAAATGTGATGGAGACTTATATATTGATGCACATCATACAGTAGAAGATATTGGAATTGCTCTTGGTGCTGCATTTAAACAAGCTCTTGGTGATAAAAAAGGAATTAAAAGATATGGGGATATTTATCTTCCTATGGATGAAACTCTTTGTTTAGTAGCTGTTGATTTAGGAGGAAGAAATTATCTACATTTTGAGGCAAATTTCCCTTCACCATTTTTAGGGACAATGTCAAGTGAACTTATAAAAGAATTTTTCTTTGGATTTTCGAGAGAATGTGGTATAAATTTACATATAAAGATCATTCACGGAGAAAACTCACATCACATGTCAGAAGCTATGTTTAAAGGTTTTGCTAGAGCAATGGATTTTGCTACATCTATTGATAGTAGAATCGTAAATGAAATTCCATCTACTAAGGGGGTAATTTAATGATTGCAATAATTGATTATAGTGTTGGAAATTTACATTCTATTAAAAGTGCTCTTGATTTTTTAGGAGTAGAAAACATTATAACTAATAAAGAAGAAGATATCAGAAAAGCTAAAGCGCTTATACTTCCTGGTGTTGGTGCTTTTAGAGATGCTATTAATTCATTAAAAGCAACTGGACTTATTCCTGTAATAAAAGAGGAAGTTGAAAAAGGGAAATATTTACTTGGAATATGTCTTGGAATGCAACTTTTATATGAAAAAAGTTATGAATTTGGAGAATATGAAGGGCTTGGATTTTTAAAAGGAAACATTTGTTCAATTAAAGAGGATTTAACTGATAAAACTTTAAAAGTTCCACATATGGGATGGAATAATCTTATTTTCAAGCAAAAAGATAATCCAATTACAAAATATATAAAAGAAAATGACTATGTATATTTTGTACATTCATATTATGTAAAATCAGACTTTTCTGAAGTAGTGGGATATACAAATTATGATGTAAATATTCCAGCAATTGTAAATCATAAAAATATTTTTGGAATGCAGTTTCATCCAGAAAAAAGTGGTACAGTAGGCTTGAATTTATTAAAAGCTTACGCAACTATTGTATTAGAATAAATTAAAAATCTAAAATAATGAGGTGTATAATGTCTAAAAAAACTATCATTTTTGAATTAGTTTTTTTAGGGGTTTCTATTTTATTAGTGGTTTATGGGTATTTTTTTAGGGATATTCAATATAAAAATTATATTGATTTAGGTATTTTTTTTCTTTTTAATAATTTCAATTTTTAAAAACTTTATAATAGTTCCATTAAACTATTATTATGGTTTTATTTCAATTTCATTATATTTATTAATTTATTTTGCTCCAAAAATCTTTGTATAATTACAAAGATTAAACAAAGTGAGGTGAGAATGATGTTAACAAAAAGAATTATTCCGTGTTTTGATGTAAGAGATGGAAGAGTAGTAAAAGGTAAAAAATTTCAAGATATAAAAGATGTAGAAAATCCTGTTGTTCTAGCTAAGAAATATAACGCACTTGGTGCTGATGAACTAGTGTTTTATGATATAACAGCTTCTTTTGAAGAAAGAAAACTATTTACTGATATTTTAGAAAAAGTAGCAAGTGAGGTATTTATACCACTTACTGTAGGAGGAGGTATAAATAGTTTAAAAGACTTCTCTAGAGTATTAAATGTAGGTGCAGACAAAGTAAGTGTAAATTCTGGAGCTATAAGAAATCCTAATTTAATTAAAGAAGCTGCAGAAAAATTTGGAAGTCAATGTGTCGTATTATCAATGGATGTAAAAAAAGTAGGTAATCAATGGAGAGTATTTGCAAAAGGTGGTAGAGAAGACACTGGAATAGACGCTATTGAATGGGCTGTAAAAGGTGAAAAATTGGGAGCTGGAGAGCTTGTAATTAACAGTATGGATACTGATGGAGTTAAAACTGGATTTGATTTAGATCTTTTAAAAGCTATATCTGAAAAAGTTGAAATTCCAATTATTGCTTCTGGTGGTGCTGGAACAATGGAACATTTCAAAGAAGTATTTGAAGTACCTGGAGTAGATGCTGGACTTGCAGCTTCTGTATTTCACTATGGTGAGATTGAAATTCCTGATTTAAAAAAATATTTAAAACAGCAAGGAATAGATATGAGAATAACAGAGTAACTAAAAAAAAGGAAAACCACGGACATAGCTTTCGGTATTTTTCTACGAAAAACACCTTAGATAAACACAGGATAAAAAATTAAAAATTAAAAGAAACCACGAATGGCACTAATGATAGTGAGAAATAAGAAGTGAATAGTAAGAAGTTAGGATTAAACGCAGAGTAACGGAGTAACCAGAGTATCGCAGAGGAAATAAAAATTAGCCGCAGAAAAACGCAGATTAAAAACATTACACGAAGAACACAAAGAGAAAAAAAGCAGAACCACAAAGGGAAAAGTGGAAACCACGAGATAAACACAGGATAGAAAAAATTGTCAATGGCAAATGGATATGGAAAATTAGTGAGAAGTGAGCAGTGAAAAGAATTAAAAATCAACACAGAGTAACAGAGTAATCAGAGTATCGCAGAGATAGAAAAATTAGCCACGGAAAAACACGGATTATCACAGATAAAACTCTGTGTAACTCAGCGTTCTCTGTGTCTCTGTGCTGAATGTTATATCCTGTGGTTTCAAAAAATCCTTAGTGGTTCTTAATGCTTTTCTTCGTGCCCTTTGTGTAACAAAAAAGCTGTGCCGTGGCAAAAAACTTGAGTAATTAAAAAATTTCAATATGGAGGATAAATTATGATAGATAAAATAAAATTTGATGAAAATGGACTAATCCCTGCAATAGTTCAAGATGTAAATACTAGAGATGTATTAATGATGGCATATATGAATGAAGAAAGTATATTAAAAACTCTTGAAACTAAACAAACTTGGTTTTATAGTCGTTCTAGACAAGAATTATGGAATAAAGGAGCTACTTCTGGAAATATACAAAAAGTAAAAAAAATAAGCTATGATTGTGATGGGGATACTGTATTACTTGAAGTAGAGCAAGTTGGGGTAGCTTGTCATACTGGAAAATATTCATGTTTCTTTAATGAACTATATAAAAGTCCTGATTACAAAACATCTTTTTCAGTTGATACTTTATACAATATAATAGAAGATAGAAAGAATAATCCAAAAGAAGGTTCTTATACAAATTATTTATTTGAAAAAGGAATTGATAAAATCCTTAAAAAAGTAGGAGAAGAAAATGCAGAAGTTATAATTGCATCAAAAAATGAAGATATTTCAGAATTAAGATATGAAATAGCTGATTTAGTGTATCACACTTTAGTTCTTATGATAGAAAAAGGACTAAAAATCGAAGATATAAAAGAAGAATTGGCTAAAAGGGTGAAATAAATGAGTAATCATTTTTGTGATTGTGCTGATACAGAATGTAAATTTAATCCTAAAAATGGATTTACAGATAATTGTGACTTGTGCATTAAAAAAAATCTTAAATTTAAAGAAATTCCTGCTTGTTTTTTTAAACTTATTAAAAAAGATTTATCAGATATGGATGATTTTTCTATTGAAACTTTTGCAAAATTAGTATTAGAAATTAAATAATTATTAATTTTATTTACAGTGGATATTAAAAAATATAAATTAACGAGTCCTTAAATTTTAAAGGACTCATTTTAATTTTTTTATTATATTTTTTTAATTTTATATATAAAAAAGGAGAAAAATATGGCAAAATTAAAATCAAATTATAAATGTTCTCTCGATTTAACATTTGATTTACTTGGTGGAAAATGGAAACTAAGAATTTTATGGCATATCATTCATGGAGACAATAGATTTTCTTTACTATTAAAAGCTATACCTGAAATAACAGAAAAAATGCTTACAACACAACTACGTGAATTAGAAAAACATAATTTAATAATAAAAAAATAATTCAAGAAAAGCCTTTACATATTGAGTATTATATCAATGATAAATATAATAAAATTTGTGATATAATAGAAAATCTTTGCAATTTTTCAGACTATTATGCTGATTTAAATGATATTTCAATAAAATAATTTTTATTAACCTCTTCTTATTTTACTATATTTTTATAAATTTATAATTTACTTACTAAAAAGTAAGTTATTTACATATTTGTGATATTAAAATATAATTACTTTGCAATAATTAATTAGGAGGTAATTATATGAGATATCCAAGAAGTTTTTCGCATATAGGTTTATCAGTACCAGATATTGAAAAAGCTACAAAATTTTATAGTGAAGTAATGGGTTGGTATTTAGTAATGCAACCTACCCTAGTAAAAGAGGAAACAGATACTGCTATAGGTATAATGTGCCAAGATGTATTTGGTAAAGGCTATGATGATTTTAAAATAGCTCATCTTGTTACATCTGATGGTATAGGTATAGAATTATTTGAATTTAAACAAAATAATAAAGAAAAACCTATTTTTAATCATGTTCCTACTGGACTTTTCCACTTTTGTGTACAAGATCCAGATATAGAAGGGTTAATTGAAAAAATAAAAGAATATGGTGGTAAACAAAGAATGCCAATTAGAGAATATTATCCAAATGAAAAACCATATAAAATGTGTTATGTAGAAGACCCTTTTGGAATAGTATTTGAAATATATACTCATAGTTATGAAGTTACTTATTCTAAAGGAGCTTATTAAATATATTAAAGAGAGTTTTTCTAAAAAATTAGAAGCGAGTCCTTAAATTTTAAAGGACTCGTTTTAATTTTTTTATTATATCTATAGATTTTTTATATTTTTCAATTATAATTAAATATGATATAATTATATTAAAATTAATAGGAGCTTATCTATGAATGAAACAGATTTATATAGACCAATTGAAAAATATTTTATTGATAAAGGATATATTGTAAAAGGTGAAGTAAAAAGTTGTGATATTGTAGCTTTAAAAGATGAAGAATTAATTGTCGTTGAAATGAAACTTTCTATTAATCTTACATTAATATTACAAGCAATAGAACGACAGAAAGTTGCTGATTATGTATATATTGCTACTCCTAAACTTCCTAAAAATTTACAAAAAAGAAGAAAAATAATCACTCTTATTAAGCGTTTAAATCTTGGATTATTTATTATAAAAAATCATAAAGTTGAAGAGATTGTATCACCTTTTGAAGAATATAACTTTTATAATAATAAATCTAAAAGAAATAAAATAAAAAAAGAGGTTTTAACTAGAAAAAATAATATAAATATTGGTGGAACTAATAAAACTAAAATTATCACAGCTTATAGAGAGCAAGCTCTTTTTATAGCTTATGTATTATTAAAATATGGAAACCTTGCACCAAAAGAGGTAAAAAAAATAACTAAAATAGAAAAAAGTAGTAATATTCTTTATACAAATTTTTATAATTTTTATACTAGAGTAAGTCATGGTGTTTATAGTATTAGTAATAATGGGAAAAATTATTTAGAAAAAATTATATCAGAATATTCTGAATTAAAAGAGATTTTTGAAAATCTTATAAAAGAAAACGGGGGATTAGAATGAAAATTTATGATTATCACACACATAGTAGCTTTTCAGAAGATTGTAATGTAGATATGGAGGATATGATAAAAGGAGCTATATCAAAAGATATTACTGAAATGTGCTTTACAGAGCATCATGATATTGATTATCCAGAAGAAGATTTTGATTTTTTACTTGATGATGAAAAATATTTTATTAAATTTAATGAATTAAAAGAAAAATATAAAGATAAAATAACATTAAAATTAGGATTAGAAATAGGATTACAAAGTCATATAATTGACGAATGTAAAAGATTTACTCATAATAAAGATTATGATTTTATAATTGCATCACAACATTGTGTAGAAAATGTAGACCTCTATACAAAAGAGTTTTTTAAAGGAAAAACTGTAGATGAAATTTATACAAAATATTTTGAAGAGATGTATTACAATATTACTCATTATAACAATTTCAATGTAATTGGACATATGGATTTATTACGTAGATATTCAAAAGAAGTAGCTGACTATGATATAACTCATTCAGAAGAAATTATTAAAATAATATTAAAACATTTAATAAAAAATAATAAAGGTATTGAAGTTAATGCTGGTGGAATGTTTTATCCTATAAAATCTATTAATCCAAGTATTGAAATACTTAAAATGTATAAAGAGCTTGGTGGAGAAATTATTACTTATGGTTCTGATGCACATTTCCCTGATAGATTAGGTGCACACTATTTTGAAGTAATAAGAATCTTAAATGATGTAGGATTTAAATATATTACAAAATTTGATAAACAAAAACCTGAATTTATAAAAATTGAAATTTAGTAATAACTTGAATCACCGGATAAAAATGGGCAATAGAAAATTAGTAAAAAGTGAGTAGTGAGAAGATAATAGGAACCACAGGATAAACACATGATAAAAAAGAATTATCAATTGAAAATGAAAAATAGTAAGAAGAATTGAAATTTAGCCACGGAAAAACACGGATTTAACTCAGCACAAAGAAAAGAGGGCACAAAGTAGCACAAAGATAGAAAAACAGAACCACAAAGAGAAAAGTGCTGAAACCACGAGCACAGCTTTCGGTATTTTTCTACGAAAAACACCTTAGATAAACACTGATAAGTACGGGATAAAAAGAATTGGCAATGAACAATGGTCAATGGAAAATTAGTGAGAAGAATAAAAAGCGCATTTTCGGAGGATATTAGATTTTCTTAACGAAGTGAGCGTTAAAACCGAGAGCTGTTTGAACTATGAAATTTACGAAGTAAATTTTATAGTGAGTTTTCGAGGTTTAGCGAATGAGTTATAGAAAATCAATATCCGTAG
>JAICDD010000037.1 GCA_020063625.1 Fusobacteriales bacterium
AATACAGAAAGAATCCACGGTTCATTAAATTATCTAACACCAGTTGCCTATAGGGAACTGTCCGAGAAAAATTTGTGTTAAAAAGTGTTGACAATCCATCTCGTGTATATCCAGTGGATTCAACTTCGTGTATCTTAAAGCTCTTTGTGTTACAAAAAAGGAGAGAGTTATAATGAAAATAGAACATATCGCAATTTGGACAAAAGATATTGAAAAAACAAAAGAGTTTTATTGTAAATATTTTAATGCTATTTCAAATGAAAAATATATTAACCACAAAAGAAAATTTGAATCATATTTTTTATCGTTTGATACAGGTTGTAGACTTGAAATTATGCAACTTCCTATTTTACATAAAAAAGATAATCCATTATTAGATTATGTAGGACTTGCTCATTTTGCAATATCTGTAGGAAGTAAAGAAAAAGTATTGGAATTAACTGAAACTCTTAGAAATGATGGATACAAGATAATTGGAGAACCTAGAACTACTGGTGATGGATATTTTGAAAGTGTAATACTAGATTGTGATGGAAATAAAATTGAAATAACAATATAAATTTAAAACACAAAAACAGCCCTTAAAATTAAGGACTGTTTTTGATATTAGGTAGGTTTATGTTTATTTAGGATTACAACAAAGTTAAAGTCTTAAATATTTTTTACTAAATTTTCAAATTTTTCTATATCAAGATTTTCTTCTTCTAATTCTTTAAAATATTTTACAGTTTTTACTTTTAATTCTGCTGTTGCATCTTCATCACATACAATTAACGCTTTTCTATGAGTTTGAAGAGCTGTAATTGTCCACATATGGTTTACACTTCCTTCTACTCCTTGTGCTAAAGCCAATGCTTTATTATGTCCACTTACTAATATAAGGACTTCTTTTGAGTCTAATATTGTTCCTACTCCTACTGTAAGAGCTGTTTTTGGTACTTTATTTATATCATTATCAAAAAATCTAGAATTTGCTATTTGAGTATCTTTATTAAGAGTTTTTATTCTTGTTCTTGATGAAAGAGATGAACCAGGTTCATTAAATGCTATATGTCCATCAGAACCAACTCCACCTATAAATAAATCTATTCCTCCAAGTTTTTTCATTTTTTCTTCATATTCTTCACACTCTTTTATTAAATCAGGTGCATTTCCATTTAATATATGTATATTTTCTCTAGGTATATCTATATGACTAAAGAAATTTTTATACATAAAAGTATGATAACTTTCTGGATGGTCTTCTGGAATTCCTACATATTCATCCATATTAAATGTATATACATTTTTGAATGATACAACACCTTCTTTATGTAATCTTATTAAATTTTCATACATTTTAAGTGGTGTACCACCTGTAGGTAATCCCAGTACAAATTTTTCTCCTTTTTTATCTGCTTCTTTTATTTTTTGAGCAATATAAAGTGCTGCCCATTCACTCATTCTATTTGAAATTATTAATCTCATTTTTTTATTCCTCCTAAATATACTCTATTTTTTGTCACGAATTACATGGATTTTTTTGAAACCACGGGATTTACACGGGATGTTACATAAGATTTTTTTGTTACACAAAGGACACGAAGAAAAGCACTAAGAACCACAAAGATATAAAAGGTAATATCCAACGCAGAGACTCAGAGAGCGCGAAGATACACGGAGTTTTTATAGATTTTTTGCCACGGCACAGCTTTCGTTATTTTCTTTTAGAAAATAACTTAGATTACACGGATTTTTTGTTACACAAAGGGCACGAAGAAAAAGTACTAAGGACCACTAAAGAATTTTTCTTTGTGGTTCTAATTTTTCTATCTTTGTGTTCTTCGTGTAACGCATTTATCGAGAAAATTTAATATCCTATGAAAATGCGCATTTTTTATTTAATCCTGGTATTTAGCCGTTCAAATCCATGTTTTACATAGCTAAATTCTAATTCTTCTCACTAGTCACTTCTTACTTCTTACTTTTAACTTCTTACTATTTTTTATCTTTGTATTCTTTGTGACCTCTTTTCTTTGTGCTAATTTTTAATTCTTTTCTTATAAATTATTATATACTACTTTTCCTTCTACAATAGTCATATATACATTAAAATCTTTATCAAATACAGCAAAGTCACTATATTTATCTTTTTCTATACTTCCTTTTATATTATCTACACCAATTACTTTTGCTGGATTCATAGTAACTAAATTTATTAAATCAACAAGTGATATATCTAATTCATCATAAATATTTTTAACAGCACCATTTAATCTAAGTACACTACCAGCTAAAGTCCCGTCTTCAAGTCTAGCTGCTCCATTACTTACATGTACTTCTTGTCCTCCAAGGTCATATTTACCATTTTTAAGACAAGCTGCTCTCATAGCATCTGTTATAAGTACAATTTTATCTTTTGATTTTTGTCTAAATACAATATGATAATTTGCTGGATTTATATGTATATTATCAGCAATAATTTCGCAACTAACATCACTATTAAATGCAGCTCCTACAATTCCAGGATTTCTATGATGAAGTCCTGTCATAGCATTAAATAGATGTGTTATATGTCTTGCTCCTTTTTCTATTGCTTCCATTGCGATATTATATGTAGCATTACTATGACCTATTGATAAAGTTATATCTTTATGACAATTACACATTTTATGAGTAAATTCAAAATCTTTATCTTTTTCTGGTGCATAAGTAATTATTTTTATTATATCTACATATTCTTTTATTAAATCATATTCTGGTGCTACAATAAATTCTTTTGATTGAGCACCTTTATATTTTTCATTTATAAAAGGTCCTTCAAGATGTGTACCAAGTATTTTTGCTCCACTATCTATATCAATATTATTTTTTATATTTTCAAGTGCTTCTTTTATAGTAGTTTTATCCATTGTCATAGTAGTAGCTAAAAAACCTGTTACTCCATTTTTAGCTATAGTTTGTGCTATATTTTCAAGTGCTTCTCTTGTACCATCCATTACATCACTATTATTTGCACCATGTATATGTACATCAATAAAACCTGCTGATATATACTTTCCACCTGCATCTATCTCTTCTATATTTTTATATTTTTGTTTATAATCATTAAAAGACAAAATATCAATTATTTGTTTTTCAAATACTATTACATATTGCTCTAATATTTTATCTTTTAAAATAATATTTCCATTAATTAAAGCTTTCATATTTATTCACCTTTTTTCAATACCTCTATGGCATTCTTAGCATTATATCCATTTTTTTCCAATATTTTTCTAATTTTATCTTTATCTTCATTAGTAACAATATTTATCATATCTACTATACGTTCTTTTAATTTTTTGTTTATTGGTTTTACATTAATCATTAGATTACTATAAACATAACCAAGTTTTATCATTACACCTGTACTAAGCATATTTAGCACCATTTTTTGTGCAGTTCCTGCTTTTAATCTAGTAGAACCAGCAATTACTTCAGGCCCTACATCTATTAATATAGATATATCTGATATATCTTTCATTTTTCCATTTTTATTGCAAAATATTGCTACTGTTTTTGCACCTATTTTATTAGCATAATTTAATCCTTCTATAGCATATGGAGTATTTCCACTAGCAGACACAGCAATTAATACATCTCTATTTGAAAATCCTATCTCTCTCAAATCATTTACTGCTAACTCTCGATTATCTTCTGTTTCTTCTTTCCAATATGATACTGCTTCTCTTCCTCCAGAAATTAATGCAATTACGGTATTGTCATCTATACCAAATGTTGGTGGACATTCCGATGCATCAATTACAGCTAATTTTCCACTTGTTCCACTACCTATATATATCATTCTTCCACCATTTTTCATAGCTTCTGTTATTTCATCTATAGCTTTTGCTATAATATTTTTAGCTTTTTCTACTTCAAAAGCTACTTTTTTATCCTCTTCATTCATCATCTCAACAATTTCTAGACTGCTAGCTTTATCAATATTTATTGTTTTTTTATTTCTATCTATACTCATATTTTTCTCCTATCTATGCTTTAATATTACTTCATAGCTATATTTATCAGTTCTATTAATAGTTTCTGTATATTCTATTATTTCATCATTTTCAATATATGTTTTTCTATTAAATAATAAAGCAAGTTCTCCTGCTTTTATTTTTAATAAATTAGCTTCTTTTTTCTTTACTTTGATAGGATTAATTGATTGTCTTGCATATAATGGTTTTAAGTTATAGTCTTTTTCTAATATTGAGTATAGTGATTCACCTTCTAGTTTTTCTTTTGTAAGGTCTGGACAATATTTTAGTGGTATCCAAGCTGTTTCTAATGCAAATGGTTCCTTTTCTACATTTCTTATTCTTTTTATTTTTATTACTCTTTCTATTTTTGGATCAATTTTTAATTTTTCTCTTAGCTCAAATGTAACATTTTCTATTTTAAATTCTAAAATTTCAGTACTTGTAGATAACCCTTTTTCTTTCATCTCTTCTGTAAAACTTTTTAGATAAAATAGTTCTTGCTGTTTTTTAGGTTCTGCTACAAATGTACCTTTTCCTTTTTCTCTATAAAGTATTCCCTCATCTACAAGTGTAGATATTGCTTTATTTACTGTCATTCTACTTACATCATATTTTTTACTAAGTTCTCTTTCTGATGGTATAGAATCACCTGGTTTTAAATTTTTATCTCTTATAATATTTTTTATATTCTCAATTATTTGATAATAAAGTGGTATAATGCTATCTTTTGTTAATATTCCCATTATTATTTCCTCCAATTTTTATTAAACAATATATTTATTTTATTATAAGAGATTTTATGTAAAGGCACAAGTAAGAGTTTTTGGTTTATAAAACTCATAAGAGTTTTTGGAGTTTTTGATTTGTAAAACTCATAAGAGTTTTTTTAGATAAAATTTAAATAAATTTTATAAAAAATACTTTATAGAGTTTTTTTTAATTCAGAGGGTGACTGAAAAACACCATTAAAAGCAAATTTTTTATTTTAATTTACTAAATAATAATTAGCTTTTCAGTCTCCCAGAATTTTTATAAAAATTTAAAATTACATTTTTCTTATTTCTTGAGCTATAATTTCAGCTTTTGCACCAAATATTACTTGATAATCTAAGTCTAGTAATACAAGAATCAACTGAAGTAAGATTTTCTTTTCCACCTAAAGCTATTAATACTTTTCTTGATAAATCACTTGTACTATCACTTTCTTCTACATCTTCCATATCATCTTCTCTACCTGGAGTAGCAATATTAAATACTTTTATAGCAAATACAAATATAAAGTAATAAATTGCACCAAATACTAATCCAACTGGAACTAATAACCAACCTTTAGTAGCTAAATTCATATTTAAGAAAAAGTCAATTGCTCCTGCAGAGAAACCAAATCCATGATGAATACCAAGTGCTGCAGTAACTGCCATTGATACTCCTGTAAGTATTGCATGAACTAAATAAAGTGCTGGTGCTAAGAACATAAACATAAATTCAATTGGTTCTGTAACTCCTGTTAAAAATACAGTAAATGCCACACTAAATAATACTCCTGCTACAGCTTTTTTATTTTCTTTTTTAGCAGTTGTATACATTGCTAATGCTGCTGCTGGAAGACCAAACATCATTACTGGATAGAAACCAGTCATAAATATACCTGCATTTGGGTCTCCTGCGAAAAATCTATGTAAATCTCCATTTGCTACCATTTGAACACCATCTTTTAGATAATCGAAACTTCCAAATGTAAACCAAGCCATTGA
Organism: Fusobacteriales bacterium; assembly: GCA_020063625.1. GTDB lineage: Bacteria > Fusobacteriota > Fusobacteriia > Fusobacteriales > Fusobacteriaceae > Hypnocyclicus. Next base: position 5,759 of record JAICDD010000037.1, read on the forward strand.
ATTGATTACATGATGAAGTCCAGTAGGAATAAGTAATCTATTTAATAATCCAAATGAGAATAAACCGGCTGGCCCTGATTCCATCATCCATCTAGCTACTGTATCTAATCCATTTTGAACAGATGGCCATACATATCCAAAAACTCCAGCTAAAACTATACATACTAAAGAAGTAACTATTGGTACAAATCTTCTACCTCCAAAGAATCCTAAGAATTCTGGAAGTTGAATTTTGTGATATTTGTTATACATATAAGCTGCTACAAGTCCACCAATAATTCCTGAGAATACTCCCGTATTTATATCTTTATTGATTGCTTGTGCTCCATTAATAATAACAAAATGTCCTACAACTCCTGCAAGTCCAGCTGCTCCTGCATTGTCTTTTGCAAGTCCTATTGCTACACCTATTGCAAATAATATTGGTAAATTGTCAAATATTGCTCCACCTGCTGCTGTAACAAATGGCATATTCCATAATACTCCAAGTCTTAATAATATTGCTGCTATTGGCATAACAGCTATTGGCATCATAAGGGCTTTTCCTAACGCTTGAAATTTTGAAAATACTTTCATTTAATTCACTCCTTTTTATTTTGATAAAACTCTACTTTAATCTTATTTTAAATATTGGTTCTAACGCACTCACTTTCCCATACTTTACATCAAATATCTCATCTATTTCGTCCATAGATGATACTACTACTGGTGAAATTATTGATTTAGCATTATTTTTTATATATTCTAAATCATATCCAATTAATTTTTCACCTTTTTTTACACTACCTTCATCTTTTAAAATAATTTTAGTAAATCCTTCTCCATTTAATTTTACAGTATCAATTCCAAAATGAACTATTAATTCAACATCACCTTTTTGAAAAGATACAGCATGTTTTGTCTCAAATACACTAATATCTTCACTATCAAAAGGTGCATAAATAGTATCTCCACTTGGAATAATCGCTACTCCGTCACCAATTATTTTTGATGCAAATGCATCATCAGGTACTTCTTCAATTCTAATTACTTCACCATCAAGTGGTGAATACACTTCTACTAAATTTTCTTTTTTCTTAAAAAACTTCTTAAACATTTTTTCACTCCTAAAAATTTTATATCTGTATAGTGGTCTATACCAATTATATACCATTTATTTTTTTATTTGTCAATAGAATTTAATATTTTTTGTTCGTATTTTTAAATTTGTGTTTCATTTAAACACTCTGTTTTGTTTATTTTTATTGAAAAAAATAGGATTTTTAGAAAGAGAAAATATTTTTTTGTTTTTTTATGAAAAATAAGAGCGAGGAGTGAGAAGAATTAGAATTTAGCCACGGAAAAACGCGGATTAAATTCAGCACAAAGAAATAAGGTCACGAAGAACACAAAGATTGAAAAACAGAACCACAAAGATAAAAGTGGGAACCACTGGATTAGCACAGATTAACACAGAATAGAAAAAGCAGAGTGAGAAATGAGGAGAAATAAATAAAGCGCCTTTTCGGAGAATATTAGATTTTCTTGATAAATGCGTTACACGAAGAACACAAAGATAAAAACTTAGTGGTCCTTAGTGGTTTTCTTCGTGCCCTTTGTGTAACAAAAAATTCGAATTCATTCGTGTAATTCGTGACAAAAAATCATATATATATCCCGTGTGTATCTAGTGGTTTCCAGAAAAATATCGAAAGCTATACCAGTGACTTCAAAGAATTTAATCCTAAATTTATATTAATAAAAAAAGGCTAACTATTATAATTTTTAGTTAACCTCTTGTTCTTTTTTATATTATATAAATATTGCTCTTATCTTTTCGTCAAATATTATAGCTACTCCAATATTGATTGCTCCTAGTAAAAATAAATACAATGAAAATAAATATATTTTATATTCATTTTGATTATTAAAAAAGTTTTTCCCATAATTTCTATTTATCGAATCAATATACAACTCTTTTTCTATATCTTTATTTTTTTTATGTCCACTTAAACTTAAAACTGATAATATCAACAAAATAATTCCTAAAATAAAAAAGCTTTTTCCAATACTAATTTTATAAATCAAATTTAATACACCTATAATTATTAAATCAATAAAAAAAACAATTATACTCTTCTTCATAATAATTCTTTCTCCTTTATCTGATAATATTTTTTATCTTATGATTCTAAAAAATTTTTCTATTATATCTCATTTTTATTTTTTTCCTTAATTAATTCAAGTACTTTCTCCATTACTTGATCCTCTCCGTAAGCCTCTTTAATAGGGTCTATTTCTACTCTTATATCTGGATTTACTGGTCCTATATATTTATTTGAATTAAATAAGTGCTTTGAAAAGTTAATATATGCTGTTGCAATATATATTTCAACTCCTGAAACTGATATATTATAAAAAATTCTCTTTGAATAATCTCTTCTTTAGATTCTTCTCTTCCTTTATCACAACTTACTAAATCTTTTACTCTATTTAAAATATCTCTTGTATATATTCCAGTTATATACTCTATCTCTCCACCTATAGCTTCAGGATAAATATTATTTTTGATATATATACTTTATTATTTCTTATTATTACTGGCAATAAAAATGGATTTTCTATCTCAGAAAAATCAAATAGCATAATAGTGTGTCCATCATTTATACCAGAAATAAATTTTGCAAACAACATATATAACTCTCTCTTTTCCCATTTCTCTTTCTTTTCTATTTCTTCTCTTAATTTCATAAATTCATTATCTGTCTCTTCTTTACTTCTATATAAATATAAAGCTGGATTAATATTTAATACTCTTCTCATTTCTTCTAAATCTTCTAAAGCATTTTTTTTAGTAAGTATATCTTTTGAGATTTTATAGTAAAAAGAATGTGTGTTTTTTATTTTGATTGTTTTTAATATTTCATTTAATATTTTTATCTTCTCTTTTTTTTGCTTTAAACTTGTATTAGAATTAACTGTTGTCGATAAAGAATATATTTTTTTATTTATTTTTATGAAACTATTAAAAAATTTAAAATTTAATTTAGGAGCATTAATCTCGTATTTATAAACAATATACCCATCCTTAGCTATCTTTTTTTTAGTTATAATCTTTCCCCCAAAATTTTTTACTTGTTCTTCATTTTCCTTCATTTTACTTTTAAATTCTTCTTCTGAATTTACCCTTTCTTTTTCTATTTTCACTGATACTGTATCTGCATATATAATTTCAGGTGTAATAATATTTTTATTAATTTGTTTTGTATTAAATATATACCAATTATTTTTTCCTATTCTTACAAATTCAATATTATTTTTCAATTTAAAAGTAAAATCATCTGTAGCATACTCTTTATAGTCCTGATTTTTTATAGCTTCATTTTCTTTTATTTTTATATTCGTATATACTCCTATTGATATTATTGTTAATAATACTATAAAAACTTTTGATAACTTCATTTTTGTACTCCTTTTGATTTAGTTTAATTTTTATATTTTAAAATAAAAAACACAAAGATATAAAGAATAGAAAATTAGTTGCAAATCAATACCAGTTATTACTAATAAAATTTATTTATTTATTTCGTGGAATATCTAGTGTCTATCTAAAATGTTTTTTGCAAAAAAAATATTGAAAACTATTATAATCCAATTTACACAAAACATATTTTAACTCTATCGTTTATTAATAGTAATATAACTTTTATTTATCAATTTTTAATTTTAAGAAATTATATTCACTATCGTATGTATTATTATTGTTGCGATTATATTTTTTTCTTTTAATCTTACATATCCTAATATTATTCCTCCAATAAAAAGATAAATTATTACATTAAATAAATCCTTACCTGCTGTTAATAAAGGAAAAAAATGAATTGCTACAAATATTAATGCTGTAATAAAAATAGTTAATGTTTTATTATTTATTTTAGATAATATCTCTTCAAATACAATTCCTCTAAAAACTATTTCTTCAATTATTGCTATTACAAAAATTTGTCTTATTATCACTTTATACAAAACTCCAAAAGAAGGATAATTTAAAATATTTTGAAAATCTATTGTTGAACCTAATATTTTTCCTATAAATACAATAAGTGATGTTGAAACAATTATGTATAGTAAAGATTTTATTATAGACTTGAATTTTAAGTTAATTAAAAAATATTTTTTTAAATTTCCTAATTGTGTTGAATATAATTTAATTAAACATATTACTATTAATATATTTTGAAAAAGATATACAACCTCAATTTCATTATCCATAAAAAAAATTTCAAATGTACTTACATTATTTCTCCCCATAAAAACTTCTGAAATTAAAGATGTCAAAAATAAATAAGTAATTTTTTTTACTATTCCTAATTCTTTATATATAATTCTATCATTAATTTTTTTTAGTATCTTAAAATAAAACACCGTCCAAAAATTAAGTGCAATTATCAAAAACAAAGTAAGTTTTAAAGAAATTAATTTACTTGTTAATAAAAAATATGAAGAATAAATAAAAAAAACAATTAATAAGTTATTAGTATTTTTTTATAATTTTTATTGTCACTGTTATAAAAAATTAAAATATAACTTACTAATATAAATGTAAAAATTAATAAATCTATTTTTCTTATTCCTTTAGAAAATAAAAAAATTAATACAAATGGTAGATATATTAATAAAGATTTAATTTTAAATTCCCCATGATGGCCAAATAACTGATTTTTTATCTTTTGAACTAAGTTTATCATAATAATCGCTTCTTCCCCCATTATCTGTTGACATATCTAGTGTTCCTATTCCTACACTTAACGAAATTGTATAATGACCTTTTTTCTTTCCTTTTGTAATAGATGGTATTAGACTTGGCATATTAAGTCCTCTTGTAAAGCCATATCTCCATTTTCCACCATCAATCATCATCATTTCTTCTTCGTTTAATTCAGTTATACCGTTTAATTGTAATTCTTTCATTTCCTAGATACCTCCTATCGTTCTATTAGTTTTTATATATTCAAATTATATACTTCCAAATCTCCTAATTCTCATTATCTTATTTCTCGAATTCTTTTTCGCGCGCTAAGAATCAAAATTGTTCAAATTATAGATTCTTAATGTATAATATTGAAAGCTATTATAATATATTTGGATTTATCTGAATATATACATCTATAATCATATCATTAATATCTTCTTACGACTTTACATCTTTTACAAATACATTATAACCATTTGTTATATATCATAAATTTTTCTCAATAGAATATTTATTTATATTCTTAAATAAATTTTATAACCCATTTTAATTTACTTTATGTTGTGCATATATTGCATTTTTCAGATAAATCTTTAACTTCTATATCTCATTTTTTATCTGTTCCAGCTATTTGGCGTATTTTTATTATTGGGAGTTTTAAGCCATATTGTTTTGATATTGTTGCTAGACAGGCTGCTCCACCATCAGTTATATCATGTTATTTTATGCAGTAGTATTTTTTTATAAATCCATTAGCATAATTCTCCATGTATAATCCTTTTTTTCTTTTCAACGCACAATTTTATAATTTCTTAAAAAACTAAAAACTCTATTCGTCAAACGTTTTTAGTTAATTAATCTTCTTAAGGTGTTTTTTCATTTATAAAAAAATAAACTATAATTATGTCAATCAATATAACCGGTAAAGTTGATAAAATCTCAAACATATTACCCATACTAATATTTTCTGAAATAAATGTCATAACACTCGCATAAGCTATATTAATAGTAGCTAAATTAAATATCAATATAGCACTCTTTTTTTTTGATTTATTTAGTTTATATGATATCAGCATTGTTAGCGATACAAAGATTACTCCTACTGTTAATTCATACTCTATATTTTTTCCCATTTTTATATATATTCTATAGATATTTAAAATAATAGAAAAAATCAAAATTCCAATATATCTCTCATGATATTTGTTTAGTAATCCATACATTTTGTCTCCTTTTAATCTTTATTAAATATTCTTATTCACTAAAGAGAAAGAGAAGTTCGTATTTCTCTTCTCAAATTACTCTATCTTAATCTTTACTTGTAATAGCTTGCCCTATTCTTATCCCAGCCGCTGCCGAACCAATAACTGCAATAGCAACGACTGCAACTGGTGCTGCTGCTATCGATGTTGTTACTGCAACTCTAGTCGCAGCAACAATACCTACCATTCCAGCAAATATTGCTCCACCTTCTTTTGCTTTTGCCCAACTCCATCCACCATCAATCATCATCATTTCTTGTTCATTTAATTCAGTTATACAGTTTAATTGTAATTCTTTCATTTTTCTTTTCTTCTAATATTTTCTTCTTTATATAATTTCAAAACTTTTTTATCTTTTTACAAAATATTTTTCACTTTTATTTTTTCTGATTTAATTATATCATTCAGGCTTATAAATAAAAACTATAATAAAACATATTTTTAGATATAAAATTTTTTATAAATTTTCTATAAAATTAAATTTTCAAGAACAATATTTTATAACAGTACTTAAAAATCAAATTAGTTTCATAGTTATTTTTATTATAGTTCCAAAAATTAAATTTGATGCAAAATGAGCCCCTATACAATATAAAATATTTTTTTCCTTTTGATAAACATAACTCATAAATATGGCAAAACAAAATGCTGCTATTATATCATCATGTCCAATTGCAAATAATAATGCTGAGAAAATTATTGATAGTTTCCTTGAATTAAATAGATTATATACCAAATATTTTCTGAATATCACTTCTTCAACTATTGGTGCTCCTAAAAGTGAATAAAAATCATAAAAAATATCAAATTTTAGATTTCTATGTATCTGTGAACTTGTAAAAAAAGATTTAAAAATATTATTTAAAAAAATAAAATAATCTTTTGTTATTTTTAAAGAAATTTCTTTTGGATAAATTGTTAAGAGATTAATTAAAATAACTCCACCAAACACAAACAACATTGATTTCAAATTTATTTTTTTCAATGAAATTGGATATTTTTTCAATATGTATATACAATATATTATTTCTAAAAGAGTCACAATTATTTCTAAGTTTCCATAAAAATAACATACCAAAAAATAAAGTGTAGGTTCCATTAAAAAAAGTAATACATAAAAATATTTTAGTTTTTTTTCTAACTTATTCATATTTAACTCCCTAGAATTACTACTCTTTTAACTTTTAAGGGTTTCTTAGTTTTAAGAAATCCTTATTTTATTTAATTAGTCTCCTAAATACCCTATAGGAGAATGTGCATTACAATAAGCTTTATATACTTCATGTCTAAATGCTTTTAGAGCTCTTTTTATGTAATGACCTCCTATTTTACCGTTAGTTCCTGCCGCCATTTGTTTCCCACCATCAATATTCATCATTTCTTGTTCATTTAATTCAGTTATACCGTTTAATTGTAATTCTTTCATTTCTTTATATCTCCTATTATTTTTTATATATTCAAATTACACACTTACAAATCTGCTAATTCTCATCATCTTATTTCTCGAATTCTTTTTCGCGCGCTAAGAAACAAAACAATTCAAACTATTAGATTCTTAATTTATAATATTGAATGCTATTATACAATTTCTTCTAAATATATTTTAAAATACACTATCCCATATTGGTATCTCAACATTTATTGTAAATCCTGTTTTATTATTATCTGCAAAAGATACTTGAAACATTAAAACTAATAATAATAACATTACAGATACCACTTTTTTCATTTAAATCCCCCCTAGATTTTTCATAAATTTATTTTACAATAAAAATTCCATATTTTGTTAAAATATGCTAAAATTATTAAAATGTTAGTCAAAAAAAAAACTAACATTTTATTATTAAGGGGGTATTTTTATGGAGATATTGACACCTGGAGAGAAAATAAAACTTATTCGAAAAAAGTATAAAATAACTCAAGAACAACTTACTCATGGTATTATGAGCCGTTCTATGTTATCTCATATAGAAAACAATGTATATTCATTAAATAAAGATTTTTTAATACTTTTAGTTGATAGATTGAATAATCTTATTCCTAATGAATCCGAAAAGATAAAATATTCTGATATTTATATATCAAAAGATGAGCAATTAAAAAACTTTGCTAATGATATTATTAAAAATATAAAAAATATTGATATAAATAAAATAGATGAGATTCATAATCTATTTTCTGATACGAATAATGTATATCAAAAAGTTAGAGTCTATACTACTATTTCTACTTATTTATATAACAAACGTTTTGATAGAACTATCTCACGAAAACTTTTAGAAGAGATACTGGATTTAACTATTATACATAAATTTTACTCTTTTTCTTTTTTAGCTATACTTTCTTTACAGCGAATTTATTACAAAACTGATATATCTCTAATAAATAATCTATACTATAAAACTGAACATATTATCAAAAATTTTAATAATAGAATGAAAGGATTGTTGATATATAATTTTGCTGTTTTTTGGGAAGAATTTAACGATATTAATTTAGCTATAAAATTACATAAAAAAGCATTAGAATACAATAAAAAATGGTATTTATTTGAATGGGGATATATAAATCTAGGAACTTGTTACAACAAAAATAAACAACCTAAAGAAGCTTTGACTGTATTTACAGAAATTTTAAGTTTTACACAATCTAATGTTATTAAAAAACAATGTTATTCAAATATATTAGTAAATGCTATTGCACTTAATGAAAAAACAATATTAAAGATAAACATTCCAAAAGCTGAAAAAATAATTGAAAAATTAAATATAGAAGATAGACATCAAGGGTATTATTGCTTAGCAAAAGCATATTTATATTTAGAAGATAGATGTAGTGCAATGATAAATTTTGAAAAAGAGCTTAATTTAGGTTTTAATTTAAGAAATCCTCATTTTTTTGTAGATAAATATACAGAATGTATTTTACAATTAACAAAAATATATTGTCTGTCAGAATTAAAAAAATTTAAAAAACTTGAAAAATATTTTCTTGATATTCCATTTGAATATTTAGACAAAAAATTTGCATTTAAAATGCTTGAGATATTTTCTAAAGTATATTCAAAAACTGAATTAGAAAGTTTACTTTATAAATTAAACAAGCCTTCTTAAATATAAAAAACTTCAGCACAAAGAAAAGAGGTCACAAAAAACCGCAAAGGAAAACTAGGAACCACGAGATGTACACTGATAAACACAAAATAAAAATAATTGATAATGATAAATTTAGCCACGGAAAAACGCGGATTTTCACTGATTGAATTTAGCACAAAGAAATAAGGACACGAAGAACACAAAGATGAAAAATTAGAACCACAAAGAGAAAATAGTGAGAAGAGATAAAACGCGCATTTTCGGAGGATATTAGATTTTCTTAACGAAGTGAGCGTTAAAAACCGAGAGCTGTTTGAACTATAAAATGGATTGTCAACACTTTTTAACACAAATTTTTCTCGGACAGTTCCCTATAGGCAACTGGTGTTAGATAATTTAATGAACCGTGGATTCTTTCTGTATT
>JAICDD010000038.1 GCA_020063625.1 Fusobacteriales bacterium
AGGTAGAAAAAAGAAGAGCAAGAGCAAGTGATTATAAGTCATTAAAAAGTTACTTTAGAGCAACAGGAAAAGAAAAGCCAACTAAAAATAATTGGTAAAGAAAATCAAAAAAATTTTACTGATAATTTTTATTAATTAAACTAAAACGAGTTCTTTAAAGTTAAGAACTCGTTAAATTAATTTTTTAAATATTTTTATATGATTTAATATTTTACTTTACTTCTTGTTGCATTTTAAATACAGAAAAAAGTTTTAATTTTTTTGGAGTAAATGGAAGTAATGCAAACATAATTTTTTGAGAAAATGTAATTCCTGAAATAATATCACGTTTTCCTTTTAACATACCATTATATCCAGCAAGAGCTACTTGTCTAGCAGAAGCTGTTTTGTTAAATAAAACTGTTTTGTCCATACCAGATACTTTTCCAAATCCTGTATTAGTAGCACCAGGCATTAGATTTGTTACTGTAATATTTGTATTTTTTAATTCTTCTGAAATAGCATTACTAAATGAAGTAACAAATGCTTTAGTAGCATAATATACAGCTTGTAAAGGTCCAGGTAAAAGACTAGCTGTTGATGATACATTTAGTATTTTTCCACTATTTTTTTTAGTAAAATCTTGTAAAAATAGATGTGTAAGAGTAGTAAGAGCTACAATATTTACATTTATCATAGCAAGGTCTTTTGATAAATCTCTTTTATGAAAATATCCAATTCCACCAAAGCCAGCATTATTAATTAAATATTCAATATCTATATTTTTTTGTTTTATTTCATTATATACTTCAAAAGGTGAATTTGGAATACTTAAATCTTTTACAATAATATCAACTTTTACTTTATATTTTTCTTCAATATCTTTTTTTATAGTCTCTAATTTATCACCACTTCTAGCTACAAGTACTAAATCACCACCATTTTCAGCATGAATATAAGCTAATTCTTTTCCTATACCACTACTTGCACCAGTAATTAAAGCTGTTTTCATATATTACCTCCTATAGTTTTTAGTTTATTAAATTTTTTTATTACAATATCAAACATCTCTTTATTTTGAAAATGGTCATAATCTAATAAATGAAATTCTAATAAAGAGTTGTTATTATTAAAAGTATATTTTTCTTTTAAAAGTTTATAAAGTTTTTCATTAGCTTGAAAAGGCATTAAATTATCATTTTTTCCATTTATCATTATTAAATGATTATTATAATTTTTTATTATATTATTAAACGGATTAAATTTTTCTATTATTTCAAAACTAGTTGTATCTATTCCTTTTATTATATTGTTATTAGTGTAATGAAGTATAAATTCATCAATGTCACTACATCCTACTATTGGTGCAGCAGTAAAAACATTGTATTTAGAAATATAATTAAAAATAGTCATAGCACCAAATGAGATACCTGTAAGAAATATTCTATTTTTATCTATATTTTCTTGTTTTTTAAAATAATTAACTATTGTATTTAGAAAAACTACATTTTTTTTTAAAAAATAAAAAAAATTGTTAGGAGTATTCTCAGTATTATCTTTATTTAATTCTCCGTGATTTGGAGCATCATAAATAACAGCATAATAACCATTATTTGCAAATTTTTTTCCTATTTCTAATCTGTCTTCTAATCTATCTTTATTGCCGTTATATCCGTGTAAAATGACGACTAAAGGCAATTTTTTAAGAGAGTTTTCAAAAAAAACATTACATGGTATATCTTCAATAAAAAATTTTTTTATATTCAAATTGACACCTCCTGTAAAACCATGTATTATAATTATATAGTAAAAAAACAAGAATAGCAACATAATTAGGGGGATAACTATGGAAAAAAGAAGGGAATTCCAAATAAATTTAATAAGCTTTTTGTTGGTTATATTGATTGTTATTACTTCTTATATAATTGTAAGAGAAAAAGTATATGAAGAAATAAAAAATAAAAATATAATTAATTTTTTAGAAATATCTAAAACACAGAATAAAGAGATATCACATAAATTAGAAAAAACGTTATATGCAGTTGAATTAATGTCAACTAATGATGAAATAGTAGATTATCTTAAGAAAACAAAAAAAAGAGAAGATATTTTAAATTATGGATATAATGTAGCGTTAAGAACTTTATTAGAATTAGAACAAATAGATGATGAAATTTATCTTGTATGGATAGCAAATGATAGTGCAAATTTTTATATTGATAGTGATGAAACTATAAGTGATGAAAAATATGAAATAACAAAACGTCCATGGTATAGTTATGCACAAAATAGTAAAAATGCAATATTTACAAAACCATATAAAGAATATACTACTAAAAAAATAGGAATGACTGCAATAAAAGCTATAAGAGAAAATAATCAAATAATAGGTTATATTGGAGCAGATATATTAATAGATGGCTTTGAAAATGATTTGAAAAATTATGTAATAGGAACACGAGGATTCAATTTTTTAGTATATAATAATGAAGTAATATTAAAAAGTAAAAAAAATATTAATTTAGATTTAAATTTAATAGAGAAATTAAAAAAAGTAGAATATTTAGAGCAGGATATTAATGGAGATAATTTTATTTTTATAAGACAAAATACAAGTATAAAAGATTTAGATATAGTTCAAGCAATTTCTTTAAACGAAGTAATGTTAAGTAGTGAAAGAAAAATTAAAGAAATAGGAGCTATATTTATATTAACAACAGCTTTAATTGTATTGATTTATTTAATTTTAATTTTGCAATATATATTGAGTAATAAAAAAATAAAAAATGAAGCAATAAAAGATTATTTAACAAATACTTTTAATAGAAAAGGATTTTTAGAAGAAACAGCAAAAAAAATAGTTGAACATCAAAGTGAGAATAAAATTATAGCTTGTTGTACTATAGATATAGATGATTTTAAATTAGTTAATGATAAATTTGGACATGATATAGGAGATAAAGCATTAATTACAGTATCAAATATAATAAAAGAGCATTTAAAAAATGAGGATATTTTATCAAGATATGGTGGAGATGAATTTGTTTTATTGTTATTTGAAAGAAGAAAAGAGCCGATAATTGAAAAACTAGAAAAAATTAGACAAAAAATTATGAAAACATATATTATAGCAGATGAAGAAATACTAAAAATAACACTAAGTATTGGAGTAGCTTTTTTAGAAAAAGAGGATAATTTAAAAAGTTTAATAAAAAAATCAGATATTGCCCTATATAAAGCAAAAGAAGAAGGAAAAAATAAAGTTGTAGTATATAAAGAATAAATATAATTAGGAGACCAAAAAGTAATATATAAAATAAATTAATTATTTAATAAAACTTAGCTTTTTAGTCTCCTTTTTTTATATTTTAATTTATTTCATCAAGTGCTGCATTAGGTTTTGCTATATAATAATAAAAATTATTTTTAAGAGCTAAATTTTTTACAGTATCAATATTTTTATTAATATACTCTATTATATAGATAAATTTTCCTTTTGATTGTAATTGTTTTAAAAAATTTAGTCTGTAAGCAGTAATATCTTTATTTTGAAGTTTATTTTTATAAAACCATAAGCTTTCTACTCCCACACCATCAATACTATTTAAAAATTTATTTTTATTATCATATTTTAATAAATCTTCTGCATTTTGTGGAATAATTAGAAAATTAGGATTTTGATATTTTGCATAAATAGATATTTTTTCAATAAGTTTTATCATTTTTTCAGCATTATCATTAATATTAGAATCTAAATATTTATATGCATCTACAACATCAAGAAAAACACCATCAAATCCCACTTCTAAAATTTTTTCAAGATATGTATATATAATATTTTCCCATTCTTTATTCCAATATTCAATTTTATAATTACCTTTCCAATTAGGATTTTCATATTTTATCCACTTAGGAGGATTTTTATACCAAGACTTTTTCCAATAAAATCTATAATCTTCAGCTTCTCCTATACTTAAATATGAAATTACTCTAATTCCATTTTTTTTAAGTTTAGCTATCTCATGTTTTGTAAATCTATGAGCATCACTTCCATCTTTTGAATAATCTATTATTATAGTTTTATATCCACTTTTAATTATGTTATCAATATTTATATTTTGATATTGCACAAGCCAGCTATTATTATCTGTATTTTTTTTTATATCAGTTGTAGAACATCCTATAAATATTAAACTAATTAATAATAGTTTTATCATTTTAAAATTCCTTTTCAAAATTTAAATAAAAATAGAATTTATCATCTTCATCAATTCTCCAACTATCCCATATAGAATAAAATGGAGTATTTCCTATACCTAAATCAATATTTATAGAATTAAAGTTTATCTCTTTTCCTAAATTATAAATAAAATTATAGTTGTTATTAGATATTCCAAATAAAGAATAAAAATCATTAGTATAAAATTGCTTATTAGTAAGAAAATATTTATTTGAATCATAATTATAGTTTAAATAAGTATAATTTTTATAATCTTCACTATAATAAGTAGTTAAACTTCTATTTAAAAAATCATTTTCAATATAAAATATATAATCTTTTAAAGAAGTTATTGTATTTTTATAAGCAATAAAATGAAGATATTTATAATTATAAATTCCTAAATTATATTTATTATTATTATTATTATTATTATTAGTTTCTTTAGCAAAAATTATTTCATCTTTATTACCATCATCAAATTTTGAATTATTATCTATATCACGAAATACATTTTTATAAAAATAACTGACTAAATTACCTGGGATATAAAATATACCATAATCATTATTAGTTTTGTATTTTAGAGTAAAATCTTTAAAATAGTTTAACTTATTTTTTGAATTATAAGTAGCAATTTCGAAATTTTTATTAATAAAATATAGAGAATTTATAAATTCAGTATCAATATTTCCATAATTATTATTTTTTACAGAATATAAATCTCTATAAATCAAACTATCTACTAAAAACATATCATCATATTCTTTTAAAACTGCTAATTTATTTGATTCTCCGATATTTCCAGTAGAAAAACTATTTTTATATCCAAAAATACTATTATTTTTAGTATATTCTAAATAAAATCTATTATATAAATAAAGTGAATCTTTGTTTAATCCTAAAAAAGTATTTGATAAAAATTCTAAATTATTTTTACTATAAGTAATTATATTATTTATACCTTCATCATAATATAGATTATTTTGAAAACTATTATATCCATAAATTTTATTTGTAATTGATAGATTTTTTTCTTTTGTTGTATCATTTAGAGTAATTTCATTATTAATATTATCTTCTTTATTGTTTTCATTATTAATTTCATTAGGAGTATTATTTTCTAAATCTATATTATCTTTATTAGTAATATTATTAGAATTATTTTTATCTTGATTATTAGAAATATTATTATTGATTTTTTCTTGTAATATTTCTATATTTTCTGTTGAGTTATTAAAAAGCTCAGATGATTTAATAGTATCATCAGTTTTTAAATTTTCACTGTTTTTAGAAAAAATATTATTTGATTTAAAATTAATAACAGTTTCTTTAGATAATTTTTGAGGTTTTTCATTAGTTGTATTAAATGTAATAAAAATATTATCATTTTTTTTAGAATTATTTTCAGTTAAACGTTTATTTGAAAAATTTTGTTTGTTATTATTTAAATTATTTTGATTTTTATCATTAAGTACAAGTACTCCAGTATTTACATTTGTAATATTTTTTCGCTCACGCCCTAAAATAACTGTTGGTTTATTTTTTTCTAAAAATTCATTTAGTTTCTTTATTAATTCCTGTTTTCTTTTTTCAGCATTTTCAGGGTCATAATATATTATTGCAGAATATGATAGTAAAAATCCTAATAAAAATAAAGTTATTAGAGATGTTTTTTTATTAGAAAAAAAGTTTTTAATTTTTAATATAATATTATTTATTCCAGAAAAATCAAAATTACTTTTTTTAGTTTTGGTAAATATTGGTTGTCTAAAAAAAGTATAATAATTTATATCATTTATAGAATAAACTAATAAAATTAGAGCGATTATTAAAGTAATAAATGTAGCTATGAAATATCCAGCTCCAAAATAGTTTGTACCAAAAGGTATAAAAATTAAAGTAAATAAAGTATTAAAAAAGAAAAATAAGAAAGCTATAAATAATGCTTGTTTTCTATATTCAAAATAAAGCATTATTAAGATAATTATTAAAATAAAGACATTACAAAGAGAACCAAGTGCAGATATTTTAAATATTTGCACTAATAATAATGGTAGATTAAAAGTTGCAACAACTCTATTTACTAATACAACAGCAGTAATGGTAATTATAGTTTGTATTTCAAAAAGGTGTCTTATCTCCTTATATAAAGTAGCTTTCATATCTTGACGTGCAAACTCTATATCATCTAAATTCCCATTATGTGAAATTAACGAAAAATATCTTTTATATTTATCATAAAAGTTTACTTCCATTTTTATTACAAATAAAACATAAGATGGAATTGTAATAAAATATGCCCAAAATATAGCAGTATCATAAAGTGGTGAAAATCTAAAAATATTTTTTATATTAATTCCTAAAAAACTAAACCAAATTAAAATATCATCTGCCCATAATCCAAGAATATAAAAAAGCCCTATAAAAAATATTGACGGAAATTTTGATAAATATCTAATAAAGTCAAATTGCTTTCCTAATTTTTCTGTAAAAGTATTAAAAAAACTATATACAAGCCCCATATAAGTAAAAAACATACCTATGGTATAAGATAAAAGCATATTTGTAGAACTTTTAAATACAATGAAATCAATTGGATATTTTAAAAATATTATTTCTAAAATTATAGCTATTGAACCACCTAATATAAAAGCATTTGATATAGACTTATAGTTTTTTATACTACTTAAAAATACCATAATTATCCATGTAAGAGAAGTAATTACAAGTAAAGAAATAGATATATATTTATAATATGGTGGAATATCTTTATTAAAATAATATAAATAACCAGTTAAAAATGATAAAACAATTACAATTTTACTTAATCCAATAAATGAAGTTTTTATATTATTATAACGTTTTATATAAAGTTCATCAGATATATATCTAGTAATCAACATTTGCCATGGGGTAGTGATTATTTGAGAAAATATAAAGCTATAAACGATGCTCCCCATAAATAGATTTTTTTCAACTAAATCATTAAAAAAAGTATTTGAAATAATTGAGAATAAATTTAAAACTAAAATAGTTATTATCCAAGGGCCTGCTGACACAAATGTAGAATAAGTATAAGCTTTAACTCTTTTAGTTAAAGTATCATCTTTTCCAAACATTTTTTTTAGTTCAAATCCAATACCAGCCATATTAATCACCTATTTTCATGTATAAATCTCTATATTGTTTAATAAAAGATTCTTTTGTATAATATTTTTCAATTCTTTTTCGTCCAATTTTACCCATTTTATTTAATAAATTTCTATCTTTATATAATTTTATAATAGCTTCACTCATCTCTTTTGGTGAAAATGGAGGAACGATTATTCCTGCTTGTCCTAAATTATCTTCTTCATTTCCATATAATAGTTCTTTACAAGCTCCAACGTCTGTAGAAACAAAAGGGATTCCAGAAGCAAATCCTTCTAGTATAACAAGAGGTTGTGCTTCAGAAATAGAGCTAAGTACAAGTAAATCCATTTTTTTTAAGTACTCACTTACATTAATTCTACCAGTAAATATTACAAAATCTTCTAATTCTAAAAATTTTACTAAATCAAGACATTCTTTATAATATTCTGGGTCTTCTTCATAAGGTCCCATAATATAGAGTTTTATATCATTAGCCTCTAATTTATTTATTACAATTTTAAAGCTTCTAATTAATGTTTTTATATCTTTTATAGGAACAACTCTAACAACAGCTCCAATATTAAATCCTTTGTGTTCAATTTTTTCTGTATTATATCTTTTTAAATCTACTCCATTTGGAATAACAATAGTAGTTTCCTCTTTACTACCATATTTTAATTGAATATTTCTATTAGCACTAAATAATGAAATTGTAATATCAGCATTTTTATATGCACCTATTGAAATAAAATAAAAGAAATCTATCCATAATTTTTTGTATTTTTTTCTAACCCATTCAGCTTTTATAATATCTTCTTCTCTTTCTCTTGCATAAATTCCATGCTCTGTTAAAATAAATTTTTTATTATAACTTTGAGAAGCAATTAATCCTAATAATCCAGGATATCCAGTAGATACAGCATGATAAATATCAGCCTTTGGAAGATTATGTTGCATAACAGTTATGAAAAATAAAAACATTGATGAAACTGTCCAGTAAAATTCATTAAATCCTTCTTCTGGAAATTCATCTTTATAATATTCAACAATTAAATCCCAAAAAAGTTTACTTTTTAAAAAATCTATACTTGTTCCTATTTTTTCAATATTTCTAATTAAATTAGCAAAAATTTTCCAATCAATAGAAGGGTCAAATCTTATAATTTTTTTTAATGTAATTAATTCATCTTTTGATAATTTTATTTTTTTTTCTTTTGGAGTAGCTGATAATTTTTTAAAATCTTGTAAATAAATTGTATCAATAGATATTACATTTTTAGGTATTTCATATCTATATTCATTAAATTCTTCATCAGAAGGCATTATTGATATAATTTTAAATTTAAAATCAGGTAATTCTGATATTAATTGATTTATCCATGAAGATACTCCTCCAGCAATATATGGATATGAACCTTCTGCTAATAAACAAATTGTTTTCATGTTACATCACTTCCTATTTTATTTCCATGTAGTCCAAAATTTTATTATTTCTTTATATTCTTTAGAAATATTATTTTTTAATTTTGGATTATTTAATATATAATTTGCTAATTTCTTAACTTTATACCATTTTTTATTATTAAATAATATTTGTAATTTTAACATATAATATTCAATATCTTCTTTTTTTTCTAATAATTCATTTATTAATATGTAGGATTCTTTACATCTATATAATTTAAATAAAACTTTAGCTTTATTATATAAGAGATATTCTTTGTTCTCAATTCTTTCATCAGTTAATGCAATATCTAAAAATTTTAGATATTCATTATAATAATTTTTAATTACTTCTTCTTCAATAAGCCCTGATCCTAAATATTTATTATAATAATTTATAATATCATTAACAACTTCAACTTTATTTTCAATATGATATTCTTTTCTAGTATTTTCTATTAAATTTTCAAATTTTTCAGATAAAAAACTAAGAGTAGTACTCGCATAGTGAGCTATTTCTTTATCTTCTAAATTTATTGATTTTTTTAATATAGATACTTTTATATCAGTATTATCAGTTATAAATTTTATAAATTCTTTTTTTCTTTCTTCTTCATCTTTTAAATCAAGAGAATTAACTAAACTCATTACATTTATCTCTTCAATAACATCTACTTTTTCAAGTTTATTTCTTTGATTAACATATTTTAAATATTTTTCATAATCATCAATTATATCATTTTTTATAGGATATTTTGTATAAAATTTATTTAAAATAGCCATAAAAAATCCAAATATTGGTATGCATAATACAAAATAATTAAAAAAAGTAGTATCTTCATCTAATAATTTTGAGATTAAAATATATATAAAATATAAAAGTAGATGTATAAGTAAATAAATTTGCACATCATAATAGAAAAAATAAAATGCATCAACAGTAAATTTTATATCTAATATAAAAAATATTGTGAGTAAAATAGTATATAACATATAATCACCTAATTTTCTAATTCAATTATAACATCAGTAGAATTTGATGTTATTAAATAAAGATTGTATTCATTGTTTGAAAATAATAATTTATAATTTCCACCAGTAATTGATTTTATTTTTTTTAAATTTTTAAAATAATGATTTATTGGAAAGCTAGCTGTTTGATAAGTTAAATAAATTTTATTATTTTCTTGTTTTGAATAAACTTTTAGCTGCTCATTTGCTTTATAACTATTGTAAAATTCTACTGTAGTCATAGGTCTTAAAAATGGAAATGATTTATGGACATCTTTTAAAAGTAGAGCAAAATTTTTATATAAATATCCAAGTTGTGCTATTACATTATAAATATTCCATAATTGTGAGTTATCATAAATATATCCAGAACTTATTCTAGGTAAGTTATATACATCATTAACTACTTCATTTGGACCAAACTCTTGTAAAAAAACACCTTTTTCTTTGGAAGCAATGTAAAGTCCAGCATAAACTTTTATTTCTGGAAATACATTTTTAACTGCTTTTTGTCCTTCAATTCCCATAATATTTGAAGGTGGGACATATGAATAAATAGGGATCTCTCCATAAATAGAATAAATTAAATTTTTTAATTTTTTTAGAGCTTCCTCCATTTTTTCTCGTGATGGCCAAGGATTATAACCATAATCTTCAAAATTCATTTCTCCATCTGTAACTAATGAATTGTGATTATACCCATGTATTCCCAATTCGCTATCAAATTCTAAAAGTTTTCTTCCTAAATAATTTATATCATTTATATCACTTTCATAAAAATCTGAAGGATTATTTACATTTAAATTGTACTGCCCAATAATAAATGCTGTAGGTTTAAAATCATATTTCTTAAATAAATTAAATACATCTGATAACCAAATATTTTTAAAAAACACACTATTATCTATACCATATTCTTTAAAAATAATTTCATCTTTTCCTTGTTTTATAGGAGCAGGAAAATCATCAATATGTATAAGTTTTGCATTAAATATAACAGGTAAAAAATTATTATTTATATATGTAATTAATTGAAGCATTAATCCACGATTTAATTTATCTTGAAAAAGAGTAGAGTTAACAAATAAAATCTTACTTTTATTATATTTATTTATCCAAATAATAGGATTATCTTGTGCTGTTTTAGCTATTATATCAACATTAGAAGCAAAATCATCTTTTGTTATATTTAATAATGAATGCAATATAACATCAGAATCTAAAGATATATCACTTAATTTTGGAAATATATTTTTAGTAAATTTTATACCGTTTTTTACATTATATTTATAAGTTTTTTCTTTTACTCCAATAAAATTTTGTATATTTCTTCTATTTGTTCTAATTAAAAATCCAATATTTACTCCAATATTAGTTAATTCTTCAAATTGTTTTTTAGAAATGTTAATTTGCTCTGTTGTTATTAATAATAGATCATTTTTTTGAATTTTTGGTAAAGATTCATTTAAATCTATATCTATATGTTCAATTTTTGCTTGTTCTAATACTTTGATTAAATTATAAAAAACACTATTAACATTAGTATTGTTTTTATCATATAAAATATAAATTTTATCATAATCAATTATTTTGTTTTTACTAGAAGAATAATTAAAAGTAGTTTGTACTTTAGGTTGTTTTACTTTAAATAAACTATTAGTATTTATTATACGAAATAATTGAATAGTAATAGCCGTAACAAGAATTATTAATATTAAAATTAAAACTTTAGTCTTATTTTTCATTATACATCACCAAATCAAAGTCTAATTTTGATTCTATTCTTTCTCTTATCATATCTAAATATTTTATATCAGTTGCAGGAAGTAAAATTTTAATTAATTTTTTTTCATTATCATAACCTAAAATATCCACATCTCTAATTACTTTTCTAAATTTTTCTTCTATATCTAAAGGTGTAAAATTTAGATTGTTTTTATATTCTAAAATAATATAATTTAAATTATATTTAGTTTTTCTTTCTTCTTCTAGTAATACTCTTTCAATAAAATATTTATTTTTATATACTTGAGTATCTTTATAATATTTTTCTATTTTTATTTTCCCTTCAGAAGCTAGTTTGTAATTAACTGCATTTTCTAGTGCATTATTTGTCCAATCAATTATTATTTTAAATAAATTAAAAGTATATTCTGTAGTATGCTCGAAATCCACTTCTTCTACATTGATTATTCCTAAAATTTCGCTACCAGCTATAATAGGGGCACTCATAATAGGAGTATTACTATTTTCCTCAGAGATTTTATAATATTCTCTTTTTTCTATAATATTTTTTAAATAAGAAAACTCCTCTTTTCTTATATCAATAGATGTAGGTAAAGTAAAATGATTACCATATCTTATTTTTAATCTAAGAAAATTTTTATAATTATTTAATGTATAATATGATACAGTTTTAGCTTTTAAAAATTTTGTAATAACACCTATTATTTCTGTAAAAACTTCTTCAGAATCTAGTTTTTCAATAGAATTAGCTATTTCATAAAGTGAAAAAATACTTTCTTCTGATGTAATAATTTGTTTTTTTAATTCTTTTTTTATAAATTCATTTTTATCAAAAGTATCACGTAACTCATTATAGTTATCTTCTAATATCTCAAGTTCTTTTGATAAAAGAGCTATTTTTTCACTGTAATCATCTTTAATTTTTCCAATAAAAATCCCAGTAATATAAAACATTAATAAAAATTTATAATGAGCGAAATCGTTAAAGAAAATAACAATATCTTTTCCTAATAAATAATAACTAAAAATAAAAAATCCACTTGCAATAGTTGACGATATTAATGTTAAATAATTTCCATAACGAATAGCTATTAATGCAATAATTATTATAAATGGATGAATATTTAAAGAAATAAAGTTTTCTTTAAAAGGTGATAAATAAAAATAATAACCAAAAACTCCACCAAAAAGAATAATAGATTCTATTATAAGAAAAATAATTTTTTTTATAACATGAGTTTTATTAGCGTTTTCATCTATATTTGCATATTTGATTTTATCTATTGAAATAGATTTTATTTCTTCAGTTAATGCTTTTTGAATTCTTTTATCAAAAGAAAAAATAAACATTGAATTAATAAATAAATTATTTATATTTTTATTATTTATTTTTATATTATTTAAAATAATATTTTTTAAATGAAAAAAATTTTTTCTCATGATTTGCCTCCTTGTGTTGTCACTAATTTAATGTTACATATATATACAAAAAATTATTAGAAAATCCTTTTAATATTATATTTGATAAAAAACTATAAATCAAGTATACTATTTATAGTAGTTCGTGTCAAGTATTTGTAGGAAAATTTTTTATACTCCCTAATTTCTATAATTTTATGCAATACCTTTTATTTTTCTATATGTTCCATTTACTTGAC
>JAICDD010000005.1 GCA_020063625.1 Fusobacteriales bacterium
TTAGATAGTCTTTTTTATTAATCTTTTAATTCTTCAATTAATTTTTTTAATTCTTCTTCTGCAGTATCATTATTAACTTGACAAGTTCCAGCAGCTTTATGTCCTCCACCACCACGTTTTAACATAAGTTCACCTATATTTTTTTCAGAACTTCTATTAAATATAGATTTACCTACTGCAAATACTGTATTTTGTTTTTTTAATCCCCAAATTACTTGAATTGAAATATTTGCTTCTGGAAATAAAGCATATTTCATAAATCTATTTCCAGGATAAATAATCTCTTCATCTCTTAAATCTACAACTAAAACATTATTGTGTAGAGTTGAGCATTTTTTTAATTGTTCTTTAAAATCATTTTCATATTTAAAATATAAATCTACTCTCTCTTTTACATCTGGAAGTTCTAATATCTCTTCTATTGTATGATCTCTACAATAATCTATTAGATTCATCATTAAATTATAATTTGATATTCTAAAATCTCTAAATCTTCCAAGCCCTGTTCTAGCATCCATTAAGAAACTTAAAAGTTCCCAACCTTTTGGATTTAATACATCTTCTTTATTAAATCTTGCAGCATCAGCTTTATCTACCGCTATCATCATATCCTCTGGTATATTTTTAAATACTTCTTTTCCTCCAAAATGATTGTATACTACTCTTGATGCTGATGGTGCATCTGGATCTATAATATGATTTGGTCTTTTCCCTTTATTTCTTATTGTTTCACTTAAATGATGGTCAAATACTAAATGTGCTTTTTCTACATATGGTAAGTTAGTTATTATATCATTTTCAGTTATTTCTATTATTCCATCTTGCATATCCTTTGGATGAACAAACTTAATATCATCTATCATATCTAACTCTTTTAATAATACTGCACATACTAATCCATCCATATCACTTCTTGTTACTAATCTATAATGACTCATTCTAACACCCCCAAATAATTTTACCTAATCTATATTAACATATATTAATTCTTGATTCAAATATTTTTTCAATTTATTGATTTTTAATTTATTTAATGATATAATATTATATATTTTATTTATATATAAGAGATAAAGTGGGGTAAGTAGTAAGGAATAAATAAATTATTAATATAATTTACTTTTTTCTTATTATTTACAACTTTATCTCTTAAGAAAAATTTTTAGGAGGTATTTATGTTTGATGAAAAAATATTAGAAATGGAGCTAGCTGGTAGAAAACTTGTTATTAAAACTGGTAAAATTGCTAGACAAGCTCACGGTTCTGTAATATTAGAATATGGAGAAACAGTTCTTTTAGCTACTGCTACTAGAAGTAAAGAGCCTAAAGAAGGAGCTAGTTTTTTTCCATTAACAGTTGATTATATTGAAAAATTTTATGCTGCAGGTAAAGTTCCTGGAGGATTTGTAAAAAGAGAAGGTAAACCTTCTGTCGATGCTACTTTAATTTCGCGTCTTATTGATAGACCTATTAGACCACTTTTCCCAGAAAACTTCTTTTATGATGTTCATATAGTTGTAACAACTTTATCATATGATGAAAAAAATACACCAGATTATTTAGGTATTATTGCTGCTTCTGCTGCTTTAACTATATCTGATATTCCTTTTTCTGGACCAGTTAGTGGAGTAGTTGTAGGTAAAATAAATGGTGAATTAGTACTAAATCCTACGCCTAAAGAGCTTGTTAATAGTGATATTCATTTATCAGTTGCTGGTACAAAAGAAGCTGTAACAATGGTAGAAGCTGGTGCTAATCAAGTATCAGAAAAAGATATGTTAGACGCTATTATGTTTGGACATGAAAATATTAAAATTATTTGTGAATTCCAAGAAGAATTTCAAAAATTAGCTGGAAAAGAAAAAATTACATTTGAAGTAAAAGAGATTGATAGTTCTGTTAAAGAGTTTGTAGATAAAAATGGAACTGAAGAACTAAAAAAAGCTATTAAAACTGAAGGTAAACAAGAAAGATATGATGCTATTGATGCATTAGAAGAAAAATTATTAAAAGAATATAAAGAAGAATATTTAAAAAATAATGATGTTGAAGAATTCCCTGAAGACCTTGAAAAAGATTTAAAAAATTATTATCATGATTTAATGAAAAAATTAGTTAGAGATGCTATTTTATATGATAAATATAGAGCTGATGGTAGAAGTACTACTGAGATTAGACCATTAGCTATGGAAGTAGGAATATTACCTAGAACACACGGTTCTGCTTTATTTACAAGAGGAGAAACACAATCTCTTGCTACTGCTACATTAGGTACAAAAGAAGATGAACAATTAGTTGATTCTATTGAAGGAGAATCATATAAAAAATTCTTTTTACATTATAATTTCCCACCATATTCTGTTGGTGAAACTGGATTTATGAGAGCTCCTGGGAGAAGAGAGCTTGGACATGGTTCTTTAGCTGAAAGAGCTTTAAAATATGTTATTCCATCAGAAGATGAATTTCCTTATACTATAAGAGTAGTTTCTGATATTACTGAATCAAATGGTTCATCATCTCAAGCAAGTATTTGTGCTGGTTCTTTAGCATTAATGTCAGCTGGTGTACCTATAAAATCACATGTAGCAGGTATTGCTATGGGACTTATCAAAGAAAATGATGATTATATTGTTCTTACTGATATTATGGGATTAGAAGACCATTTAGGAGATATGGATTTTAAAGTTGCTGGTACTAGAGAAGGAATTACAGCTCTTCAAATGGATATAAAAATAGAGGGTATTACTAAGGAAATTATGGAAATAGCTTTAAAACAAGCATTAGATGCAAGATTATTTATACTTGAAAAAATGGAAAATACTATCTCTACTCCAAATGAAATATCAAAATATGCTCCAAGAATTCATACATTAAATATTAATCCTGAAAAAATATCATTATTAATAGGCCCTGCTGGGAAAAACATTAAAGCTATTATTGATGAAACTGGTGCAAAAATAGATATAGAAGACAGTGGAAGAGTTTCTATTTTTACAAATGATGGTGAAATGTTAGAAAAAACAATTAAACTTATTAATAATTTAGTAAAAGAAGTAGAAGTTGATGAAGTATATGTTGGTAAAGTAACTAAATTAATGAAATTTGGTGCTTTTGTTGAAATTTTACCAGGAAAAGAAGGATTACTTCACGTTTCTGAAATTGCCAATGAAAGAACTGAAAAAGTTGAAGATGTATTAAAAGTTGGAGATGAAGTAGAAGTAAAAGTTATAAGTACTGATAAAGGAAAAATAAATTTAAGTAAAAAAGCATTATTAAAAAAATAGCACAGTTTTCTGTGCTATTTATATCTTTAAAATAGTATTTTTAGAAAGGTGTAATAAATGAAATTAGGAATTATTAGTTTAGGATGTAGTAAAAATTTAGTTGACAGTGAAAATATGATAGGTATGCTTGTAGCTAGAAAAGGTTTAGAGCTTACTAATAATATTGAAGAAGCGGAAATTGCTATTATAAATACATGTGGATTTATTGGTGATGCAAAAGAGGAATCTATTGAAACAATAATTGAAATTGGTGAATATAAAAAAACTGCTAAATTAAAAAAACTTATTGTTGCTGGTTGCCTTGCACAAAGATATGCCGAAGAACTTTTATTAGAAATGCCAGAAGCTGACGCTATTATCGGAACTGGTGATATAGATAAAATAGAAGAGGTTATAGATGAAGTTTTAAAAGATAATAGAGTTATCAGAAATGAAAGTCTTGACTTTTTAGCTAATGCACAAACAGAAAGAATTTTAACTACTTTTCCTCATACAGCATATTTAAAAATTGCTGAAGGATGTGATAGAAAATGTACTTATTGTATTATTCCTTCACTTCGAGGAAGACTTAGAAGTAGACCTATTGAAGATATTATTAATGAAGCTAATGCATTAGCTGAATCTGGAGTAAAAGAATTAAATTTATTAGCTCAAGAAACTACAGAATATGGAATTGATTTATACAATAAAAAAGCTCTACCAGATTTATTAAAAGAACTTGTAAAAGTAGAAGGAATAGAATGGATTAGACTATATTATATGTTTCCAAATTCTATAACTGATGAATTAATAGAAGTGATTAAAAATGAACCTAAAATATGTAACTATTTTGATATTCCTATTCAACATATTTCAGATTCGCAATTACAAAAAATGGGAAGAGCCAAAAATTCCAATCAAATAAAATCTATTTTATCAAAAATAAGAAAAGAAATTCCAGATGCTACAATTAGAACTACTGTTATTGTAGGATTCCCTGGTGAAACAGAAGAAGAATTTCTAGAATTAAAAGAGTTTATTCAAGATTTTAAATTTGATTATGTTGGAGTATTTTCTTATTCTAGAGAAGAAGATACAAAAGCATATGAAATGGAAAATCAAATTGATGATGAAATAAAAGAAAAAAGAAGAGTTGAACTTGTAAATCTTCAAAATGAAATTGCAGATATTAAAAATAAAGATTTAATTGGAAAAGAAATTGAAGTTATGATAGATGGAATTTCTGAAGAATCAGAATTTATGCTAGAAGGAAGAACAAAAGGTCAAGCACTTGAAATAGATGGAAAAGTTCTAACTACTGATGGAACAGCAAAACCAGGTGAAATAGTTAAAGTAAAAGTGGAACAAAATTTTAATTATGATTTATTAGGTCCAATTATCTCAAAATAGTAGGTGAGTTTATGAATATTGCAAATATTTTAACAATTTTTAGAATTATATTAATAATACCTTTTATTTACTATTTAAAAATTCCAAATAGTGAATATATAGCATTTATAATTTTTACTATTGCAAGTATAACTGATTTTTTAGACGGTTATTTAGCTAGAAAATATAATTTAATTACTGATTTTGGAAAATTAATGGATCCTTTAGCTGATAAAATTTTAGTTTTTGCTGCATTAATTATTTTTGTAGAATTAAATTATATTCCTTCTTGGATGGTAATAGTAATACTAACAAGAGATTTTTTAATTAATGGAATAAGAAATCTTGCAGCTTCTAAAGGAGCTGTAATAGCAGCAGGAATGAGTGGAAAAATAAAAACTACTACTCAAATGATTGCAATTTTAATAATTATTTTATTAGGAAATTCTAATATTTCTATGTATATAATGTTTATACCAATATTTTTTACAATATATTCTGGAATTGAATACATTGTAAAATCTAAAAAATATTTTTTATAGTGAGGTGAATAATGTATTTTATTTATCAAATAGTTGATTTTGTACTAAAAGCTGTTGAATTGTTAGTGTTAGTAAGAATTATTCTTTCTTGGATAATGCCTTATACAAGAAATGAGCTTACTGATACTATACATTTTTTAACAGAACCAATATTAGCTCCTTTACGTATTATAATACCTATTGGAAATATGCGTCTTGATATAGCTCCAATAGCAGTTTATTTTATTACAAATTTAATAAGAAGAGTTCTTTTATTAATTCTATTTTAAAAAAATGTCAGTGTTATTTCAAAAAAATATAGCACTGACATTTTTCGTCCATAATTTCGGAGTAAAACTCCAGCAAAAAAAATATATTGACAAAGTTTGTCGTTGTTGTTATACTACAACCATCTTAAAGAATGTGTAATTTTTAACACATTTTAATTTCCAATTTTTTTTATAAAAAATTTGATTTTTTAGATTTTTGGAATTAAAATTATTATGTAAGTTATAATATTATAATTTAATATAAATTTTATAAAAAAGGAGAGATGGCTATTATGTCAATTAAAAAAGATGAATTTAAAAATTCAATTTTAAATCATTTAAAATTAGCTGGAACAAAATTAGAAGACGCTACAAAAAGAGAACTTTTTGATGCTGTATCTAAAGCAGCTATGGAACTTGTAATGGAAAATTGGAGTAAAACAAAAGAAACTTATGATTCGCAAAATGTTAAACAAGCTTATTATTTATCTGCTGAATTTTTAATGGGAAGAGCTTTTTCTAATAACTTAGTTAACTTAACTATTTTAGATGATGTAAAAGAAGCTTTAGAAGATTTAAATATTAATATTAATGAAATTGAAGACCAAGAAGAAGATGCAGGTCTTGGAAATGGTGGACTTGGAAGATTAGCAGCATGTTTCCTTGATTCATTAGCTACTTTAGAATTACCTGGTCATGGTTATGGTATAAGATATAAATATGGTATGTTTAAACAAAAAATAGAAAATGGATTCCAAGTAGAATATCCTGATAGATGGCTTGATTATGAAGATCCATGGGAAGTAGAAAGAAGATCAGAAGCTGTAAAAGTAAAATTTGGTGGAGAAGTAATTGTAGTAAAAGATGCTGATGGTAGAGAGCATTTTAGAAGAGAAAGTGCAGAAGTTGTTACTGCTGTTCCTTATGATATGCCTATTATTGGTTATGGTGTAAAAACTGTAAATACATTAAGATTATGGCAAGCAGAATCTGAAGATGGTTTTGATCTTCAAGCATTTAATGACCAACATTATACTACCGCTGTAAAAAAACAAACTCAAGCAGAAGATATTTCTAGAGTATTATACCCAAATGATTCTGGACCATCTGGTAAAGAATTAAGATTAAGACAACAATATTTCTTTGTTTCTGCTTCTTTACAAGATATTATGAGAAAATTCAAAGCTAAACATGGTAATGATTTTTCTAAATTACCTGATTATGTAGCTATTCAATTAAATGATACACATCCAGTTGTTGCTATTCCTGAATTAATGAGATTATTAATGGATTGGGAAAAACTTGATTGGGAAACAGCTTGGGCTATTTGTACTAAAGTATTCTCTTATACAAACCATACAATATTAGCTGAAGCTCTTGAAAAATGGCCAATTGACTTATTTAAAGGATTATTACCTAGAATATATCAAATAGTAGAAGAAATAAATAGAAGATTCTTATTAGAATTAAGAGAAAAATATCCTACAGATTGGCAAAAACATCAACAAATGGCAATTATTGGTGATGGAATGATTAAAATGGCATGGTTAGCTATTGTTGGTTCTCATGCTGTAAATGGGGTTGCTGCTCTTCATACTGAAATCTTAAAAAATCAAGAATTAAAAGAATGGTATGAGTTATATCCTGAAAAATTCCAAAACAAAACAAATGGTGTAACTCAAAGAAGATGGTTATTAAAATCTAATCCTGAATTATCAGAATTAATTACAAAATTAATAGGTGATAAATGGATTACTGATTTATCAGAACTTAAAAAATTAGAAAAATATGCTGATGATGAAAAAGTTCTTAAAGAATTTATAAAAATTAAACATACTAAAAAAGAACAACTTGCAAAATATATCTTAGATACTTTAGGAATTTATATAAATCCTGATTCATTATTTGATGTACAAATAAAAAGATTACATGAATACAAAAGACAATTATTAAATGTATTACATATAATTGATTTATATAACAACTTAAAAGCTAATCCTGATTTAGATATAGCTCCTAGAACATTTATATTTGGAGCTAAAGCTGCATCTGGATATAAAAGAGCAAAACAAATTATTAAATTAATAAATGCAGTAGCTATAAAAGTAAATAATGATCCTGATATTAAAGGAAAAATTAAAGTTGTATTTGTACCAAATTATAGAGTATCTGTTGCTGAAAAATTATTCCCAGCTGCAAACTTATCTGAACAAATTTCTACTGCTGGAAAAGAAGCATCAGGTACAGGAAATATGAAATTTATGATAAATGGTGCTCCTACTATTGGAACTATGGATGGTGCCAATGTTGAAATAGTTGAAGAAGCTGGAATAGAAAATAACTTTATCTTTGGATTAACTTCTGATGAAGTTGCTACTTTAAATTCAACTGGAGAATACAATCCTTGGAATGAATACAACAGTGTACCTGGACTTAAAAAAGTTATGGAACAATTATTAGACGGTACTTTCTCTGATGATAGAAGTATATTTACTGAAATATACAACTCATTAATGTATGGTGCTGATGGTAATAGACCTGACCAATATTATGTATTAAAAGATTTCGCTTCATACAGAGAAGCTCAATTAAGAGTAGATAAAGCATTTAGAGATGAATTAGGATGGGCTAAAAAAGCTTGGTTAAATATTGCTAATAGTGGAAAATTCTCATCTGATAGAACTATTCAACAATATGCTGATGAAATCTGGAATATCAAAAAAACAACTGTTTAATATAAAAAGAGTGGAAATTTCCACTCTTTTTATATTAAATTTTTTTCTTTTAAAATATCTAAATAATGTTTTCCAGTTTTATTACTTTCTTTTAAAATTTCTGATAAAAATTCATATCCAAATTTATCAATGAGCTCTGTAGCTTTAGTTAAACTATTTTCTAAATATTTTTTACAAATATCTTCATTTACAGTTATTCCTTTTACAACTTTTTCTGTAAATACTTTTATTCCATCTCTTAAAAGTTCTATTGATTCTAATATAGACTCTGCTATTATTGGAGTAAAAGCATTTAATTCTAACTCTCCATCTGCACAAGCCATTGTTAAAGTAAGGTCATTTCCTACAATTTTAAAATATATTTGCTGAATAAATTCAGGTCCTACAGGGTTTATTTTACCTGGCATAATACTAGAACCTATTTGTAATTTTGGTAAATTAATTTCATTTAATCCAGCATTTGGACCACTAGATAATATTCTAAAATCTTTTGCCATTTTATTTAAGTTTACAGCAAGAGTTTTTAACAAACTAGATACTTCTACAAAAACATCAAGATTTTGTGTAGCATCTATTAGATTTTCTGCTCTAGCTAATCCATAACCTGTAAGTCTTTTAAGCTCTTCACTTACATAATATCTATATTTTAAGCTTGCTCCAACTCCTGTTCCTATTGCTGTTCCACCAATATTTATTCTTCTTATTCTTTCTTCTATTTTATATAATCTCCATCTATCTCTAGATACTGATTCTGCATAAGCTGAAAACTCTGCTCCTACAGTAATTGGTACTGCATCTTGAAATTGTGTTCTTCCTATTTTAAATATATTAGCAAATTCTGCTTCTTTTTCTTGTAAAACTTCTTGCAATTTCATTACTTCATTTATTAATTCTCTAAGGATTCTTATTACACTTATTTTCACTGCTGTAGGAAAAACATCATTTGTTGATTGAGATAAATTTATATGTTCAATAGGATTTACTATCTCATACTTTCCTTTTTCATATCCCATTTTTTCTAGTACTATGTTTGCAATTACTTCATTAATATTCATATTAATTGAAGTCCCTGCTCCACCTTGTATTGCATATAATGGAAATTCATTATCATATTTTCCATTATATATCTCGTTACATGCTTCAACTATTAAATCTGCTATATTTTTTTCTAATTTATTAATTTTATTATTTGATATAGCTGCTGCCATTTTAACAATAGCTAATGATTTAATAATCTCTATATTTACTTTTTTCCCTTTATGAGTAAAATTTTCTAATGCTCTTTTAGTATTAATTCCATAATATCTATTATTTTCTATCTCAACTTGTCCTAAACTATCTTTTTCTATTCTATAATTCATACTTTTCTCCTAATAGTATAAATCTCTTTGACCAGTTTTTATTTTTCCTAATTTTTCTTTTAATGTCGCTTTTATATCAGCTTTTACATTTGATTTATCAATCTCTTTTTCTATTAATTCATATCCAACTTTTTTAGTTTCTTCACTAGCATAATCTTCTAAATATTCAGCTAATGTAAGAACTGCATTTGGAGTACAGAAATTATGGATAAATCCTGGTTTTGAAAATTCCATAAAATGTTCTCCTGTTCTACCCAATCTATAACAAGCCGTACAAAATGAAGGAGTAAATCCACCTTGCATAAGCTCTCTCATTACTTCATCAAGACTTCTACTATCACCTATTTTAAATTGTTCTCTTTTTAAATCTTGGTCACGTTTATGCTTTGAATATCCTTGAAGTTCTATTTGAGTACCTGCATCAATTTGTGATACTCCAAGCTCCATACACTCTCTTCTTAATTCTGGCTCTTCTCTAGCTGTAAGAATAAGTCCTGTATATGGTACTGCAAGTCTTAATATTGCTATTATTCTTTTTAATTCATCATCATTAACTAAATATTTTTCATTTTTTAATAATCCATTTGCTTCTTTTAATCTAGGAAATGAAATTGTATGAGGTCCTACATTATACTCTCTTTCTAAATGTTCTACATGTTGCATAAGTCCTAATACTTCAAATTTCCAATTATATAAACCAAATAGTGCTCCTATTCCAACATCATCAAGTCCAGCTTCCATTGCTCTACTTAATCCAAAAAGTCTCCACTTAAAATTTGATTTTTCTCCTGCAATATGTACTTTTTTATATGTTTCTTCATGATATGTTTCTTGGAATATTTGATATGTCCCTATTCCAGCTTCTTTTATAAGTTTATAATCCTCTATTGTCTGTGGAGCTGCATTTATATTTACTCTTCTTATTTCTCCATTACCATTTTTTATTGAATAAGCTAATTTTACTGTTTCTGCTATATAATCTGCTTTATAATCAGGATGTGTTCCATATACTAGTATAAGTCTTTTATGCCCTTCATCAATTAAAGCCTCTATCTCTTTTCTTTCTTCTTCTAATGAAAGTGTTTTTCTTATTGTATCTTGGTTTGTAGCTTTAAATCCACAATATGTACATAAATTTGTACATTTATTTCCTAGATAAAGTGGTGCAAATAACACAACTCTATTTCCATATACTCTTTCTTTTATTGATTTTGCTAAATGAAAAATTTCTTGGATTTTTTCTTCATCTTCAGTATTTAATAAAATTGATACTTCACGAAGAGTTAATCTCTCTTGTTTTTTTGCTCTTTCCATTACAGCTCTAAATTCTTCTTCAGTAGGATTTTGTGTTTCTACTAATAATGATTCAAGTAACTCTTCATTTACAAAACTTTCTGCTTTTACTTCTTCTTGCCATGTTGTTCCTAATAATTCTTTATTCATATTTCCCTCCATAAAATAAAAAAGCTTCCACTTTAAAAAAGAGGAAGGTAAACAAAAAATATAAATATTTTTAATTATTATACCTTCCCTTTTACTTAGATTACTCCTTGTAATCAGGAACTTTTATTAATAAATTTTAATTGCCGCCTAATCTATAATTAATATTATTTAACAACTATTTTTTCATTGCTGTTTTTACTGATACACGATTTAAATTACCTATTTTACCAGAAAGTGCTCCTATTTCTTCGTTACTTCCATCAAGTATTAATACAATTACAGATATTCTTTTTTCTCTGTAAGGAATACCCATTCTTGAGATAATTATTTCAGAATATTCTGATAAAATATTATTAACTTTTTCTATACTATCTCTGTTTTCAATAAAGATAGACAAGGTTGCTATTCTATTCACAAACATACCCCCAATGATTCATTATATCATACTTTAAAATAAAATCAAACAATATATTTATAAAAAAAGTAAGAAATTTTTACTTTATAAATATAAAATTTTGTTTCTTTAATATCTTTCCATTTATCATTATATACTCTTTGTGAACCTGCATTATATGCTATTAATACATTTTGCAGATCCCCATTAAATTTTTTATTTAAATAAGATAAGTACATTATTCCTATCTCAATGTTATCAATAGGAGAAAGTAAGTCATATTCTCTATTAAAATTATATTTTTTAGTTATCCAACTAGCAGTAGAAGGCATTACTTGCATAAGCCCTACTGCTCCTTTATAAGAAATTGCATTTTCATTAAAATTACTCTCTACTTTTATTATAGCTAATACTAATTTATCTTCTATATTGTATTTTTTTGAATAAAAATATACCTCTTCATAATAATTGACTTTAAATATTAATTTAATTGTTATAAAAAGTAAAATTAATAATAAATAAAAAATTATTTTTTTTTCTTCACATTATTCTCCTATATTTAAGAAAAGTCAAAATTAATTTGTCTAAGTGCTTCATATAAAATAATTGCTGCAGAATTCGATAAATTTAATGAACGTCCTATAGGAGTCATTGGAATAGTTATATTATTCTCTTTGTATTTATTTAATATATCTTCTGGAATTCCTCTTGATTCAGGACCAAATACTATAAAATCATTTTTATTATATTTTACATCACTATATTTTTGTTTTGTTTTAGTTGTAGCAAAATAAAAATTTGAATCTTGATTTTTTTCTATTAACTCTTCTAAACTATCATGAATATATAATTTTACATCTTTCCAATAATCAAGTCCTGCTCTTTTAATTTGTTTTTCATCTAAAGAAAATCCTAATGGCTTAATTAGATGTAGATTTGTATTTGTAAGAACACATGTTCTTCCTATATTTCCTGTATTGTATGGTATTTCTGGTTCTAATAAAACTATATTCATTCTTCTCACCTTTCTAAATTTTTAGGAATTTGTATTATTACTTTTGTATATTGCATATATTTTGACACTATAAAAAGCTCAAAATTATGTTTTTCTATTATTGATTTTGCTAATGTTAAACCTAATCCTGTTCCTTGAAGTTTCGTAGAAACAAGTG
Source organism: Fusobacteriales bacterium (assembly GCA_020063625.1). Lineage (GTDB taxonomy): Bacteria > Fusobacteriota > Fusobacteriia > Fusobacteriales > Fusobacteriaceae > Hypnocyclicus. The sequence continues at coordinate 12,548 of JAICDD010000005.1, forward strand.
GTCTAAATATATTTTCTAATATATCTTTTTTTATACCTACTCCATTATCTTCTATTATAATTCTATCAAATTTATCCATTGATTCCATTTTTATATTTAATGTATTATGGATTTTTCCAAAATCTACATTTTCAATAGAATTTTTTAAAATATGTGTTATTGCTTTTTTAAACTCTACTTTATCAATAGAATAATATTTATCTATTAATGATATATTTACTATTAATTCATTTTCTTTAATTTCACTTTTAAAATTTTCTAGTACCTCTTCAAAAATATTTTTTATATTTTCTTCTTTAAAATCATATTTTTTATTATCATAATCTACTAAATTTACTACTTGATTTACTACATCTAGTATTCTTTCTGTTTCTTTTTCTATGCCAGCTAAATACATATTTATTTTATCATCTGATTGTACTTTATCAAATTTTGATTTTACAATAGAAACAAAGCCTTTTATCCCAACAAGTGGAGTACGAAGTTCATGTACTATTGACTGTGCAAATTTCCCCATTGTTTTTATTTGTTCATATTTAAGGTTGTTTTCTTCTAAACTACGTGTATGAAGGTATATTCCAAGATTTAAACTAAATATTTTTAATATCTCTTTTTCTTCTTCATTAATATTTAATTTTAATCCATTTCCTTCTAATACTAGCACTCCATATTTTATATTTTCATAATTAATTGGAAGTATTGTTATATTTTCTAAATTTTCAATTAACATATTATTTTTACTATTTAATTTTTCTAAATAATACTCTTTATTTTCATTAAAAGAATCTGTTATAGCATTTTTTATTGTTAATGGAATTTTTAAATTTTTAGACCATAATTCATGTTCTATTATATTAGATTCTGTATCTTCAGACACTACATTTACATTATAATAATAGCTTTTACAGTCTAATATATTTAAATCTTTTTTATATTCAAAAAAATATCCTTCTTTATAATTTAATCCTAATTGATTAATAATAATTAGTAAATTATAGTAAATTGCTGTATTTTTATCTTTTTCATTATACACAACTGAAATTAATTTTTCAATTGTTTTTATTTTTTCAATTAAATCTTTTAAAGCTTTATTTTTTTCTTCAACTTCTTGATAAAGAGCAGCATTTTTAAGGGCTATATTTGTTTGATAAAACAATGCATCTACTTTATCTTTTTCTAATTTCATAAAATGTTTTTTATTACTACTTTTTAATATTATTGCACAATTATGATTATTTCCATATACAGTAGGTATAACTATTGCTGATTTTACTCCTTCTCCAAAATATTTTTTACATTTAAATTCACTTAATATCATTATTCTTTTTTTATTTGTTATTGGGTCTAAATATCTACTTTTAAATAACCTAGCATTTTTTTCTGATGATTTTAATGCTTTATCTTGGAAAACTACTCTATATCTATCACTATCTTTTAATAAAACCATTCCACTTTCATAATCAAATAAATATTTTATTTTTTTAAATAAAATACTAAATATCTCTTTTATATCTAAAGTTGATGTAAGTTCTGTATGTATGTTTTTTAAATTTTCCGCTACTAATCTTTCCTCTTTTTCTTTTTTATATTTTTGATTTACATTTAATACCTCTTCAAGAGAATTTTTAAGTTTTAACATAGAATCTATTTTTCTAATAAATTCTTCTTTATACACTGGTTTTTCTATATACTCATTTAACCCATTTTCAAAATATTTTGATATTCCCACTACACTATTTTGTGGAAAAATTATTATTATAGGAAGTTTAAAAATAGAAAATCTTCTTCTTATTTTTTTTAAAATATCATATCCTTCAAATCCAAGAACAGAAGAATCCATTATAACTAATTCATAATCATTTATATTAATCTCTCTAAAAAGCTCCTCTTTTGTCTCCACTACATTTAAATAATAGTTTGTTCCTATTAAATAATTCATTATTACTTGTACGTTTAAAAAATCATTATCAAATATTAATATTTTTGGAGAAAATTTATTTGTTTTAGTTAAATTATTTGCTTCTATCAACTCTTTTAATTTAGCAATACTATTATTTTTATTAGCAAATTTCTCATAACTTTTTCTAAATGTTACACTTACTGTTGTTCCTTCTCCTAGTTTTGAATCTATTGCTAATTTACCACCATGTAAATTAACTAATTTATTTACTATTCCTAATCCTATTCCTTCATAACCTATATCATTTTTAAAACTTCCATATATTCTATTTAATTTTTCTTGACTTATCCCTTTCCCTGTATCGATTATATTTATTTCTACCATATCTGCAAAATCTTTTGCATCTATTATTATCGAACCACTATCTGTATATTTATATGCATTTTCAATTAAATTACTAAATATTTGATAAACACTATTATAATCTCCCATAATATGTGATTTATCTTCTGAAATATAATTTTTTATATCTAAATTTGTTTTTTTATAATAATTAGAAATATTAATTATATTTTCATCTATTATTTTTTTTATGTTTATTGTTTTTAATTCTAATATTTTTTCTTTTTTATTATATATAGAAAAATCCATTATTTTATTAACTATATTTGATAATTTTTCAGCGTTTTCATTTATAATTTTTACATTTTCTTTTTGAATAGTATTTAGATTTCCTAAATCATTATTTAACAATGAATCAGATATCCCTATTATTCCACTTATTGGTGTTTTTAATTCATTTAAATTTCTTGTTAAAAACTCTCTTTTTATTTTTTCTACACTTTTTAAATTATCTATTAACTGATTTAAATTTTTAGCAATCTCTCCAAATTGTTCATCTTTATAAACTTTTGCTTTTTTATTTAAATTTCCTTCATTTACTATTTGTATAGTTTCAAGTATCTCCTTAATTGGTTTTGAAACTCTAGTTATAAAAATATACACTACTAAAAGTGATATTAATAAAAAGAATACAGTAAACTTTAACATTGTTCCTTTAAAATTTTTTATTAATAATCCTTTATCATCATTAATTTTACTAAATAAATTTTCAAATTCACTATAATTTACACTAACTGCTATCATTCCAATAGTATTATTTTCATTATCTTTTATAGGATAAAATGCTGATTTATATATTTTATTATCGAGTTCATAATTTTTTACAGGTACTTCTAAAAAATTTGTTTCTATATTTTCATTATCTTTTATATCCCATTTTTTCTCAAAAAATATAAAAGGAGATAAACTAGTAGAATATACTTTTTTATCTTTGTAAAAAGTGATTTCAAGTTGAATTAAATTAGATAATTCTTTTGCAAAAAAACTTATAAAGTTTGCTTTATATAATAAAAATCCCAAAAATTTATCATTATAAAAAATAGCTTTATAAGTTTTTATTCCAAAAAAATCCTCTTCATTAAAATAATTACTATAATAAGTAATCTCTTTATTTTTTAATTTTATTAAATTATTATATAGCTCTTTATTTTTTGTATCAACATCATAAACAAGTTTAATCTCTTCATATAATTTTAAAGAAATATTTTCTTTTTTTATTGTATTTTCAATATTTTTTTCTAATGTAGTATCACCTAAATTTTTATATACTTCTTTTAAAAACTCTGAATTATTAGATAAACTATTTAATAATAATATTCCTTTTTCTTTTTTATTATTTAATTCAATTTCTAATGCCTTTGATTGTGATAAAAGTTTTTTATTTAAATTATTTGCTGCTTCTGTTCTTAAGTTTGCTTGAAATTTATTAAATACTTTTTCTAAATATGAAGACACTGTTATTCCATTTAATAGTATAAATAAAAAAATTGAGACTGTACTTATTATAAATAATCTTAATCTTAAAGGAATTTTTCTCATTTTTTTTCTCCTGCAAAAAGATTTTTGAATTCACTTGCTGTTATTTTGTTAGGTATATTTTTAATTTTTTTTACACTTATATTATTACTATACATAGATAATTTTGAATTTAATTCATTTATATGAGTAACTGCTATAGCTAATGCATCTGCTGCATCATCTGGTTTTGGAATCTCTTTCAATTTTAAAATTCTTTGTACCATTTTTTGTATCTGTTTTTTTTCACTTCTTCCATATCCTGTTATTCCCATTTTCACTTGAAGAGGTGTATATGCAGAAATTTTTAGATTATTTTGTTCAGCACAAAGTAATATAACACCTCTTGCTTGACTTACTGAAATAACAGTTTTATTATTTTTAAAATAAAATATATCTTCAATAGCTATGTACTCTGGTTTATATTTTTTTATTAAATTATTTAATTCTTCATAAATTATATTTAATCTTTTAGGCATTTCCATATCCTTTTCTGTATATATGCATCCATAATCTAAAACAGTAAATGTTTTATTTATGTACTCAACTATTCCAAAACCGACTATTGCCGTACCTGGGTCTATTCCTAAAATTACCATAATTAATCCTCCTACTGTATTAAAGTTTAACATAAAAAATAAAAAATTTCTATAAATAAAAAAGGATTTTTTAATTTTTAGCATATAATAAGTATGGGATTATGAAAAACAAAGTTTTATATTTAAGTTAGGGAGGGTATAATGTATATCTCAGAGTATTTAAAAGACATTAGTTATTATCCATTATTAACTAAAGAGGAAGAATATCAATTATCTAAGAGGGCTTTAGCAGGGTCAAATGAAGCTAGGGAAAAACTTATAAATTCAAATTTAAGATTAGTTGTTAGTGTTGCAAAAAAATATTTTGGATATGGTTTATCATTACCAGACCTTATACAAGAAGGAAATATTGGACTTATTAAAGCTGTTGAAAAATTTAATCCAGATTTAGGTAGAAGATTTTCTACTTATGCAACTTGGTGGATAAAACAATCTATATTAAGAGCGCTTTCCACTACAAAAGGTGCTATGCGATATCCAGCATATGTCCATGATAATATTTCTAAAATATCAAAATTTATTCAAAAATATAAATCAGAAACTCAAGAAATTCCTTCTTTAGAATTAATTGCTGATGAATTAGAAATGAAATTAAAAGATGTTGAAAAATATATTGATTTAACAAATCAGTCTTTTGTTTCTCTAGAAGATTCTTTTCAAGATAATGTTGAGCTTCATAGTATGGTAGCTGATGAAAACTATTTAGAGGAAAATCTTCTTACTCAATATGAATATTATGAGCTATGGGAACAACTTAATAAACTAAGTGAAAAAGAAAAAATTGTTATTATATATAGATTTGGTTTATTTAATGAACAAGTTCATACACTTGAGGAAATTGGTGATATGCTTAATTTAACAAGAGAAAGAATAAGACAAATTCAAATAATTGCTATTAAAAAATTAAAAAACAAATATAAAGTATCTTATTATAATTAAATAAATGAAAAACGAGTTCCTAATTTTAAAGAACTCGTTTTTGTTTGTAATAGAAATTAATTTATTTCCCTATTTTATATTTCAAATCTAAAATTAAATTGAACTAAACTTCCTGAATCTAAAGCATTATTAGTAACACTTAGATTTAAAGGCCCTACTATACTTCTATATCCTAAAGTAATTCCATATCCTCTAATAAATTGATTTTCTAAATTTTCATCTTTATAATTCCCAAAATTTATCTTCCCTATTAAATAAGTTAAGCTATTTAATTTTTTTTGTAACCCTAATCTATAAACTGCTATGTTTTTAGTTACTATTGCATCTTTTTTTAGCCCATAAAATTCTAAATTTTCTCTATCATCTATGCTACCTACTCTACAATAATATTTTATATCTCCAATATTATCAGTTTCTGTTTTTAAATCATAATAAGAATATTCATTTATTAAAGTTAAACTTTCTTTAATAATTGAAATATAATTTTTATAATTTAACTCAAATTTATTAGGTCTTACTTCATTCCCGTCATTAAATATGTCTATATTTAATCTATTATCCAAAAGTAATTGCTGACCTTTTTCAGGATAATTATCTTTATCTAAATCATCATATCTAAAAATATAATAAAAATATGAAGACTTAAACTCGATGTTCTCATTATTATAATCTGTATTAAAAAAATCTACTCCAAATCCTATTCCACCATCAAAATATGGTGTACTTATTGTTCCTATAAAATTATCTATATTAGATAACTCTACTTTATATTGTTCATTTTCATAATTAAATTTATCAGATTTATATTTTAACTTTGCTCTCATTCCATATTTATTTCTTATTCCATAAAAAAATGAATGAGATAAACTTGCCATTGGTGTATCTGATATTTCAGTTTCTATGACAGTTTTATACCCCTTTAAATTAAAATTATTTATATCAGTACTTAAAAATAATTTTGTTCCTGTATAACTATTAATATTAAAACCGATTCTTAGATAATTTGCTGCTCTTTCTTCTACTTCTATAATTAATTTTTCACCTTCAAATTCAAAATATACTTTATAAAATTGTTGAGTAGCATATATTTTTTTTATTTTTTCAAACATTTCCTCTTTTGTTATATAAAATGGAACATTTTTAAAAAGTATTGTATAAATAAGTTCTGGTTGTATCTTTTTTAATCCCCTTATTTCTACTTTAGATACATAATTTAATTCTTTATAATTGTTTTCTACTTGTCTTAAGAATTCTTTTTTTCTTTTTTGTAATTTTTCAAATTTTTCTGGATTTGATAATTTTCTTATTTCATCAATATGTTCTCTAGCTATTTTTTCTCCAAGAGCTATAAGTTCCTTTGCTTTTGAATAATCAGTTGGTGAATATTTTTTTAATTCTTCTGTTTCTATAAGTAAATCTGCTAATAATCTTTCTTTTTTTGTCGAATCAAATCCTCTATATGAAACAATATGATTTAATATTCCTAATACTGATAAATTCTCTATTTCATCTTCTTGTTCAGAAATATTTATTCCTATTACATAATCTGCTCCCATTTCTTTTACATCACTTACAGGAAAATTCCTAGATACTAGTCCATCACAATAAAGTTTCCCGTTTATTCTTACAGGAACAAATATTGATGGAATTGCCATACTTGCATGTACAGTTTTTGCTAAATCTCCTTTAGAAAATACAATAGGCTCTCCTGTAATTAAATCAGTTGCTATAGCTCTAAACGGTATAGGATATTCATTAAAATCTTTTACATATCTTGCATTCCACATAAGTTCTTTTAATGTTAAATAAATTTTTTCACCATAAAAAACTCCTTGTGGAGTTTTTACTCTATTTTTTTCATATGGCATTACAAGCGCATATTTATCAGAAAAATTTTTTCCATCCATTGGTTTCTCTTTTCGAGATGGTGTGTCGTCAAAAATAGTTTGCCAATCTATTATTGTAACTATATTTTCTAAATCCTTAGCTGTATAGCCAATAGAGTATAAAGAACCTATAATAGCACCTATACTATTTCCTGTTATATAATCAATAGGTACTTTTTCTTCTTCTAGGACTTTTAATACTCCTATATGAAAAAATCCTTTTCCACCTCCACCTGCAAGAGCAACTCCTATTTTTTTGTTTTCATTAGAATATATATTTATTGAAAATATTGCAAATAATATTATTAATATTTTTTTCATCTTTACACCTCTTCACTTATTCCTAATACTATTATAAATGAATTTTAATTATTTGCAAATTTTTTTATTTTTTTTATAAAATTTATTTTTTTTCTTTTTTAAGTTTTTCTTTTTTTATTAGTTTTTCTTCTAATATTTCAAAGATTTCTAATATCTCCTTATTTATATCTATTAAATCAATTTTTCTTGCATTTTTTAAATTAATATTGTATTTATTTTTTATAAATACTATATAGTTATTATAAAACTCTTTTATATTTTTAGAATTTTTTAAATTTTTTAGTTCTTTTTTTTCTATTTTATATTTTTTATTTAAAATAAAAAATATTATCTTAAATAAAATATAAATAATATTTAATATTAATAAAATATAAAAATACAGTTTATAACTATCCTTTTTCTCAATTTGTTTTATTTCAATATTTTTATATGTTATATTATTTTCTGGTTTTATTTCTTTATTTTTATTTATTTTTTCTTGAGTTTCACTATTATTTTTTATTAATTCAGTATTTTTATTTATCTCCTCTTTAATATCTGTAATATTAAATATTTTTTCATTAATAACTAAATTTTCATAATCTTTTTTATTAATATTAAAATATGGAATTTTTATTTCAGATATTTTTAATTCTCCATTTTTATTTGGAATAAATATTATTTCAAATTCTTTTTCTACAAAGTTTTTACCATTAGTTATAATTTCATTATTATTTTTTATTGATTGAAATATATTAAAATCATTTGAATTTATATTTATATTATCTAAATAATCTAGATTTCCTTCACCTCTTATCTTTAATTTTAATACAATATTATTATTTTGCTTTTCATATTTATATTCCGTTTTAAAATCTCCAACTATTCCAGAAAAATTTTGTGGTTTATTATTTTCTGGTAAAGGTAAAATATTTACAACTTTTTTTTCTGAAGAAACATATTCATTTTTATCAAAAAAACTATCTAAAGAAGGTGTTGTTACTTCTAATACTGTAGGGTTTATTTCAAATTTTCCACTTTGAATAGGTGTTAATATATATTTTTGTATTGTTAAATCTATAGCTTTTTCTCCATCTACTCTAGTATATTTTGCATCATAATTTTTTGGTGTCATATCTTTTTTAGAAAAATTAGAAAAGTCATCTTGTGATACTATATTTAATCCATTAATATTTTTTTTAGAAATTAAATGATTTTCAAAAACTATTTTTTCTCCATAATAATAATTATCTTTTAATTCAATGTTTTTAAAAAATATCTCTTTTTCTTGATTTGTATTACTAATATTACTACTTACTTTTATAATTACTTCATTACTATTTAATTTTTTTAATGAAAGTTTAAATTCACCTTCTTTTAAAGATAATAATTTATAATTATAAATTTTCTCTTTTGTAACTTTAGTATTTATTATAGATGTATTACTTTGTGTTGATGTACTTAATATTTTAAAATTATCTATTCCATTTATTTCAAATTTTTTATCTTTTTCATTTTTAAATATTACACTTAAATTAAAAGCTTGATTTAATGATACAGTTGTATCACTAACATCTAATATTATTTCTGCAAAACTTATATATTGTATTAAAAAAAATATTAATATTAATTTTTTTAGCATTTTTCACCTCTTTACCAATTATTTTCTTGGTTTTCTTGATTTTGATTTAATATATTAAAATTATTTTTCAAATCATTTTTTTGATTTTTATCTAAATTTTCTAAATATTTTAATATTTCTTCATTTATTTGATTATTTTGTTTATTTTGTTTATTTTGTTTTTCTTGATTTTGAGTACTAGATTGACTTTCTTTTTTTTCCTCATTACTTACTTGATTTTGTTTATTATTTTCTTGTTCTTTATTATCTTGTTTATTTTCTTGTTCTGCTTGAGATTTATTTTGATTATTTTGATTTTCTAAATTATTTTGATTATTATTAGATTGTTTATTTTTATTTGAATTTTGCTTATTTTCATTATTTTCTTTGCTTTGTTTATCTTGCTGTTGTTTATTGTTTTTTTGTTCTTCTTTTTGTTTTTCTGTATTTTTTAATAATCTTGATACTATTTCATAATTTTTTACTATATTAATATTATTTTCATCTATTTTTTCATACTGTTTTATTAGATTTTTAAATATATTTAATGATTTTTTATAAAATTCTATTTTTTTATCTAAATTATTCTCTTTATCTCCTAAAAATTTATAACTTAACCCTTGATTAAATAATAAAATACTATTTTTACTATTTTCTTTTATTAATTTTTCATAATCTTTATTTAAAAAATTTAATATATTTTTATTATAAATTACTCTATTTTTATAATAATCTGTTTTTAGTTTTTCATATTCTTTTAAACTTTCACTATAATTTTTTTCTTTTATTAATTTTTTACTATTTTTTATTAAAGTATAATCTTTTTCTAAATCAACTATATTCTCATTAAATATTTTAATAAATAAAAATATATTTAATATTAATAATCCTATTAAAAGTAACTTTTTCATACTTTTCTCCTATATTCAAATATGTATATTATTAAAAGTAATAATAATGCACTTCCTAAAAAATATTGATAATACTCTTTATAATATCTAATTTTATCTTCTCTATCTTGTTTTTTCATATTTTTAATACTGTTTATAATATTATCTATTTCATAATATTCGAAATATTGTTTTGATATATTTTTTAAATTATTTTTATTTAATTTAGTAATAACAATATTTCCATTTTTATCTTTTATAAAACCATTTTCTTTTCCATTTATAATATTTGGTATTGTTCCTCCTTTTCCTGTCGCAATTCCAACAGAAAAAATATTATAATCCTCTTTTATATCTATTTTTTCATCTCCACCATCACTTAAGATAATTATAATATCATTTTTATTTGTAATTTTATTTTTTATTAAGTTTAATGCATCTTTTATATCAGTTCCACCACTAGATATAAGTTCACTATCTATAACATCTAAAAACATTTTTGCCATATCATAATCATTTGTAAGTGGCATCTGTATATATGCTCCACTAGAAAAAGGAACAAAAGCCACTTTTTCACCTGATAAATTTTCTATAATTTTTTTTATTACATTTTTTTCCATTTCTAATCTATTTGGTAATATATCTTTTGATAACATAGATTTTGAAATATCTATTAAGAAAAATATATTATTTGATTTAGATTTTACTGTTACCTCTTTATCAAATTTTCTTGGTTGCATTAACGATATAACTATTAGATTTAAAATTATAAAATATAAAACTCCTTTAAATATTTCTAAAATAGTTTCTGTATTTAAATTTAATCTCTTTTTAGCATTTATTCTTTTTTTGCTACCAATACTATATATTATAATTATCAAAATATTTAAAAGTATTAAATAAATCAATTTTTTATTAATAAACTCCATTGTTCTCTCCTTATGGAATAATTATATAGATAAAATATTTAAATATTATTCCTAAAATCAATAATATATAACCTATTAAATCAAATATAAAATATCTTTCTTTATATTGAATAAATTGATTTGATTCTATTTTAGTTTTTTCTAATTTATCAATATCTTTAAAAATTTCTTCAAACTCTTTTTCATCTCTAGCTCTATAAAACTTACCATTTGTTTCTTTTGCCATTTTTAAAAGTAATTTTTCATCTATTTCTGTATTTTTTACTATTTGACTACCAAAAATACTGTTTATTTTAAGATATTCTCCACCTACTCCTATTGTATATATTTTTATTCCTAATTTTTTAGCAATATTAAGAGCTGCTTCTGGAGAAACATCTCCAAAATTATTCTCTCCATCAGTTATTAATATAATTATTTTACTTTTATTTTCACTTTTTTTTAATCTATTAATAGCATTAACTAATCCTACACCTATTGCTGTTGCTCTATTATTTGAAATATCATCTACACTTATATCTTTTATAGAGTTTTTTATAATATCATAATCAAATGTAAGTGGTATCCTTGTATAAGCTGTAGCTGCAAATACAGAAAGTGCAAATCTATCATTTTTTCTACTATCTACAAAATTTTCTAAAACCTCTTTTGCTTTTTCTAGTCTATTTGGTCTTATATCTTCTTGTAACATACTTCGAGATATATCAAGTAAAAGTGCTATATCAATACCCTTTTTTTCTACTTTATCTACTTTCTTTTCTATTGGTCTAGCTAATGCAATAAATAGAAAAACCAAAGATGTTAATATTAAATAATCTCCTATTTTATATTTTTTGTTATTTATACTTGTTTTAAAAATTTTTATACTTGGAAATTTTATTGCATTCTCTTTTTTATAAAAATATATAATAAAAAATGGTATAATTCCTAATAACAAATAAAAATGCTTAAACATTTTCTTTCTCCTTAATAATATCTATGTATTCTAATACTTTATTTTTATACTCTTTTATATCTATTTTTTCACCTTTAAAAATTAAATTATCTATATCTTTTAAATATTCCTCTATTTCTTCATCAAAACTATTATTATATATCCCTTTTAAAAATTTTGTATTATATTTTCTATCAATATATTTTTTAAATTCATAATTTATTTTTCTAAAATCATTCTCTTTTTTAATAATTTCTCTTATATCTATATTCTTTTCTTTATTTCTTTTTTTAATAAATATTTTTATTAATAAAAATATATTTAATATAAAAATCAAATAAAATAGATAATATTCAAAATGTTTATTTACTTTTTTTAATTTAAGATTTTTATCATTATTTAAATTATAAAGTTCTTTATCATTTTCAGTTATTGTAGTATCAATATTTAATATTAACTTTTTATCTCCTAAAATTATCTCTTTTTTCCCTGTTTCAAAGCTACGAAATTCAATATAAATTTTATTGTTTTTTTCTTCAATTTTTTCTATTTCAAATTTTTCAAATGCTTTTTTTACCTCTTCAATACTACTATTTTTTATTTCTAATCTAATAATATCTCCTATATGATAATTATTAGCAAATGTTGAACTAAATACTATTATAAAAATCAAAATAAATTTCAAAAAAATCTTTCTCATTTTCTACCTCTATAATTAAATAATTTTATTAATTTTGGTATATAATTTTCTCCAACTTCAAGTTCTATATAATTATTAAAATTTAATTTAATATCAAAATTTTCATTATTATTTTTATATAAAATTTCTTGATTTGTTTCACTATCAATAAATCTATAAACTATATTTTTATCTAAATTTTCAAATGATTTATTAAATACTCTAATTAAAATAAGCTCATGTTTTTTAGATAAAACTTTTATTTCTTTTTCATAATTTTCATCATAAAAATCTGAAATTAAAAAAACTACTCCTTTTTTCAACTTCAAACTTAAAAATTCATTTATAGAATTTTTTATATTTGTATCTCTATTTTTACTTTTATATGTAAGAATATCATCTAAAATTGCTAAAAGATGTTTTTTACTATTTCCTATCTTTAATATTTTTTCTATTTTATTTGTAAATAAATATGCGCCTATTTTATCACCATTTTCTATAGCAGAATTAGCTATAGTTCCTACAATTTCAGCTATATACTCTCTTCTATTTTGTAAAATATTTGAATTTGATATATCTATTAAAAAATATATTGAAAGCTCTCTTTCCTCCATAAATTCTTTTATATATGTTTTTTGAAGCTTCTTACTTATTTTCCAATCAATAGCTCTTATATCATCACCAGGAGTATATTTTCTAATATTAGAAAACTCTAACCCTTTACCTTTGAATTTTGAGTGATACTTTCCTATTAAAAGATGCTCACTTAATATTTTTGAATTAATATCTATTTTTTTTATTTTTTTTAAAATCTCTTTACTAGCCATATTTTTCTCCTATTTTATTTCTACATTATTTAAAATATCAGCTATTACTTTTTCTACTGTTATATTGTCTACTTCAGCTTCATAACTTAATATAATTCTATGTCTTAATATATCATATACTACTTCTCTAATATCCTCTAAAGATACATAATCTCTACCACTTATATATGCATTTGCTTTAGATGCTTTTAAAATACTAATTGTAGCTCTAGGAGACGCTCCACATTCAATATAATTATTATTCTCTCTAGTTTTAAAAATAATATCAATTATATAATCTTTTAATATATCACTAATATATACTTTTTCTATCTCTTTTTTTATTTCTTCTATCTCATTTGGAGTAATTAAAGTTTTAAGTTCTACTTTTTCAGGTATATTCCCATTTGATATTCTTTCTATAAGTTCTCTTTCTATATTTTTTTTAGGATAATCTATCTTTAATTTAAATAAAAATCTATCTTGTTGAGCTTCTGGAAGTGGATATGTTCCGTTTTGTTCAATAGGATTTTGTGTAGCAAGTACTATAAATGGATTATCAAGCTTAAAAGTAGTATCCCCTATTGTTATTTGTCTTTCTTGCATTGCTTCTAAAAGAGCTGATTGTACTTTTGCTGGAGCTCTATTTATCTCATCTGCTAAAACAAAATTTGAAAATACAGGTCCTTTCTTTACTTTAAACTCTTTTATTTCCTCCTCATAAATTTCCATCCCAATTATATCGCTAGGAAGTAAATCAGGAGTAAATTGTATTCTACTAAACCCTACATTAAAAATTTTAGCCAAACTATTTACTGTAAGAGATTTTGCAAGTCCTGGTAATCCTTCTAATAAAATATGTCCATCAATAAAAATTCCTATTAATATTTTCTTAATAATTTCATCTTGACCAATTACTACTTTATTTATCTCTTTTAATATTTCTTGTATTTTTTCATTATAATTATTCATAATCTATCTCCTCTCAATATTTTTTTGTTTACATAATTTTGAAACCACGAGATGACATACAAGATTTTTCGTTACACAAAGGGCACGAAGAAAAACATTGAGGACCACTAAGAATTCTTTTGAAAGCACTGGATAAACACCAAATTTTTATTTTGTGATAATCAGTGTTAAGCTAAGGTGTTTTTCGTAGAAAAATACCGAAAGTTGTGCCCGTGGGTACTTTTTCTTTGTGGTTCTATATTTTCTATCTTTGTGTTACTTTGTGTTCTCTTTTCTTTGTGCTAAATAAATCCGCGTTTTTCCGTGGCTAAATTTTAATTCTTCTCCTTCTTACTTTTCACTAATTTTCCATTGTCCATTTGCCATTGCCAATTTTTTTATCTTGTGTTCATCTGTGAAAATCTCGTGGTTCCCAAATTTTTTACCTTTGTGGTTCTATATTTTCTATCTTTGTGTTCTTCGTGTAATTCCTCGCTTCTCACTACTTACTATTTATCCAAAATCCACTATAAACACTTAAAATTAAAATTTTATTAAAATTTATCTATACTCTAAACTAAATTTTTTAAAATTAATTTTGAATTTTTCGTTTTTTTATTGTATAATTTACTCAATACAATTTTTGGAGGTAGGACTATGAAGAAATTTAAAATAGCTGTTATTCCTGGGGATGGAATAGGAACAGAAGTAATTAATGAAGGAATAAAAGTACTTAAAAAAATAGAAGAGTTAGAACCTTCTATATCTTTTGAATTTGAAACTTTTCCTTGGGGATGTGAGTATTATTTAAAAACTGGTAAAATGATGGATGAGAATGGTATGGAAATACTTAAAAATTTTGATGCAATCTATCTTGGTGCTGTTGGTTTTCCTGGTGTACCTGACCATATATCATTATGGGATTTATTATTAAGAATAAGAAAAGGTTTTGACCAATATATAAATATAAGACCTGTTAAATTATTAAAAGGAGCTCCTTGTCCTTTAAAAGATGTAAAAAGAGAAGAAATTGATATGCTATTTATAAGAGAAAATAGTGAAGGTGAATATGCTGGAGCTGGTGATTGGTTATTTAAAGGAAAACCAAATGAAGTAGTACTACAAACAGGAGTATTCTCTAGAAAAGGTACAGAAAGAGTTATAAGATATGCTTATGAAATAGCTAGAAAAGAAGGAAAAACTCTTACAAGTATCAGTAAAGCTAATGCTTTAAATTATTCTATGGTATTTTGGGATGAAGTATTTCAAGAAGTAGGGAAAGAATACCCAGATGTTAAAACTTACTCATATCTTGTAGATGCTGCTGCAATGTTTATGGTAAAAGATCCTAAAAGATTTGAAGTTGTAGTTACATCAAATCTATTTGGTGATATTTTAACTGACCTTGGAGCTGCAATTGCTGGTGGAATGGGTCTTGCTGCTGGTGCAAATCTTAATCCTGAAAAAGAATTCCCTTCAATGTTTGAACCAATTCATGGTTCTGCACCAGATATAGCTGGTAAAGAGATCTCAAATCCTCTTGCTTCTATATGGTCTGTTAGTCAAATGATGGATTTCTTTGGATATGAAGATTGGGGTAAAAAAGTTCTTGATGCAATAGAAGAATTATTAGTAGAAGGAAAAACTCTTACTCCAGATTTAGGAGGAACTGCTAAAACTTCTGAAATAGGAGAAGCTATAAATAAAATACTTGAAAAAAAATAAATATATAGTACAATGGTCATAGAACAAAATATTAGGAGGGGTATCTATGACAAATTATAAATGTCCAAAATGTGGAAATACTGGATATGAAACTGATACTGTAGCTATGACAGGTGGTGGATTATCAAAAATTTTTGATGTACAAAATAAAAAATTTACTACTGTTACATGTACTAGATGCAAATATACTGAATTTTTCAAAGCTGAAACATCAATGCTTGAAAATATATTTGATTTCTTTACTGATTAATATGACTAAATTATAAATATTTTTTAAACTTAAAAACTTCCTTGCATAAGCAAGGAAGTTTTTTTTATCTATTTTTTTAATAAAATGTATCTTCCAAAATCTTGATTTTCAATATAAAGAAGTACATTTTCTCCTTTATCTATTGCATTATATACTTGTTTTAAATCTTTTAATGATTTTACAATTGTATTATTTATTTCTACAATTAAATATCCTTCTTTTATTCCTATTCTAGCTGCTTGTGACGTTGGATCTACATTTAATACTACTACTCCTTCTTTAGTATCTGAGTATTTATATTTATCTCTTAATGCTTCATTTAATGTTCTTAATTGCATTCCTAATATTGCTTCACTTGGATTTAAACTTTCATCACTTCTAGAACCTAATTTTAAAGTAATATTTCTTTCTTTTCCTTTTCTAAATATTGTTACTGATATTTCTTCTCCTGGTTGAAAAGATGAAATGATTGCTATTGCATTTGCATAAGTTTCTATTACTCTTCCATTAATAGCTGTAATTACATCTCCTCTCATAAGTCCTGCGTCAGCTGCTGGTGACTCATCTACTATTTCAGCTATAAGAGCTCCTTTACCATCTTTTAGTCCCATACTTTCAGCCATTTTAGATGTGAAATCTGGTTGAAATCTAACTCCCATAAATGGTCTTCTAACTTCACCATATTTTTGTATACTTTCAACTACTTTTTTTACTATATTTGAAGGAATTGCAAAACCTATTCCTGTATTTCCACCTGTTTTAGAAATTATTGCTGTATTTACTCCAATAACATTTCCATAAATATCAATTAAAGGTCCACCACTATTTCCTGGATTAATAGAAGCATCAGTTTGAATAAAATCCTCTATTCTTTCTATTCCATATCCACTTCTACCTATTGCACTAATAATTCCTAATGTCATTGTATTATTTAAACCATATGGATTTCCTATTGCAATAGCCCATTGTCCTACTTTTAAAAAATCTGAATCAGCAAATTTTACTGGTTTAAATTTATCTTTTGTCTTTATTATTTTTAACACCGCTATATCTGTTTTTGGGTCTTTTCCTACTATTTCAGCTTCATATTCTTTTTTATTGTCAAATTTTACAAATATTTCTGAAGCACCTTCAATTACATGATTATTTGTAACTATTTCTCCATCTTCACTAATTACAAATCCTGAACCTAAAGAGCTTCCTTCTCTTTCTATCTGTCTTGGAGCTGATTCTCCAAAGAAAAATTGTTCAAATGGATCAACTACAGTTTGTTTTACAGTTGTTTTAGTTCTTATATTTACTATTGATGGCATAAGATTTTGTGCTACTTTTACAAATTCTTCTTGATCTGTTGCAGAAAAAGATACTAAACTAACTAAAGTCATAAAAAGTAGTGTGATAGTAACTTTTTTCATTTTGCATCACCCCTTAATAAAAATTTTAATTCTATTTACAATCTTTTTTTACATTAAAAATTTTAAAATTTTCTTAAAAATATTTTATATCCATTTTATTATATCTTTTGTTTCTAAAAAGCATGTAGAGTTTAAAAAATCCTTTGGATTATCTAGCTGTCCACAAATTGCTGGATGATTAGAATAATATATTTTTTTACTATTAGTTATATATTTTTCATATTTTTTTGCTTTTCCTCCCCATAAAAACCATATTAATTGAGGATTCTTTTTTGATATATACTCTAATAAATTTATTGTAAATTTTTCCCAAATATCTATATGCGAACCAGCTTTATTTAATTTTGTTGTAAATGCAGTATTTAGTAATAATACTCCTTGCTTTTGCCAATTTTTAAATATTTTTTCAGGAATTTCTATATTAAACTCTCTATCTTCTATTTTTTTTCGTAAATCATCAATTGATAATATTTCTCCATAATATGATTTATATATTAACTTTAATATATTTTTTAATGATGTATTTACTTTTTTATCTTGCCATGAATCTGCTAATACCTCAAAAGCAAGTCCTGTTGCTACATTTTCTTGTGGATAAGGGTCCATTCCAAGTATAACAACTTTATTTTTATATAAATCTGTTTCTAAAGCTTTAAATATATTTTCCATTTTAGGTGTAAAATCATCTTTATTTATTTCTATTAATATTTTTTCTAATAATTCTTTATTATTATCAAAAAATTCTCTATATGTAGCATGATACTTAAGCAAACTTATCTTCCTTTCTATTTAAATATTTATTAATCTATATCTTTTACTAAATTTTTTATCCATTTTTTTGAAAAAACTCTTTTTATACCAAATATTGCTTTTGTTATCTCCTCAAAAAATGTAACAAAATATACTAAATATACAGGTAATTTAAAATAAAATGCAGCTATAAAAGATAATGGTACTCCAATTAACCAAAGTGCTCCTGTATCAATATATAATGCAAGTTTTGTATCTCCCCCAGCTCTTAAATTTCCTACTATATTTACTGTATTTACCCCTTTCATAGGTAAAGAAAAACATAAAATATACATTATATACTTTGAATATCTATATACACTTTCTGAAATGTTATATAAATCTAAAATGAAAAATGTCATTCCATATAATATTATCGACAAAATAACTCCAATTATAAAAATTAATTTTATAAAATTTATTGCATACTCAAATGCTTCCTCTTCTTTTTGTTCACCTATTTTTTCTCCTACCATAACACTTGCTGCACTAGCTACCCCTATTAAAGATACAAATAAGATTCTTTCAACACTTCCTACTATATTTATAGAAGCTATTGCTTGCGTACTAATTCTAGCGTATATTATGTTATATGCTGCTATTCCAAATGACCATATCATTTCGTTTAGTAGCACTGGAAGTGTTGTAAAAAAATATTTTTTTACAAATACAATATTAAATCCTATCATCTCTCTAAATTTTGCTGCAAAAACATATTTATTATAATAAACTAAAAATACAATAAATATACATTCTAAACTTCTTGCTATTGTTGTTGCTATCGCTGCTCCTTCTATTCCTAATTTTGGAAATCCAAATTTACCAAAAATAAGTAGATAATTTAATGTAATATTTATTATTAAAGCTAAAAAACTTGAATAAACAGTTAGTTTTGCTTTATTTATAGTACGAAGTTGTACTGAATAAACAAAACTTATTGCTGTAAAAAGATAAGAAAAAGAAACTATTTTTAGATATCTTACCCCTATATCAACAACTATATTATCTTTTGTGTATATTTTCAATAAAATATCCGGTATAAAAGTTACAAATAAAAAAAAGATTATTCCTGCTAAAAAACTTGTTATTAATACTATTCCTAATACTTTTTTCATATTTTTACTATCTTTTTTTCCATTAAATTGTGACATAAATATAGCTCCACCACTATTTATTCCAAATAGTAAAAGTACTAATAAAAACATTATTTGATTTGACAATCCTAATGCAGCTATCTCTTTTTCTCCTAACTTCCCTATCATAAATACATCTGCTAAATTTATAGATGAAATTATTAAATTTTGAAGTGCTATAGGTAATGCTATTGTAAAAACTTTTTTAAAAAAAGTTTTATTGTAAATTAAATTTTGAGTCATTTCTACATAATCCTTTCTCAATTTTTCTTCTAAACAGTATATTGTATCTTATACTTTTAGTCAATACGAAAATAAAATTTATTGCAGGAAATTATAGTTTTTAGTATATAATATAATTAAGAAATAATTGGAGGTGTATTATCATGGCTAATATAAACCAAAAAAAATATATAAAAAATTTAGGAAAAAGACTTGTTTTTTTTCTTATTATTTTAATCTTGATTTTAGCTAAATTTTTTAATGAATTAAATTGGACAAAATGGGAGTATTATGGAAAATTTAGCAAAGTTAATTTTTACATAAGATACTATATAAAACCTGATGGTCGAACAAAAGTTCAATGGAGAGCTGAAAATCTCAATAATCAAAGTATGTTAATATCTATAAGAGATAGAAGATATTATTTAAGTGATGGTACATCTGAAAAAATAAAAGATATTTGGGCAATAGTAAAACCTAATAAAATTTATACTTTCCCTGCTGATAAATTTACTAAAGCTAAAATTTTGAGAATTGAAAATTATTATTATGTCCATCCAGATCAGCCAATAAAAAAATAAGGGATATCCCTTATTTTTTTATATTGCATCTGAAAAAACTATATACATATTTTTATCTCCATCATTTGCAAATCCCATATCAAATCTTAATTTAAAATCATCTGAAACTATATATCTTACTCCTATTCCTAATGCTGTTTTTAAGTTTAATATACTTATATTATCAAAATTATCATTTGTATCTCCTGCTCCATAAAATAAAACTCCTGATATTTTTTTATTAAAATTTCTCTCTATCTCAATTTGTCCTCCAACAAAACTATTTCCTAAATATTTATTTTGTGTAAATCCTCTTACTAAATTATTTGAACCTAAATCATATTTTAAATAAAATGGAATGTCTCCATTTATATCTTTTATCATTAGCTGAGCTCTTATTTGATTATTTTTTATATTAAAATATTTTCTATAATCAAAACTATTTTTTACATAATTATCATCACTTAATAAATTTTTATTATAAATATTTGTTGTTATCTCTATTTTTTCTCCATTTTTTTATTATTTTCTTCTAATATATTTTCATAATTTAATGCTATTATTACCCCTGATGAATTTATATTTTCTTTTTTTATATAAAAATTATTCTTGCTAATATTTATATTACTAAAATTATATCCATATTTTATATAAATTTTATCTATCATTTTTTGATTATAAGTTATTTTTATTCCTATTTTTTTCTGATTATAATTATCTATTAAATTTTTATTAAGATAATAATCATATAACCAATCTTTATAATCTAAATTAATATTAAATACATTATTATTAACATATTTTATATAATAATTATAATTTAAAGATTTATATTGATTTGTTGTTAAAAAAACTCGATATTTCATTTGATATTGATATAGTTTCTCTTTTATCTAAATTTTTAAAAATTATCCCACCTGCAAAACCTAATTCCGGTGAATAAAATACTATTGGTAAAATAAAATTATCTTTTGCTAAAATAATATTTATTAAAATAAAATAAACTATGAATATATTTAATTTTTTCATAACTTTTCCCCCTCTCATTATAATATACTTCAGTATGAAATTACTTCCTTTATTTTTTACAAAAAATAAAGTCTATTGAACAAATAAAAAAACGAGTTCTTTCAAAATAAGAACTCGTTAATCAAATTATTTTTATAAATTAAAAATTATTTTTAAACTCTTCAAACTCTTCAAACTCTTTTTCTATCTCTTTTTTAAATTTTTTAAATTCTTTTTCTAATTCTTCATCTTTTGTTTCTTCTTTTTTAAATAGTTTATTTAACGGATTATCAACTAAAATAAATCCTTCAGGTATATCAAATTTTTCATCTGGTATATCTAAATTTCTTTTAAATTCTATTGCTACTGTTTTTATTTTATTATTATTAATAATTTGTAAACTTTTTAGTATTAATCCTTCATATACCCAATAATAACTATTCCCTACTTTATATACCTCTGTATTTACATCTAATACTTTTTCTTCTCCTACTTTTTCATATTTAGAAAAATCAAATTCATATGTTGGTACATAATCACTTTCTAATTTTTCATTAAAATATGTTTTATTTTTAAAATTTACAGTATATAACATATC
The DNA here is from genome assembly GCA_020063625.1 of Fusobacteriales bacterium. Taxonomy (GTDB): domain Bacteria; phylum Fusobacteriota; class Fusobacteriia; order Fusobacteriales; family Fusobacteriaceae; genus Hypnocyclicus. The sequence continues at coordinate 34,599 of JAICDD010000005.1, forward strand.
TTTATTTTTTATCAAACCTGTTCTTACATAATCTTTATACTTTCCATAACTAAGTTCTACAGTAGAATAATATGCTTCTTTTTCACCATTATCTTTTACATATATTTCTAAAACTCCAGAATTCATTCCTTCAATATTATATTTTGCATAAAAAGAGTGAATATCCTCTGCATATACAGTTATTGAAATAATGCATACAATTAAAACTAATATTTTTTTCATTAATAAATGCCTCCCACATACACCCTTACTTATACTATAGTCTATTATAGTAATCTAAAAATTTCATTAAAGATTTATTTTTGTGAGAGATTTTTATTATATTCTTTTAGTATAAATATTATTGATATTAAAAATCCCATAAAATCTGATATTGGAAATGATACCCATATTCCAAACTCATTTAAAAATCTTGGTAATATTAAAATTAATGGTATTAAAAATATTGATTGTCTTGCAATTGATAATATTAATGCAGGTATCACTTTACCTATTGACTGATAATATCCCGCTACTATTATTTGAAAACCAATAGTTATAAATGCTAAACTAAATAATCTAATTGGCAATATAGACATATTTATTAAATCAACATCATTTGAAAATATTCTTACTATATTTTCGGGAAATAATTGCATTAATGAAAATATAATTATACAAAAAATAGTTGTTATCATTGTAGCAGTTTTTAAAGTTTCTTTTACTCTTTTAAAAGATTTCGCACCATAATTAAACCCAATAATAGGTTGAATCCCTTGTATTATACCAAACATAGGTAAGAAAATTACCATTAATGTACGGTTTATTACTCCCATTATAGCTATTGCCATTTCTCCACCATAAACTTTTAATGTATTATTTAAAACTATAGCTACTATTGACCCAACAGCTTGTCTTGTAAATGAAGATAAACCCACTCCTATTATCTCTTTAAAATAATTAAATCTAAATATAAATCCTTTAAATTTTATATATGATTTATTAGATAAAAAGAAATATTTAAACAAATATATAAATGATATAAATTGAGATATTACAGTAGCTATTGCAGCTCCTTTAATTCCCATTTTAAAATAAAATATAAAAATAGGGTCTAATATGATATTTAATACAGCAGAAAATAACATACCATTCATTGATACCTTTAAATTTCCTTCTGCTCTAGCAATATTACTAAGACCTAACGCAAATATATAAAATGGTGCTCCTATTAATACAATGAAATAATAATCCTTTGCTTTTTCAAGTATTAATGGTGTTGCTCCAAATAATAAAAGAGCTGGTTTTAAAAATAATAGTCCAAAAAATATAACTAAAACACTTAATATAATCAAAGAAATTACTGTAGTTTCAAATGTTTCATTTGCTTTTTCATCTTCATGTCCACCAAGTGCTCTTGATATCATCGATGCTGAACCTATCCCTATAGTTTGAGTAAATGCCATTATTAACATTTGAATAGGAAATACAACTGTTAAAGCAGCTATACCTAAAGGTCCTTCTGCTTTACTTACAAAAATAGTATCTACTAAATTATATAGTGATGATACCAACATTCCAATTGTTGCCGGCAAAGATAATTTTAATATTAATTTCAATATTTTTTCATTTGCTAACTGTTCTTTTCTATCTTTCATTCAATTACCATCCTTAATATTTTTATTATATTAAATTATAGTTATATATTATAAAATTGTCAATTAAAATTAGTTATTGATTTTATTTTTAAAAATTCGTATAATCTTATAGAGGTGAATTTATGAATATTAAAATATTTACATTAGGTTCTCTTTTAGTTAATTGCTATTTAGTATATAATGAAAAGGATGCTATTTTATTTGATATTGCTTCAAAAGATATTGAACAAATAGATAATTTTTTAAAAGAAAAAAATTTAACACTATCTAAACTAATATTAACACATGGACATATTGACCATATACTTGGAATAAAAGAAGTTGTTGAAAGATACAATTGTAAAGTATATATAGGAAAAGAAGATTATGATTTTTTAACTAAATCTAATTTAAATTTATCAAATTTTGTAATTGGAACTTCTTTTTCATATAATAATGATGAAATTATAAAAATTTCCGAAGGTGATTATATTGATGATTTTTTAGTTCTTAATTCACCAGGGCATACTATTGGAAGTAAAGTTTTTTATAATGAAAAAGAAAATATTATGATTACAGGAGATACTATTTTTAATGGTAGTTATGGTCGTGTTGATTTTCCTACTGGAAATATGACAGAGCTTATGTCAAGTATAAGAAAAATACTTTCTTATCCTGATGATACTATTTTATATCCAGGACATGGTGAAAAAACTACAATTAAAGCTGAAAAAATATATTATTAATTTTTATAGAAAGGAATAAATATGAATTACGATAAAGTTACGATAATTTTAAAATTATTAGCAAATCCAATTAGACTTCAAATTTTAAAAACACTTTGTGATAGATCTGAAAATGGTTTGAAAACTTGTGTTGGTGAACTAGAAAAAATAATAGGTGTTTCTCAATCAAGTGTAAGTCAACATCTTGCTTATATGAGAAATGCAGGTTTATTAAAATATGAAAAAAATGGTAAAATTGTATGTTATGAAATACAAGAAACAAATATTAAAGAATTAATTGATTTTTTAGATAAACTTTGATATAATTATATTAGAAATTTCTAATATAATTAGGGAGTGATTACTTATGACAAAAAATATATATGATATAGTTATTGTCGGTGGTGGCCCTGCTGGTCTTACTGCTGCAATTTATGGTGCTAGAGCTAATATGAATGTATTAGTTTTACATAAAAAAAATGTTGGAAGCTTAGTTTCTGCACATAAAATAGATAATTATCCAGGATTTCCAGAAGGATTATCAGGTGAAGAACTAAATGATTTAATGAAAAAGCAAGCATTAAAATATGGTGCTGAAATAATTGATGCTACTTTACTTGATATTGATATTTATTCTACACCTAAAATAGTAAAAACTGATAAAGATAATTTTGCAGCTAAAACTATTATTATAGCTACAGGTTGGCCTAAAAACAATAGTAAAAAGATAGATGGTGAAGAAGAATTCCTTGGTAGAGGTGTTTCTTATTGTGCTACTTGTGATGGTGCATTTACTAAAAATTTAGATGTTACACTTTTTGGTCAAGGTGAAGAAATAGCCGAAGAAGCTTTATTTCTTACAAAATATTCAAAATCTATTAAAATTTTTGTAAATTCAGATGAGTTAAAATGCCATAAAGAAACATATGATGCATTAGTTAATAATGAAAAAGTTGAAATTATAACTAATAGTGAATTATTAAAAATTACAGGTAATGACTTTGTAGAAAAAGCTATTGTTAAAATTAATGGTATCGAAAAGGAAGTTAAAGCTGACTATGCCTTTTTATATTTAGGAACAAAAAGTTCTCTTGAGTTATTTACTACTTTTGCAAATGTTGACCAAAATGGATATATTATCACTAAAGATGATATGAAAACAAATATTGAAGGAATATATGCAGCTGGTGATGTTAGAGAAAAATCTTTACGTCAAGTTACAACTGCAGTTGCTGATGGAACTATAGCTGCAACAGAAGCAATTAAATATATATTAAAACAAAAGAAAAAAGAAGCTTAATTGCTTCTTTTTTTTAGGAGAAGAATATGTCAAAATGGACAGAAGAACAATTAAAGATTATAAATAGTCATAAAAAACTTTTAGTTGTAAATGCAGTAGCTGGAAGTGGAAAAACTAGTACTCTTATGGGAATAGCCCTAAAAAATAGAGATAAAAAAATATTATATCTAGTATATAATAGAGCTATGAAAAAAGAAGCTGAAGAAAAATTTAAAAAACATAATTTAAGAAATATTGAAGTAAAAACAGCTCATGGTTTAGCTTATAAATATTACTCAAAAAAAAATTTAGTTAGTAATCTAAATATAATAGATATATCAGAAAGATATAAATTATCTTATAAATCTGCAAAAAACCATATTGATTTATACAATAAATTTTTACAAAGTAAATATAAATCTATTGATGAATTTATTAATCATTTTAAAGAATATATTTTTTATTCTTTTGATTTAAAAAACAAACTGTTAAAGGATATTAAAAATTTTATTATAATGAATGAAGCTAAATATGAAAAGAAGCTCGACTCTCTAGATACTTCTATTTTACTTAGTAAAATTCTTTATGATTATTTATTAATAAAAATAGAAAATAAAAAAACTAAAAATAGAGATGAAATTTTTGAGGAAAAAGATAGTTATATACTAAAAAGTATTGAAATTAATTTTGAACTACTACAAAAAGATGAACTTTTATTAAACTATTATGATAATATTAAAATTATATTAACTAAAATATTTGATGATATGACTAACGAAAGAATACCTCAAATTCATGACCATTATTTAAAACTTTATCAATTATATAGAGAAAAAGAACTTTTTTATGAAATTGTACTCCTTGATGAAGCGCAAGATAGTAATGGTGTGATTATAGATATTATCGAAAACAAATTCCCAAATGCTCGAAAAATAATTGTAGGAGATACAAATCAGCAGCTTTATGCATTTAGAGGAGCTATAAATGCTATGGAATATTTTATGAAATTAGAAAATAGTACTATTATGTATCTTACACACTCTTTTAGAATAGGAAATGAATTAGCTGATTTTGTAAATAAAATTTTAAAACTTAAACAAAGTAATATAAATATAATTGGAAAAAATAAAAACCAAAAAATCATAGAAGAGTTTAAAGATGAAAAAATTTTAGTTCTTGCGCGAACAAATGCAGGTCTTTTTGAATATGCTATTGAAAATCTAGATAAAAAACTATATTTTTTTAGAAAAATTGATTTTTCTGCATTAAAAGATTGTTATAATTTATATTGCGGAAATAGAAAAAACATAAAAAGTGAAATTAAAAAATACAAATCTTTTTCTCAATTAGAAAAATATATTGAAGAAAATTTAGAATTAAACAGTGAAATTATACTCTCTTTTAATTTAGTAAAAAAACATGGTCATAACATGAAAAACTATTTAGAAAAAATTGATAAATCAATATGTAAAAATAAACATGAATCAAATATATTTTTATCTACAGTTCATGCTGCTAAAGGCTTAGAGTATAAAAATGTTTATTTATTAAATGATTTTATGAATATAAATGAAACTTTAAAAATTTTAGATAGGTCTAAAGATAATATATTTTTTTATAAAAAAATTAAAAAATGGTTTTATGAAGAATTAAATATAATATATGTGGCTTTAACTCGTTCTTCAAAAAATTTAAAGCATAATATCTGTTTATAATTTTTACATTATTTTAAACATAACTTCTATTAACAGTATGGAAATTAATCATACTGTTCTTTTTTTGTTATTTGTAAAAAATATGTAAAATTTGTTTAAAAAAATTAAATTATATGCTAAAATTATGTGCTATTAAATATTCTATAAGGAGGAAATTTAAAGGAATGAATGACATTATTTTAACAGTAATAGGTGGTTTAGGAATATTTTTATTTGGAATGCACTACCTATCTAACGGAATGCAAAATTTAGCTGGAAATCGTTTAAAAAAAATAATATCATCATTAACAGATAACAGAGTACTTGGTGTAGCTATAGGAGTATTAGTTACAGCTCTTGTACAATCTTCATCTATTACAACTGTAATGGTCGTTGGATTTGTTAATGCTGGTCTTATGACTCTTAAACAATCACTTGGGGTAATACTAGGAGCTAATATCGGTACTACAATAACTGGATGGATTTTAGTTTTAAAAGTAGGTAAATATGGTCTACCAATTGCTGGTATTGGGGCTTTAATGTTTGTATTTGGTAAAAAAGAAAAAACTAAAAATAGAGGAATGGTTTTATTAGGACTTGGTTTAATATTTTTAGGATTAGAGTTTATGAAAGATGGATTTAAACCTCTTAGAAAAATGCCTGAATTCATTGAAATGTTTCATAAATTCCAAGCAGAAAGTGTATATGACTTAAAAGCAATTATTTTAGCTGCTTGTGTCGGAGCTTTAATGACTAGTATTGTACAATCTTCATCTGCTACACTTGGTATAACAATTGGTTTAGCATCTCAAGGATTAATAACTCCTCTTACTGGAGTAGCATTAGTTCTTGGAGAAAATATAGGTACTACAATAACTGCATTTTTAGCATCATTAGGAACTACTGTTAATGCTAGAAGAGCAGCTTTAGCTCATACAATAGTTAATGTAATTGGAGTAACTTGGGTAATTACTATTTTCCCTTGGTTTTATAATATTGTACAAAATGTTTCAAACCATACAAGTGATCCTGCTACTTTATTAGCTACAGCTCACACTAGTTTTAATGTTACAAATGCATTATTATTTACTCCATTTATAACATATTTTGCTAAATTACTTGAAAAATTAATTCCTTCAAAAGAGGATGAAAACAAAGAAATAAAATATACTCATTTAGATGTGAGAATGCTTGAAACTCCTACTATAGCAATATCTAATATAAATGATGAAGTTAAAAATATGGGAAATGATGTTTTAACTATGTTTAAACTTGTAGAAACTATTTTTGAAAAAAATCTAGATAAAACATCTAATGAAGTTAAAGAAATATTTAAATTAGAAGATAAATTAGATATGGTTCAAAAAGAGATATCTGGTATTTCTTCAATGCTTTTAGGAGAAAATTTCTCTAATGAAATTTCTATTGAAGCTAAAAATATATTAACTATAGTTGATGAGTATGAATCTATTAGTGACTATTTAATGAGTGAAGTAAAATTATATTTAAAACTTTTAGATAACAATATTACACTTGATAAGTCTGAAAAAGATGATTTATTAAAATTACATTCAGAATTAAATAATTATTTTAATTTTGTAAATGATATTACTTCTTCAGAAAGAACAGAAGAAAACTATTTAAAATCATTTAAAGTAAAAACTAAAATTACTACTTTATTTAAAGAGATTAGAAATTCTCATTTAGATGAATTTAGAAATACTAAAAAAGATCTTTTCTATACTATTGGTTATATGGATATGTTAAATACTTATAGACGTATAAAAAATCATATATTCCAAGTAACAGAAGTTTTAGTAAAAGAAAATTAATAATTAAAAAAGGGATTGAAAACTTTATTTTTCACTCCCTTTTTTCTTTTATATTTCATTTATTTTATTAGTATTTTTTAAATATGTAGCAATATATATAAATGGTGTATCTAATGCTGCTACTAACCATTTTAATAAATATGTTGTCCAAAATATTTCAATAACTATATTAAATGGCATAGTTCCAATAAATGCAATAACAACAAATATTAAACTATCTATAAGTTGACTTACCATTGTACTTAAATTATTTCTTATCCATATTTGATTACTCTCTGAAAATCTTTTTTTCCAAAAATGATATGCCCATACATCATGTTTTTGAGATACAATATAGGCTATCAAGCTAGCAATTGCTATTCTTGGCATAATACTAAAAATTGATTTTATACTATTATATAAAAATATTGAACTTTCGCTATTATCTGGTAAAAATAACAAACATAAATTCATTATAGTAGTTGTTGCTATCAAACTAAAAAATCCTATCCATACTGCTTTATCAGCTTCTTTTCTTCCATAATTTTCTGATAAAATATCTGTTACTAAAAATGCACTAGCATATATAATATTACCAAGTGTTGACGTAAAACCAAAAAGTTGTAATGTTATCATAACTTGAATATTTGCTAAAACTGTTGAAAGCGGTATCCAAGCAAATAATCCTACTTTTCCAAATTTTTTATATGAAAAAATTATAAAAGAAAAATTAACAATTAATAGTATAAACCACAATATTTCGTTTTTCATTTTCATACCCTCCATTTTTAATTTTATTTAAACAGCAAAAATTATTCTAACATTTTTTACTAAAAAATTCAACTTTTTTTATATATTGATTTTTTGCCTATTATAGAGTATAATAATCATTATTAGAACTTTATGTTTTATTTGTATATTTTGTAATCGTTTACATTGTTTTTTTTTAAAATTTATTTGTGTTAATTAAATATTTTACATTATAATATAATATATATCATAGTTAGGAGGGTTTAATTTGAAAATTTCAAAAAAATTATTTTTAGGATTTATCGTATTAATACTTGGTATGAGTGGTATTGCTATAAATTCATTTGTTAGTAATACTGCATTTGAAAAAGAAGCTCTAGAAATTAATAAAAATACTGAACATTTAAAAGAAATTGCAAAAGCAAATGCAGATATGCAAATATTAGAAAACTCTTTTATCACTTTTTTTAATACTATTGACAAATTAAAAAGAGCTGAGAAGCCAGAAGAGATAAGCGAAATAAAGAAAAAAATGAAATCTGACATTGATAATATCTATTCTTCAGCTTCAAAACTTAATTTAAAAGGTACTTTAAATAATTTATTTACTACATTTAATAATAATGTTGAAAAATTAATAAACAAAAAAACAATAATTTTTGAAAAACAAGGTGAATTATTTGAAATTCGTAATAATTTAAAAAAATCTATTGAATCAAATAATAAAAATCAATTAGAAATTTTAAATAAACTTATTGAAAAAGAAAAAGAGATTATAGCATTAAGAGATGATTTGCAGTTTTTTATCAATGCTACTATCAATACAAATATTGAGACTATTTATTATTCTTTAAAACCTTATATTGATTTAAAAAACAAACAAAATCTTACTAGTATTGATAATATACAAAAAATATCTACTCAAAATATTTTACTTATTAAAAAAATTGGTATTCGTACTTTAATAATTATTTTATTAATATCACTACTAGTTTCTGCAATACTTCTTACTACAATTACTAGTATTAATAGACCACTTAGAAATCTTACTAGAACTGCTGAAAAATTAAGTCAACTTGATTTAACAGTCCCTTTCCCTAGAAGATTTAAAAAAGATGAAACTGGTGTTCTTACAAAAAGTTTTAAAGCTATGGTTGATGCTCTTCGTAAAATTATATTTGATATTCAATCAGTATCTAATGAAGCTGAAGCAATTAGTAATTCTGTATTAAAAACTGCTGCAACTACACAAGAGTTATCAGCAAGTGTAAATACTATTACTACTTCTATAAAACAATCATTAGAAACTTTAAATGAAGTAGATTCTCAATTAAAAAATATTTCTGCTGATTCAAATACAATACTATCTACTGTTGCAAATATTTCTGAAAATAATAAAGAAGTATTAAATGATACTTTAAAAGAAAAAGAAAATTTATTAGTTACTTTAAATAAAATAAGTAATGTTGGAAAAGATATTTCTGAAAATTCTGAAAAAATTAATGAACTAAAATCTTTATCTAATGAAGTTAATACTTTTATTGAAAAAATATACAATGTAACAGAGCAAACTAATTTATTAGCATTAAATGCTGCTATTGAAGCTTCTAGAGCTGGAGAAGCTGGTAGAGGATTTGCTGTTGTTGCTGATGAAATTAGAAAATTAGCTAATACTTCTAGAGAAACTGCAGAAGAGATAGAAGAAAAAATGAAATATATGTCTGAAAAAATAGATGAAAATGTAACTAGCTCAAATAATAATAAAATACAACTTGAAGAAACTATTACTGAAATTAATGGTGTTTCTAGTACAATTGAAGGTATTGTAAATTCATTTGAAGTTTTAATTAAAGAATTAAATACTATTCATTCTAGTATTTCAAACCAAACAAATGAACTAAATCAATTATCAAATAACTCTGATAATATCACTGTTGCATTTGATGAAATAGGTACTAGAGTAAATGAAATTGATGCTGCTGTGCTGTCTACTGCTGAAATTATTAACGAATTAAGTGAAGCTGCTCAAAATCTTACATCTACTACAGATAAAGTAAATGAATTAATCAATATTTTTAAACAATAAAAAAATAAGAGACTGAAAAATAAATTTTCAGTCTCTTTCTTTTATTCAATATTTTCTAATATTTTTTTTATTAAATAATCTTCTAATTCACTATTATATTTACCTGTTCTATAATTATATATTATTTCTTCAGCAATATCTCTTTCACCTTTTGAAAGATGTTCTTTTATTTTTGATTTTAAATCAGGTAAAATTTCTTCATATATTAAATTTAATTCTTCTTTTTCAATATCTTCAATAAATACTGATGGAATTCTACTTTCATTTGTTATTTTTGCTAAATAATGTTCATTTTCCTCTCTTGGAAAAATATATAAATCTATATTATCATTTTCTTGTCTAACCTTTTCTAAAAAAGGAATTACAGCTCTACAATCAGGACAATATATCTCTGCAAAAGCTACAATATTTACTTTTGTTTTTATTTTTCTTATTTTTTCTATATTTTCTTGTTTTAATGAAATTTTCGAAAAAATTTTTTCTTGCTTTTCTCTGTATTCAATTAAGGATGACCTTAGATATTCATTGTAATTCCATGCTTCTTCATATTTAAGCATTTTTTCACCTCCAAGTCTTTCCTTAAGTATATTCTATTTTTTCATTTTTTTCAACTATATATCATATTCATTCATTAAAAGAATTTTTTTATTATATGATTCTATATATTTTAACTGTGAATTTAACTTATCATAAATATTATTTGTTTTTATATATTTAGTAACTCTTGATACAAAATTTCTTCCTTCAGTTTCTTTATAAACTTCAATAACACTGTAATTATTTAATTGTAAATCTTTTGCCATAATTTTAATAGTTTCATTAAGAGAGGCTATCCCATCAACTAATCTATTTTCTACTGCTTCTTTTCCTATCCATATTTTGCCCTGAGCAATTTTTTCTAAAGATTCTGAATCAATTCCTCTAGATTTTTCTACTCTACTTTTAAATTCATTATATGTATTTTTTTGACTTTCAATTATTAATTCTCTTTCCTCTTTTGTTAATTCATTATTTAACGAATACAAATCACTATATTTCCCTTTTTTTATCTCTTCTAATTTAATTCCTAATTTATCTAAAAATTCATTTACATTAAATATTCTACTTACTACTCCTATTGAACCTGTTATACTGGTATTATTAATAAATATCTTTTTACCTACTGTAGATATATAATATCCTCCAGAAGCTGCTACTCTTCCTATTGATACATATATTGGCTTATTTGTATTGCTATATCTTTCTGTAATTAATTCTGCTATTAACGCTAAGCCTCCTGGTGAATTTACTCTAAGAACTATTCCTTTAATATTTTTATCCTCTTCAGCTAATTTTAATTCCTCTTCCATTTGACTATATGTAATTGAATCTATATCAGAATAATTTGTTTCAAAATCTATAGCACCGTCTGCATAAATTATAGCTATTTTATCTTTTGTTTTCTTCTCTATTCTAGCTTTATTATATTTAGCAACAGATATTATATTTTCTATTTTTTTATTATATAAAAATTGATTGTAATATTCTAATTCATCTACTAGTTTATTTTCTTTTGCTACTAACGAATCTCTACTTACATATTTCCCTTCTATTAAATTATTATAAAATTCATATTTATCAATATTTCTATTTTTAGCTACTTTTTCTATAAAATAATTTAGTGAATAATCTAATACTCTAGTTAGTTCTTCTTTTCTCTCTTTACTTATTCCATCTCTTATATACTCTTCTGAATATGTTTTATAATCACCTATATGTAATACATCAAATTTAATACCTATCTTATCAAATAAATTTTTATAATATCCTATTGTAGTATAATATCCTGATAAATTAAAAATTGTAGAATGTGATGGTGGCATTACTATCTCATCAGCATATGATGCTAAAAAATAATTACCATTTGTTATTATCTCTCCATAAGCATAAATTTTTTTATTCGATTTTTTAAATTCTTCTAATTCTTTCCCAATTTCTTCCATATATACCATTGGTAGATTAATACCACCTAAATCAATTAAAATACCTTTTATCCTATCATCATCTTTTGCATTTTTAATTGCTTTTATTACATCATAATATGAAGTAGTTCTATTTTCAAAAATATTTTCTACTATATTTTCAAAATTACTCTTTTCTTGTAATCCATTTGGAAAAGATAGTTCAATATATGAGTCTGGTACTATTTCCACTGTTTTTTCTACTTCTTCTGGAAAATTAGTTGATATAAAATAAAATATCAATCCTATTATTATCGCAAATGATAAGATTATAAATACTATTTGTTTTATTACATATTTTATTAAATTTAAAATAAATAAAAATAATTTTTTCATTTTATCTCCCCTTTCATATATAGAATTTATCATATTTTTCACAATTTAGCAATATTTTATTATTGAATTTAATGATATATTAAGATATAATAAAAATAAAACCTAAAGGAGTTTTATGATTAATTTTAAAAATTTTTTATTAATGATTTTATCTTTAATCGCTATATATTTAATAGGAACATTAGGGTACATCTATATTGAACATTATTCATTAATGGATGCTATATATATGACTGCTATTACTATATCTACTGTTGGTTTTAGTGAACTTAGACCCTTATCTCCATATGGTAAAATTTTTACTATATTTTTAATTTTTATTGGAATTAGTTTTGTATTATATAGCTTATCTGTAATAGTAAAATTTATTTTAGAAGGTGAATTAAATAAATATTTAAAAGGAGTAAAAGTGAAAAATAAAATTAACAATTTATCGAATCATATAATTATCTGTGGAGCAGGAAGAACAGGATATAGAATTATAGAACAGTATGTTAAAACAAATGAAGATTTCGTAGTTATTGAAAGTGATATTGAAAAAATTAAAGTTTTAGAATCAACTTTTGGAAATAATATTTTAATTTTAAATGAAGATGCTACAAAAGATGAGACTTTAATTGAAGCTGGAATAAGTAGAGCAAAAGCTTTAGTTGCTGTCCTTTCAAGTGATGCTGAAAATTTATTTCTCTCATTATCTGCAAAATCTTTAAATAATAAAATTAGTGTAATTACTAGAGCACTTGATTTACATAGTGAAGCAAAATTAAAAAAAGCTGGTGCTGATTATGTGATTTCACCTCTTAGTATTGCAGCAGATAAAATTGTCAAAATCACAGCTCAAGATAATATTAATAAATTTATTGATTATATTACCGAAAGTGGTGTTGATGACCTTAAAATTGAATTTATTGATATACCAGAAAATAGTAAACTTGCAAACAAAACATTATTAGATGCTAAAATACCTCAAAAAACTAGTTTAATAGTTGTAGGAATTGAAGAAAATGGAAAAATAAAATTAAATCCTACATCTACTTCAGTTATAAATCCTAATTCAAAATTATTAGTATTTGGAAAACAAGAACAAATTAAAAAGTTACAAAATTTAATAAGAGGATAGATATGAGATATGATTTTTTTAATTATTCTAATACTTTTATTTTTATCTTTTTTAATCTATATTTTAAATTCAAATAATAATGATACATTAAAAACATATAATTATAATTTAATTAATATTAATAATAAAAAATATAGAAACTATTTAGATAAAAATTTTACTAAAAATGATAAAGAGTATATTTTTCATATATTTGATAACAAATGTTTTAACTGTGGTTCTAAAAAAAATTTAGAAATAGATCACCATTATCCTATATCTAAAGGGTATCCATTGAAATACAAAAATAGATATAATGCTGTTTTATTATGCCAAAATTGCAATAATAAAAAGTCTAATATATTACCAGAAAACTTTTATTCAAAATCACAAATTGAAACTTTAGCTAAAAAATATCATATTGAAAAACTCAATATAAACTACCAACTTTTAGATTATAAACTCAATATTTTATCTGAATACATACTAAAAAATATTAATTGTAATATTATTATTGATCATAAAGAGTATTTAATTAAACCTTTAGAAATAAAGTTTGAGACACTATATATTAACAACAATTTTAAAAAAGAATATTATTTAATATATCTATTTAATAACAAAAAATATTTTTCAGATATATCTAAAATAAAAATAAAGAGTTCTTAAACTCTTTATTTTTATTTTTATTTTTATTTTAAAGTATTAAATTTTTTAGTTTAATGTAATTCCCATTATCATTTGTATTTCACTTAAAGTTTTCCCTGTTTTTTTAGCAATTTCTCTAATTGATAATCCTTGTTTATAATAATCTATTATAATTTTTTCTAAATATTTTGGATTTTCTTTAAAATTACTATTTACATTTACTTCTACATTATTTATCTTTTCAAATGTATTTTCTAAAATTTGATTTAATGATTGTCCCTCTTTTATCTTATTTTCAATTAGTACTTTAGTTTTATTTAATTCTCTCATTTTTTTATCAAGATTCATAATTTCTAACTCAGCACTCTTTGAAAATTCATCCTTTAATTCAATTATATCATTTCTTAAATCCCTATATTCTAATTCATGATCTTTAAAAACTTCAATTCTTTCATCTACTTTTCTTCTTAAAATCATCATAGATACTAAAGATATAAAAACACATAAAATACCTACAACAATTAATACATTATCCATGTTTTCCCCCCTCAAAAAATAAAAAAGGGCCACACACCGACCCTTGATATATTTCAATCATGTGATACATTAGAAATCCGCTCAAATAGAGCTACCCTAAATACCCAAAAGAAAATAGCTTAGTGCTGCTTCCGTCAGGATCTGACACGGTTCACTACTCTTTTGCCATCTAGGACTCTATTCTCAACACTTCATTCTAAAGTCAAACCACAACCAAAATATACCTCAAGCCGGAATTCACTTCTACTACAGCGGGTTGTAGATTACAGGGCACCGCTACCTCCCCAGCTAGTGTGGCGAGTATAATTATATAATATATCCTATACTTTGTCAAGTATTTATATTTCAAACTAGCTATTGGTTAAATTAACTTTTCTATTTTTTATACTAAATAATTATACCACCTTTCAATAAAATATTAAACTAAAATTTAAATATATTTTTTATTTTATCTTTATTTTTTTCTAATTCCTCTTTTATCATTTGTTCTAAATTTTCTTCTGCTTCTTTTTGTGCTTCTTCTTTTTTATTATCTATCTCTTCTTGTAACTTTTGTTGCTCAGCTTCAGCTTTTTTCTTTAATTTTTCCTGTTCAGATAATAATTTTTCTTCAAGCTCTTTTTTCTTTTGGTCAAGAATTTTTTGATATTTTTAGCTTGGCTATATTTGTACTTTTTATTGTTTTTAATTTTTCATTATATTCCTTTTCAAATTTTTCCATTTCTTTTGTATAACTATTTTTCAAATTATTTATTTTAGCTCTATATCTACTGTCTATTTCTTGTTTTGCTTCTTCTAATTCTTTTTCATAAATTTCATTTATTTTATTAGCTATTACATTATCAAGATTAGAATTAAATATAATTTTATTATTTTCAAATTTTAAAACAATATTTAATACATCTAGTTCTTCAAAGCTTTCTATTAACACTTGCTTTAAAATTTTATTATTTACCGCTATATCTTTATCAAATACAATATCTTTAATATTATAATTTAATTCTATTAAAAATCCTTCATTATTACTTTTTATGCTATTAATTCCTTCTAAGTTTCCTTCTTTTATTTTAAATAGTCCTACATCTTCATTTTTTATTGGTCTATTATTTATATTTATATCCATTTTTTTTAGATTTTTTATATTATCTATATATGCATAAACTCTAGAAGCTATTTTACCATTATTTTTATTAATTAATTCAACTATTGTCGGTTGTTTAGTTTTATTTTGATTATCAGTTATATTTGTTATTGTTCCTGTATAAATTTTATTATTTTCTATTACTTTTACATTACTATTTTTTATCCAAAATTTTGGTAATTCTGGCATTTTTTCATTTTTTTCTACTTTTTCTTTATTACTATTATCTTTTCCAAATATACTTGTTATTTTATTATATTGTTCAAATATAATATTAAATATTTTCAATCCTTTTTCTCCAAAAAATGCACTACTTAATTCATTTAATTCCTCACCTGCATTATCTTTTAAATTATTTAATTTATCTAAATCATTATCTAAACTTTTAAATAATTCATTTTGCGTTTTATTTAACTCTGTTATATCTAAATTAAAAGTTTTAATATCTTCTTCTATCTCTTTTTTTACTGTATTTATATTATTTAATATTTCATTTATTTTTTCTTTGTTTTTTTCAAGTTCTTGTTTTTTAGAATCTAATTTTTTCAAATCTTCTAAATTTTTTACTTCTCCTAATTCTAACTTTATATCTAATTTTTTTATTTCATTTTCAATATTTTTTAATTTTTTTTCATACTCTCTTTTTTCTATTAGTTTTGCCCAATACTCTTGCTTTAATTTTAACTCTTCTTCAGCTTTCCTATATTTTTCTTCACTTTCAAGTCCTAAAGAATCTAATTTTTCTGCTATATATTTCTCTTTATCAAAACCTTCATTAATTAATCCTTTTTTCTCCTGTTCAATTTTATCTTTTATTACACTATTTAGTTTTTCTGCTATTTTATTATCTTTATTTGTTTTTTCTACTGTTTCTTTTATTTCTATTTTTCCACTTTCTTTTCTATCAGTATTTAAATATATTTCATTTGCAGAAAAATCCTCAATAATAACTTTTCCAGCTAATAAAGGTTTTCCTTCTAAAGAAAAATTTACATCATTTATTTCAAATTTGTTTTTCATAGGATTTTTATTATCAGTATATTGCATTCTATCCCACTTTATATTTAAAGTAAAAATCGGATTATTTAATCCATCAATTTCTACTTTTGCACCATTTACTTTAGTCAGTGAAGATTCTGCTATTTTTTCTATTATCGGATTTCTAAATAAATATGTTGTAAAAATTAATATTATTACCACTAATAAAAATATTAAAATTTTCTTTAATTTTTTTAATATTTTTTTCAAACTATCTCACTCCCTTAAATAAATTTCATTACTTCTATTCTCATTCTATCCTTTTTTGTCGAACCTATTATCCCATTATATATATATTTTCCATATCCTCTTATAGTTAATATACTATTTTCTGATAAAGATTTGTTTTTTTTATTAATTATCTCATAATCTACTGAAACTAAGTTTTTTTCTATTAATTTTACTGCATCATTTCTAGATAATTTTGTTAATAAAGAAACTATGTTATCCAACCTATTTGAAGATACTATTCCTGTTATTTTTTCTAACTGTATCTCTATCACTTCATTATTATCTATCTTTTTTATATCTATATTATTTTTATCTATTGAATTAATATTATTAATCAAATAGTCAGCTATATCTGAAAAAGTTACAAAATATGCATTTCCATCTTTTACTACAATATCACTTATTTTTTCTCTTTTTATTCCATATGAAAGTATATTCCCTAGATAATTTCTGTGGTCTAATTTTTTAAATTTTGATAAATTTTCTATTTTTATCATATTTAAATCAAAATAATCATTATAATTCATTTCTAAATCAATTGGAGCGATTATTATATTTTTTCTTTCACCATTTTTTATATAATTATCTAATATTATTTTTACTCCTAACTCATTTTCATATTTTAAAAGCTTTTTCCATACTTCACCACTATAAAACTCTTCTAATTGTATAAAATACTCTATTTCTTTTACTAATTCTATTTTTTCATATATATTAGCTACTTTTTCTTTTAAAGAATCTGAAAAAAGTTTAATAAAACTATTTTTTTCTATTTTTCTCACCTACTTGCATTTTTTTAAAAAAACATTTTCATTTTCATTAAAAATCTCTTTTAATTTTTCAAAATTTATATTTCCTGTTAAAATATTTTCTAATCTAGTCTCTCCAATTCTATTATAAGCTTTAGAATTTAATATTATTATTTTATCCCCTTGTTGAATAAAATACTCATATGTATTTACATAATTATTTTTATTTTTTCCTAAAGAATTTGTTAAAATATTTGCTAATGGACTA
This sequence comes from Fusobacteriales bacterium, assembly GCA_020063625.1. GTDB lineage: Bacteria > Fusobacteriota > Fusobacteriia > Fusobacteriales > Fusobacteriaceae > Hypnocyclicus. Next base: position 52,607 of record JAICDD010000005.1, read on the forward strand.
TCTTTTGCTTTTGAATAATCAATCATATTATTTTTAAATAATTTAAAAAACTCTGTATCATCTTCTGTTATTTGTCTTATTTCATTATTAGAATATACATAAAATCTTATATTTCCCATATTTAAAATATTTATTTTCTTTTCTTCTAACTTTGAAAATACCTGTATACTAACATTTTCATATTTACCTAAAAATTCTTCATTTAATTTTTCTAAACATATTCTCAAGCTACCTTTTATATTTTTTTTATCTAATTTTTCATTTAATAATTCAAAAAATCTTTCTATTATATATTCTCCATTTTCTTTATCTATGTTATCTAATACTATTCCTGTTTGTAATTCTTCACTAAATTTCACATTTTCTCCATTTATAAAATAATCCATACTATTTTTTTTATTAAATAATTTTTTTAATATATTCATTTTACCCCTCCTAATTTTTACCTTTATTTTGATTATAACATATATAAACAAAAAAAATAAAGTTGTTTTCACAACTTTATCATATATCTAATTCTATAAACACTGGTAAATGGTCTGATACTGTTTCTCGTAATATTTTATATTTTTCTTTCCCATATTTTTTATCATACTTTTTATCTTTTGTAAAATCATATACTCCATTTCTTCCACTATATTCATCAAATGTATCATACGGAATAAAAAAATTATCATAAGAACTTGCTAGCCCATATTTACCAATAGTTGTTTTATTAGTTGGGTCTATAGCATAAAATATTTTATTTTTTATCATATCTTTAAATGATTCATCATAAGCTGGTAAATTAAAATCTCCTGCTATTAATATTTTTTTTGTAAATTTATTAAAATAATTATATACTTCATCTAAATACAGTGCTTCTAATTGTCTATCTTTTTTCTTCTCTCCATATATAAAATGATTAAGTACAAATCCAAATTCTAAATCTTTAATTTGAAAAATCGCCCCATATGGTTCTCTTATAAATTCATCATTTTTTTCTTTAAAAAATCCCATACTTCTTTTAAACTTTACTTTTTTTTCTCTCCATATATATGCATAATATTCTCTATATCTTTTACTTCTTCCTACACTATATTTTGATATATGCCAATACCACTTTTCATTAGTTAATTTTTCTAATTCACTATCTAGTTTTTTTAATCCATCTTTACTCATTACCTCTTGTAATCCTACTAAATCAAATAATGAAATTATTTCAGCTAATTCTTTATAATCCTTTCCTTTCCATCCAAGATGTAAAGTGTTAAAACTAGCAATAATATAACTTTCTTTCTTTTCGGTATTTGTAAATGTTACATTAAATATTATTATAAAAAATATTATTAACAAATTTTTCTTCTTCAATTATTTTGTACTCCTTTTCGGTAAAATTATTTTAAAAATAGTATATTCTCCATATTTAGAATCTACTAAAATTTCTCCTCTATATTTTTCTATTATTGATTTACAACTATAAAGTCCATAACCATTTCCTTTTCCAGTTTCTTTTTTTGTTGAAAATCCAAATTCAAAAAGTTTATTTAAATTTTCTTCTTTTATTCCAGTTCCAGTATCTTTTATTTCTATTATAAATTTTTCTTCTTCATTATATGTAGTTAATTCTAAATATTTTTTTTCTTTTCCTGCTTCTTCTATTGCTTCGTATGCATTTTTAATAAAATTACTTATAACTTGAAATATTTGACCTCTGTCACACAAGACTTCTTGGTCTTCACCTCTATTAAACTTATAATTTATACCTCTTTTTTCTAAAGAAGGTTCATAAACTTCTATTGCTTCTTTTATTATCTCATTTATATTATAGTAATCTTCTGTCCCTAATGCTCCTACAAAATTTTGTTGAAGTTGTATTATTTCTTTTAAATGTAAGACTTTTTTAGCCATTATTTGAATATTTTCTTTTATTTTTTCATCATATTCTTTCATTATTTCTACAACTTTAGGAGTAATTTCAATTATTTTTTCTATTTCTTTTGATTTAATATCTATTTTTTCTAATTCTTTAATTAATATCTCATTAAAAAATTTATACGTTTTATCATTATCTGGATATCCTACTATAAGTTCTTCCATATTCATATTTATAATATTTACTATATTTCCAATATTATGAATTATTCCAGATGTTACCTCTATAAAGGCTTTATTATAAGCATTTTTTACCATTTCTTCTTGTTGGTTTTTAATTAATTCATTTGCTTTTTGAAGGTCTGCTGTACGCATTTTTACTTTTACTTCAAGTGTTTCTGCATAATTTTTTAATTTTTGTTCTAAATCTTTAAGTTCTGTTATATCACTCAAAAATATTTGAGCGTATTCAGAATTATCATTAATAGGTGCTATTGTTACCATTAAAGTTTTATTTATTTCATCAAATTTTATTGTTTTTCTAATCATTTTTCTAGTTTTTAACATTTTTTCTATTAAACTTCTTACTTCTTTGTTTTCAATAAGATATTCTATTTTTTCTCTTTTATAATTTGAAGGATATTTCTCTATTATTTCTAAAACTTTTTCATTTATTTCTTCATAATTTTCATTTTTTAGATTTAATATTATTATCCCTGCTGGAGAATATTTGAAAATATTTTTATATTTTGTTTCAGATAATTCTAGCTCTTTTAAAGTGTTTTCAAGCATACTATTAATAGAAATCATTTGATTATATGCAGCTTCTAATTCATCTTTTGTTTTATTTATTTGTTTCATATTTTCAATATTTTTTTTACGTTCATAATTAAATCCTTTAATTACTTTATTAAAATATTTTTCTATTATCTTAAATTCATCTTCTCTATCTAATACAAGTTCAAATTCATAATTACCTTTATCTATATTTTGCAATGCTTTTACTATACTTTGTATTGGAGTATAGACTGTTTTAGATATTGCAAATATTAAAAATGAAAATATAATTATAAAAAATATTTCTACTATATATATTTGTCTAAGGGTTAAGTTAATCTCTTTATCAATATATTTTGAAGAATATTCAATATATATATCTCCTATTTTTAACCCATCACGAAAAACACTTACAGTATAAAACATATCTGGTTCATATGTATTATCAGCTAATTCTATTAGTTTGTTTTTATTTTCATTTATTACTATCTTAACTATTTCTGGCTTATCTAAAAAAAATTTTGAATTTACATAAAGAGCATTTAAATCATAAGACCACAATGGTTTTTCATTTATAATTTTTATACTTTGATTATTAGTCGCTACTTTATCTAAAAACAACTCTTTTTGTTTCTTTTTTATTTCATAAGAGATATAAAAAGTTAAAATAAATATAATTAATATTAATGGTAAAATTATATAATATATTAATTTATTTTTTAGTTTTATTTTAATCACCTTTTTCTTTTTATTGTTTCCTTTAAATTTAGTATACTATACATCTCTGTAAAAATCAATTTTCTATAAAAAAATGAAATTTAAAAGCTAAATTCTATTGACTAAATTAAAAAAGAGTTCTTTAAAATTAAGAACTCTTTCAATTAATTTTTTTTTAATAAAATTTTTCAGTCTTTCTTAACTCTATTTAACTTTACACTATAATTGGATTTAATAATTACTTACAATAAATTTATAATAACTCTTTATTTACTTACGATTTCTTTATAATGTTGTAGTTTTAATTTAGCTTCCTTATATTTTGATGTATCTTTACTTTTATATACATAACTAAAAAATCTTTTTAATGATGCTATCATTTTACTTACATCTGTTTTATTTGAATTATTATAATTATCTTTTAAATACTCTACCATTTTGTCAATATCTAATAGAATTTCTTCTGGAATAAATTCTATATTTTTTCTATGATGTGACAAAGTTGTTTCTGTAAACCCTTTTTTTACTAAGTCACTGAAAAAATTTTCTTTTAATTTTTTTACATCCATTATTTTACTCCTTTTATATAAATTTTTTAATTTATTAAGTTTTTTTATTTACTAAATATTACCATATTTTAAACTGTCAAGTCAATAAAAAAACATCCTAATAAAAAGGATGTTAATATCTAATTATATAATTTTCTTTTATAAACTCTATTTCTATTAAAATTAATTTTCTAATTTATATTGCAAGTTAAAATTTCTTTGAAAATTTACATATATTCAATACTTTTTTACTTAAAAAATCTTTCAGATTTTTACGCAGTTTTATAAATTTCGCTTCGCAAAATTTATATTACTTAGAATTTTATTTCATAAAATTCACGTTGGCTCATAAATTTTCTTCGAAAATTTATTTATGGTGAATTTCTTTAAAATTAACCTCTGGTGGTTAGGGAAGGATTCGAACCTTCGAAGGCAGAGCCGGCAGATTTACAGTCTGCTCCCTTTGGCCACTCGGGAACCTAACCACA
>JAICDD010000039.1 GCA_020063625.1 Fusobacteriales bacterium
GAAATTAATTAAATTTTAACATAAAGAAAAAATTACACAAAGAACACAAAGGTAAAAAAAGCAGTACCACAAAGAGATAATCCTTAGTGGTCCTTAGTGCTTTTTCTCCGTGCCCTTTGTGTAACAAAAAATCTGATGTGTTATCTCGTGTAAATCCCGTGGTTCCAAAATTCTATAAAACTCTGTGTATCTCAGTATTTTATATTAAACTCTTATTAATTAGAAAGGAATTTTATGAAAATAGCAATATTAGGTAGTGGAAGTAGTGGTAATAGTATATTTATAGAAAGTAATAATTATAAAATTCTTATAGATGCTGGATTTAGTGGAAAAAAATTAAAAGATAAACTAGAAAATATAGATGTAGATATATCTACAATAAATGCTCTCCTTATCACACATGAGCATTCTGACCATATTTTAGGTGCTGGAATTATATCTAGAAAATATAATATTCCAATCTATATAACAAAAGAAAGCTATGAATTTTCAAAAGAAAAACTTGGAAAAATAGAAAATTCTTTATTAAATTTTATTTCTAACAATCATTTTAATCTTTTTAATACTTTTAATATATATCCATTTGATGTAATGCATGATGCTACTAGAACACTTGGATATAGAATAGAAGTAGAAAATAAAAAAGTTGGTATAATTACTGATATAGGTTATGTTGATAATTATTCTAAAAAATTTTTAAAAGATTTAAATTTATTAATAGTTGAAGCAAATTATGATTATGATATGCTTATGCAAAATGATTATCCCTGGCAATTAAAATCAAGAGTAAAATCAAATAATGGACATCTCTCAAATGAAGATGCAGCTAAACTAATTTGTGATGTTTATCATGAAAATATAGAAAAAGTATATTTTGTACATATGAGTAAAGATAGTAATACATATGACTTAGCTTACAACACTATCTCTTCAAAATTTAAAGAAAATAATATTAATATAGATTTTAAAATAATTGGCTATGGAGAAAATAGCGAAATATATTATATAAAAGGTGAAAACAATGGATAAAAATTTATTATGGGAAGAATTAGCATTTGAAATAAATTCTACAAAAATAGCAAATGTAGGAAATAGAAATGAAAAAATATTACTTGGTGCTGGAAATAAAGAAGCAAAAGTTATGTTTATTGGAGATGATTTAAACCTCTTTGAAGATGAAACAGGAAATACTCTTCCTGGTACAAGTGGTAATTTCTTTTTTCAAGTATGTGACTTAGTAGATATTACTTTAAATGATATATATATAACAAATATAATTAAATGTAATGCAAAATATGAAGAATTAACAAAACAAGAAATTAATTTTTATAAAGATATTTTACATATGCAAATAGCTCTAATTAATCCAAAAATAATTGTTACTCTTGGTAAAACTGCTACTGAGCTTTTATTAGAACAAGAGGTTGATATACGAGAGATACATGGTGATATTTTTGAATGGAATGGTGGTATAGCTCTTATTCCATTATTTGACCCTTCATATTTACTTCGAGAAACAGATAAGCAAGTAAATAGTCCTAGATGGCTTAATTGGCAAGATATGAAAATGATAAAAGAAAAAATGGAGCTGTTATGAAAAATAAAAATGAAATAAGAAAAATTATTAAAAATAAACGTGAATCTTTAGATAAAAATTATATAGAAATTTATTCTAAAGAGATTACAGAAAATTTTATAAAAACTAGTTTATATCAAAATGCTAATACTATTATGTCATATATTCCTATTAAAAATGAAGTTGATACATCATTTATAAATAAAAAAATTTTAGAAGATAACAAAACACTAATTTTACCATCTATTATAAATGATATAGTTTATCCTAAATTATATAATGAAAATTTTATAAATGGAAAATATGATATAAAAGAACCTACTGGTGATATTTTTACAGGTAAAATTGATTTAGTAATAGTTCCTGGTGTAGCTTTTGATAAAAACAAAAATAGAATTGGTTTTGGTAAAGGATATTATGATAAATTTTTACAAAATCATTTATCAAGTATAAAAATATCATTAATCTATCCTTTTCAGCTAGTAGAAAAAATAGATAATGAAAAACATGATATAAAACTAGATTATATTATTGATAATATACATATTATTTAAACTTGAAAAAATAAAGATGCTATGATAAAATTATTTGTAAATACATGTAAAAATCAAGTATAAGCTTATTTTCATAATTTTTTATGAAAATAATTTTCAATAAAATATTAGGAGGTATTTTTTGTGGCTGGACATAGTAAATGGGCAAATATACAACATAGAAAAGGAAGACAAGATAAAGCAAGAGCTAAACTTTTTACAAAATTAGCAAAAGAACTTACAATTGCTGCTAGAGATGGAGGAGGAGACCCTAATTTCAATCCAAGACTTAGATTAGCATTAGATAAAGCGAAATCAGCTAATATGCCAAAAGATAACATTGAGAGAGCTATTAAAAAAGGTACTGGAGAAATTGAAGGTGCAGAATATTTTGAAATAAGATATGAAGGATATGGACCAAGTGGAGTAGCTTTTATAGTAGACGTTGTTACAGATAATAAAAATAGAACTGCCTCAACAGTTAGATCTAATTTTTCTAAAAATAATGGAAATCTAGGTGAAAGTGGAAGTGTTTCTTGGATGTTTCACAGAAAAGGGGTATTAACTTTTTCTAATGTAGATGAAGAAAAACTAATGGAATTAGCATTAGAATCTGGTGCAGAAGATATCATAGAAGATGGAGATAGCTTCTTAGTATATACAACTCCAGAAGATTTTGAAGAAGTTAAAAAAGCATTAGAAGAAAATGAGCTAGTAGCTGATTCTGCAGAAGTTACTTTTGTTCCTGAAAATGAAATTGAAATAACTGACGAAGAAACAGCAAAACAAGTATTAAAACTTTATGAAGCATTAGAAGAAAATGAAGATGTTCAAGAAGTTTATGCAAACTTTAACATACCTGATGAATTAATGGAAAAATTAATGGATTAATTTTTATTTTAGGCGTTCAACTTTTAGAACGTCTTTTTTTATAAAGGGAGGCTTTATGCAATATATATGGCATTTTAATGCATTACTTGTAATATTTTTTTGGAGTTCTACATTTTTTCCAAATAAAATACTTTTAGCAAATGGATTTACTTCATCACAAATCCTTATACTTAGGTCACTTATAGCATTTATAGCACTATTTATATTTTATCCTAAAAGAACAAAAATAGATAAATCACAATTTAAATTAATATTTTTTGCTGGATTATTTGGGATTTCAAGTTATTTTTTCTTTGAGATAAGCTCATTAAAATATACATCTCCAGTAAACTCTACACTTATTCTTAGCACTATACCTATTTTAAATGCTATAATTGTACATATAATCAATAGAAAAAAATTTGAAAAAAATTTATTAATAGGCTCTTTTTTATCTTTAATTGGACTATTTCTAGTAATTTTTAATGGTCGATTATTACATTTAAATCCATTAGGAGATTTTTTAGCTTTTTTAGCTGCTCTTAGTTGGTCTTTTTATACTATAATATTAAATAAATTTAATAAAAATATAGCACCTATTGTGATTACTAGATATGTATTTTTATCTGGAATTATTACTTCAATCCCTTTAATGTTTTTAATAGGTGATTTTTCAACAAATATAAAATTAAATATTTCTTCAATAAGTAGTCTATTATTTTTAGGATTAATAACTTCTGCAACATGTTTTTTATTATGGAATAGAGTTGTTAATCACCTTGGGATACTTACATCTAGTTTATATATCTATTTATTACCTATTTTTGCTATGATACTAAGTAAATTTATATATGGATATCCTATTACTCTACTTATGATTATAGGTACTATATTTACATTAGGTGGTGTTTTTATTGCTTCTAGAAAAAGAGATAAAATATTTAAGTCTGTACAACAAAATTGAAAACATAGAATTTTTAGATGATAAAAAAATAAAAATTCTAAAAGCTCTTAATTTAAAATATATTATCGATGTAATATATTTTTTCCCACGAGCTTATGAAGATAAAAGTAATATAAAAAAAATAATAGATATAAAAGCAGATGAAACTGTTGTACTTACTGGTGTAATTTTAAAAACTAATTTAATGAAAACACGTACACGAAAAATAGTATTCCAAGCAACTCTTTCTGATGGAACAGGTACTATAAGATTGTCTTGGTTTCAGATGCCTTATCTTAAGAAAAAAATTTTTGCTGGAGATAGGCTATCTATTATTGGAAAAGTAAAAAAAACATATGGTTATGAGATAACTAATCCAGAATATAAAATACTTAGTGATGATGACGAAGTAGAAACAAAAATCTTGCCTGTTTATAGTAGTGTTAATAAAATTACTCAACGTACTATAAGAGCTCTTGTAAAAAAAGTAATAAATAAATATTTAGATAATGTTTTCGAAAATATACCTGAGTCTATACTGAAAAAATATAATATTTTAGATAGAAAACAAGCTATTTTAAAAATACATTTTCCACAAAATATCAGTGATATAGAGTTAGCCAAAAAAAGATTTGCATTAGAAGAACTTCTTACATTAGAATTAAGTATAATCTCTAAAAGATTTGAAGTAGAACTTCAAAATAAAGAGAAGTATAAACTAGATGATAAAAAAAATTTAGTAAAAAAATTTTTAGATTCTCTTCATTTTGAATTAACTAATGCACAAAAAAGAGTAATTACTGAAATATATAAAGATTTAAATAATGGAAAAATAGTAAATAGACTTATTCAAGGTGATGTAGGTAGTGGAAAAACAATAGTTGCTACTATTATGATGCTTTATATGGTAGAAAATGGATATCAAGCAGCGATTATGGCACCTACAGAGATTTTAGCTGTTCAACATTATTTATCAATGGTTGATTCTCTTTATGAATTTGGAATAAAAGTTGATTTATTAACAAGTTCTATAAAAGGAAAACGTAAAGAAAAACTTTTAAATGAGATAAAACACGGATTAACAAATATTATAATAGGTACACATTCACTAATTGAAGACAATGTAGAATTTCATAAATTAGGACTTGTAGTTATAGATGAGCAACATAGATTTGGAGTATTACAAAGACGTAATTTAAGAAATAAAGGAGTTTTAGCTAACCTTATTGTTATGAGTGCTACTCCTATTCCTAGATCACTTGCACTTAGTATTTATGGTGACCTTGATGTATCTATAATAAATGAACTTCCTCCAGGACGTACTCCTATAAAAACTAAATGGATACAAAATGAAGTTGAATTAGATAAAATGTATAACTTTATTAAAAAACAACTTGACCAAGGTAGACAAGCATATTTTGTAGCTCCATTAATTGATGAAAGTGAAAATTTAAATGTTAAATCAGCTACTGAACTATATGAAGAATTAAAAAATAAATATTTTTCAAATTATAATGTAGCACTTTTACATGGAAAAATGAAAAATAGTGAAAAAGATGAAATAATGCATGATTTTAAAAAGCAAAAATATGATATAATTGTATCGACTACTGTTATTGAAGTAGGTATAAATGTGCCAAATGCTACAATAATGGTAATAAGTGATGCTCATAGATTTGGACTTAGTGCTCTCCATCAACTAAGGGGAAGAGTTGGAAGAGGAGAATATAAATCATATTGCTTTTTAATTTCTGATACAAAAAATGAAACATCTATAAAAAGACTTGAAATAATGGAAAAAACTACAGATGGATTTGTAATTGCTGAAGAAGATTTAAAACTTAGAAAAATTGGAGAGATATTTGGTACAAAACAAAGTGGTGCTAGTGATATGCAATTTATTGATTTTGTAAAAGATATAAAAATGATAAAATTTGTAAAAGATTTAGCCACAAAATATTTATTTGAAAATAATGGAAAAATTGATAATATTTATATGCAACATGATATTAATAAACGTTATAATGTCGAAGAGATAAAGGGGTAAATAGATATGATAGATAAATATTTGAAATATCTTGTTGAAAACAATGGTTCTGACCTTCATTTAAGAGTAGGAAATACTCCAATTATTAGAAAAAATGGGGATTTAATTAATTTAGACAATTGCGAACGATTAACTAAAACTGATTTAGAAGAGATTGTAGATGATATTTTAGATGAAGAAGCAAAAGAAAAATTTTTATCTACTAGAAATTATGATGTGTCTTATTCAGTACCAGGTACAGGTAGATTTAGATTAAATATCTCTCTTTCTAGAAGTTCATATATGATAGTTGCTAGACTTATTCCTTTTGATATTCCATCTATAGAAGCTCTACATCTACCTAGTGTATTAAAAGAGATTGCTAAAGAAAAAGATGGATTAATATTAGTTACTGGAGCTACTGGTAGTGGAAAATCTACAACTGTTGCTGCTTTATTAGAATATATAAATAATAACTTTAGAAAAAATATTATTACATTTGAGGATCCTATTGAATTTTTATTTAAAGATAAAAAATGCATTATAAGTCAAAAAGAGGTTCCTAATGATATACCAGATTTTAGTCTTGCATTAAAATATGTACTTCGTCAAGACCCTGATATAATTTATATTGGAGAGCTTCGTGACAAAGAGACTATAGAAACAGCTCTTAAAGCTGCCGAAACTGGACATCTTGTTATATCTACACTACATACTGTAAATGCTACAAAAACTATATCAAGAATACTTGATTTTTTCCCAGCAGATAAACATAAACAAATAAGATATCAATTAAGTGACAATTTAAAAGCAGTAATTTCTCAAAAACTTCTTAAAACTGTAGATAATAATAAACGAGCTATAAATGAGATACTTCGTACAACCTCTACAATTCAAGAATTAATTAAAACAGATGAAGGAACTCAAAAAATTCCTGATATTATAAAAGCTAATAAAGATATGTTTGGTATGCAATCATTTGACCAAAATATTGTTGACCTTTATAAGCGAAATATTATATCATATGAAGTAGCTCATGCAAATGCTACAATAAAAACAGATATAGAAATGCTAAAATCTGGTATTACTAGTGATTTATCAGATTTTTATTAAAATAAATAATAACAAAAGAGAGGAAGGTTTTATATGAAAAAATTAAATTACACTTTAATACTTTTAATCACTATTTTTCAATTTTCATTTTCAGAAAGTGAGTCTATACTAAATAAAATAGCTGATTATTATGTACCTGACGAAAATCAAACTACTTTAGGAGTATTTTTCCCTTACTATGCAAATGAGACAGGAGCATCATTAGGATATTTTTATTATGACACAGATTTCTTAAATAGAGATGGTAAATTTACCAACGTTGCCTTATATTCACCATCTACAAACATAGTTGTTGATTGGTTTAATTTAGAAGATTTAAAATTAAATGATACATGGAATTTAAAATCAAAACTATTTTATGGTGGAGCACCTGATTTTAGATTGTATTCTAGTGGAAATGATAGTAATAATGAAGAATGGAGTTATACTAATCTAGATGGATATAAAGAAGGAAGTGCAACAGAATTTAATTATGAAATTGGTTTAAGTAGGGAACTTTCTGAACAAAATAAAATTAATTTCCTATACATATATCACTATACTAAAGTAGATCTTGATATTTTATCCTATGACCTTGTAGGAAAAACTGATAAATTAGCTATTGAATTTGAACGAAGCACTGTAAAAAATACAGCTAATCCAAATAATGGTTATAGAACTATTTTAGGAGCTGAAAAAAGTTTAAACTTATTATCTCATGATAGTAATAATGACTGGGATTATTATAAATTAAGAGGAGATTTTAGAACATATTTTCCTGTAAAAAATGATTCTGTTATAGCTCTTAGACTATACACTGTTATGTTTGAATATCTAAAAAGTGTAAGTGATACTACAGATGCTTATTACAACTATGATACTGCAAAACTTGGTAATCTAAATGAATTTAGAGGTTATTTTTTCTATAGATACAAAGATAAAAACTTGGCACTTTACCAAGCTGAATATAGATTTCCTATAACAAATCGTATAAAAGGAACTGTATTTTATGAAGTAGGTAGAGTAAATGATACATTTAATAATGATTTATTCTTTAAAGACTTACATACTGATGGTGGATTTGGATTAAATTATTTCTTTAATCAATATGTTATGTTACGTGGAGATATAGCCATTTCTTCAGAATTAACTCAACTTAGAGCATCTATAGGAAATGCATTTTAATTGAAAGGTGGTTTAAATGAGATTTAGCAAATTATACTTAAAAACATTAAAAGAGAGTCCAAAAGAAGCTGAAGTTATTAGTCATCAATTACTTCTTAGAGCAGGTATGATAAAAAAACTTGCAAGTGGAATTTACTCTTACTTACCTCTTGGTAAAATTACATTAAATAAAATTGAAAAAATTATTAGAGAAGAGCTTGATAATGCTGGATGTCAAGAAATATTAATGCCTGTACTTCAACCAGCAGAATTATGGCAAGAATCTGGTAGATGGCTAAAAATGGGCGAAGAGATGATGAGAATGCAAGATAGACATAATAGAGATTTTGTTCTTGGTCCAACTCATGAAGAAGTTATTACTGATATTATTAGAAATGATATAAAATCATACAAAGATTTACCTCTAAATCTATATCAAATCCAAACAAAATTTAGAGATGAAAGAAGACCTAGATTTGGCCTTATGAGAGGTAGAGAGTTTTTAATGAAAGATGCTTATAGCTTTCATACTTCAGAGGAAGATTTAGATAGAGAGTATCACAATATGTATAAAGCATATGAAAGAATTTTTAGTAGATGTGGACTTAATTTTAGACCTGTAGAAGCTGATAGTGGAGCTATTGGTGGAAGTCACACTCATGAATTTCATGTACTTGCTGAATCTGGTGAAGATGATATTCTATATTGTAATAAATGCGATTATGCTGCAAACTCTGAAAAAGCTATATCAAATATTGATTTAACTGAAAATACTGAAGATGAAAAAGAATTAACATTAGTTGATACTGAAAACAGATCTTCTATAGAGGATGTTGCTAAATTTTTAAATGTTGATATTACTAAAACAGTAAAAGCTATGATGTTTAAATCAGTATTAGAAAATGAAACAAAATATTATATGGCTCTTATTAGGGGAGATTATGAAGTAAATGAAGTAAAATTAAAAAACGCTGTAAACTCTCCTGTAGATTTAGAATTAATAACTGATGAAGAGTTTGAAAAACTAAATATAACTAAAGGATATTGCGGAGCATTAAAAAATATATCTGAAGATATCTATGTAGTAGCAGACGAAACTATAAAACCAATGAAAAATATGGTAATTGGAGCTAATATAAAAGATAAACATTATATAAATGCAAATATTGAAAGAGATATTAAAATTGATAAATTCTATGATATTAGAATGATAAAAGTAGGAGAATCTTGTCCACATTGTGATGGAACTTTAGAAATAGCTAGAGGAATAGAAGTAGGACAAGTATTTAAACTTGGTACTGGATATGCAGAGGCTTTAGGTGCTAAATACTTAGATGAAAACGGAAAATTACAAGTAATGACAATGGGATGTTATGGAATTGGAGTATCTCGTACTATGGCTGCTGCAATAGAACAAAATTATGATGAATATGGTATTGTATGGCCTGTATCTATTGCTCCTTTTGTTGTAAATATAATTCCAGCAAATATGAAAATAAAATTAAGAAAAACAGCAGAAACAATAGAAGTAAATGCAGATGAAGCTATTAATAAAGTAAGAGAATTAATTAAAAATTTATAAAAATAAAGCTGTTAGAATGTGAATTAGATTAATTCACTTAACTAACAGCTTTTTTATTACATTTTCTAATATAACTAAGTAAATAATAAGTTTCTTCAAAAAATCTATCTGATACAATATCTAGATTTTTTTCAATAAGAACAACTTTTTTTCTAATAAGTTTTATTTTACTCTTTACATCTTCATTATCTATTTTTTCTATAAGTTCATCTAAATGTTCTTTTAATAATTTTATTAAGCTACAATCACTACTATTCATTTTAATTGCTTCTAATAAATCAGTAATGTTTTCCATTTCATATTGGTAGGCACTTGGAATTTCACACATTTTTTACACCTCCACTAATAGTATATTATAGTATACCATTTTTTTCGATTTTTTTAAATATTTTTTACAAATAAAAATAAATATTGTAGTTTTTTTACGAAA
>JAICDD010000040.1 GCA_020063625.1 Fusobacteriales bacterium
CAAAGTTTTGCAGTATTTGGAATGAAAGGTATTACATATAATCTTGAAGGACAAGGTAACGACTATATTGGAAAAGGATTATTTGGTGCAAAAGTTATTATAAGAGCTCCTAAAGAATCTACTTTTAAACCTGAAGAAAATATAATTGGTGGAAACACAATTTTATATGGTGCAATAAAAGGTGAAGCATATTTCAATGGTAGAGTTGGAGAAAGATTCTGTGTAAGAAATTCTGGTGCACATGCAGTAGTAGAAGGTGTTGGAGACCATGGTTGTGAATATATGACAGGTGGTAGAGCTGTTATACTTGGTACAACTGGTAGAAACTTTGGTGCTGGTATGAGTGGTGGAATAGCTTATGTATATGATATTGACGGAAAATTTGAATCTAGATTAAACAAAAATATGGTAATTATGGAAAAAGTAGAAGATAAAACTTCTATAAATGAGTTAAAATCTATGATTGAAAAACATTATCAATACACTAATAGTGATAGAGCAAAAGAAATTTTAGATAATTGGGATACATCTTTACAAAAATTTGTAAAAGTATTATCTCCTGAATACAAAGCTCTTCTATTAGAAGGGAAGGTGAAATAATAATGGGTAAATTAGGAGGATTCTTAGAGTTTCCTAGAGAAGAAGCTCAAAAAAGACCTGTTGAAGAAAGAATAAAAGATTTTAAAGAATTATATAAACCATTTACAGATGAATATTTATTTAAACAAGCTGCTAGATGTATGGATTGTGGTATTCCATTTTGCCACTTTTCATGCCCTGTAGGAAATATATGCCCTGAATGGAATGATTTTGCACATAAAGGCGAATGGAAAGAAGCTCTTGAAGTTCTTCATAGTACTAATAACTTCCCTGAATTTACAGGTAGAGTTTGTCCTGCACCATGTGAAGGTGGATGTGTATTAGGAATTAATGATAAACCTGTTACAATAAAAAATATAGAATTAAATATTGTTGAAAAAGGATGGGAAAATGGTTGGATTAAACCTATGCCTCCAAAAAATAGAACTGGTAAAAAAGTAGCTGTTATTGGAAGTGGACCAGCTGGACTTGCTGCTGCTCAACAACTTAATAGAGCAGGACATAATGTTACCGTATATGAAAGAGATAGTAAAGCTGGTGGAATTTTAACTTATGGTATTCCTGATTATAAAATTGAAAAACATATAGTTGAAAGAAGAGTTAATCAAATAATTGAAGAAGGTGTAAAATTTATATACAACACTAATGTTGGAGTAGATATTAGTGTAGAAGATTTAGAAAAAGAATATGATGCTATCTTACTTGCTGGAGGTTCAAAATTAGCTAGAGACCTTCCTGTATATGGAAGAGATTTAAAAGGAATACACTATGCAATGGATTATCTTATCCAACAAAACAGAATAAATGCTGGAGAAACTATTCCTGAAGAAGAGCTAATTACTGCAAAAGATAAATCAGTAATAATAATCGGTGGTGGAGATACAGGGGCTGACTGTGTTGGTACTGCTCTAAGACAAGGGGCTAAAACTATATATCAAATAGAACTTTTAAGTAAACCACCTCTTGATAGACCTCAAGATAATCCTTGGCCAAACTTCCCTCAAACATTAAAAATTAATACTGCTCATGAAGAAGCAGAAACATGTCTTGGAGGAAAGTGTGAACTTGGAGAAATTAGACAATGGAATATCTTAACAAAACAATTTACTGGTGATGAAAATAATAATGTAAAAGAATTTCATGCTGTAAGAGTAGAATGGATTACTGATGAAAATGGAAAAAGAGTTATGAAAGAAGTTCCTAATAGTGATTTTAAACTTGATGCAGATTTAGTTCTTTTAGCTATTGGATTTGTTCATCCAGAACATGATGGTTTAATAAATAATTTAAAAATTGACCTTGATAATAGAGGAAATGTAAAAGCTGACACTAAAAATTATCAAACTTCAAAAGAAAAAATATTTGCAGCTGGTGATATGAGAAGAGGACAATCTCTTATTGTATGGGCTATAAACGAAGGAAGAGAAGCTGCAGAATCTATTAATAAATATTTAGCATCAAAATAACTTAAAAAACGAGTTCTTCTTTAGAACTCGTTTTTCTCTATTCTATATTAAAATATTTATACGGTTTTAAATAATTATTTTCAACTACTCCTATTCCCCAAAATTTATTATCAAAATATATCTTATAATATCCATTATTTTCTTTATATTTTATTTTATTTCCATTTATAAGCAGTTTTTTTATATTTTCTTCTTTTATTTTGATACTTTTAAAATCAAAACTTTCTTCTACATTAAATAAAAAATCTGTTTTATTTAGTAAAAAACTTTCTTCTATTTCTTCTATAGAAAAACTATTTTCTAAATTATATTTTCCTACTTTACTTCTTATTAATGATGTCATAGTAGCAAAACATCCTAAATTTTCTCCAATGTCATAAATCAAACTTCTTATATATGTCCCTTTTGATACTTTACACTCTATTTTTGCTTTTTTTCCATTAAATTCTAATAAATTTATATAATCAATTTTTATTTTTCTTGCTTTTCTTTCTATCTCTTTTCCTTCTCTCGCTAATTCATAAAGTTTTTTTCCATCTACTTTTATAGCAGAGTACATTGGAGGAATTTGCTCTATTTCTCCTTCAAATTTTTTTAATGTTTCTATTATTTGTTCTTTTGAAATATCAAATTTTTCTATTTTTTCTATTATATTTCCTGTAATATCATATGTATCTGTTTTATAGCCTAATTCAAACTCTGCTATATATGTTTTAGAGGTTGCCTCTATTAAACTAGCTAATTTAGTAGCTCTTCCTAAACAAATAACTAAAACTCCTTCTGCTAAAGGGTCTAATGTCCCTGTATGTCCTATTCTTTTTTCTTTTAATATCTTCCTTAATTTCCTTATAACATCAAATGATGTTATTCCTTTTGGCTTATTTACATTTATTATTCCTTCTAATTTCATAATCTCTCCTTTTTCTAAATTACTATTATTATAATAACAAAACTTAATAAAAAAAACAATTATATTTATTGAATTATATATAGGTTTTATATTATAATATAATGTAAGGTCAGATAAAACGAGGGGATAATATGAAGTTTAACAATTTATTTAAAAAAGAGTTTGACATTATTGAAAATAATAAAAATTTCTTTGAAAATTTTTTAAAAAATAAAGATAACATTTCAAAAGAAGAATTATCTAACGTATATAATCAATTAATAAATGATTATGAAAAATTATTAAAACAAACATTAAAACTTACTGCTCTTGGAGATAAATTTCAAAAAATATCACTTATCTCAGAAAAAGAAGTGCAATTATTATTAGATAATTCTAAACAAGGATTTTTATTTATTAATAAAAATTTTATTATTCAAAAAAAAATTAGTAAAGAATCATTAAGAATTTTTAATAAAAATTCTATTAGTGGATTAAATATCTTAGATTTATTAGTATTCAAATCAGAAAGTGATAAAACAACATATATAAATACTCTTAATTCCTTATTTAATTCACATCCTGTAAAAAAAAGAGTTTATTTATCACTTTTACAAAAATATTTTATTATAAATAAAAAGCATATTACAATAGAGTATGAATTAACTAAAGTTTTAGTTGATAACTCTGAAATAGAGTTATTAGTTTTTATACTAACTGATATTACTGAACAAATAAAATTTAAAAAAAGAATTCAAAATGAAAAAAGAACTATTTTAATGCTAACTAGTGCTATTTCAAACAGTATTGAATTAAAAAATAATATTAATGATTACATAAGTTTTTATCATCAAACCCTACCTGAAATAATTTCTTCACACTCTTTTAAGGAGAGTTGTAGCCGTATATTTATTGAAATTCATAATTTTAAAGCTATATTCTCACAATTTTATATGTTCAATACTGTAAAAAAATTACATAATTTTGAATCAAAACTTAGTTATTTTATAGAAAATGAATTTAATTTTGATATTTTACCATTAATAAAAAACATCAATCATTCAAAACTTTTTCAAAAAGATAAATCTATAATAGAGTTTTATCTAGGAAAAGATTTTTTTCTTGAAAACAATTATCTTGAAATTCCTGAAGAAAGAATTGATACACTTATAAATACTATTACTAAATACTGTCCTTCAGATAATATAAAAAAAGAAGTTTTAACTTTAAAATATATCTCATTGCAAAAATATTTTAATAATTTAAAAAGTTTTACTTACAATACTTGTAAAACAAATAATAAATTTATTTCATCATTTAAAGTAGAAGGTAATGATATTATGCTTTCTCCTAAATATTATAAAAATTTTTTAAAAACACTTATTCATTTATTTAGAAATATTGCAGAACATGCTATAGAAACTCCTGAAAAAAGAGAACTTTTAAATAAGAGTAAAGGTGGAAATATTAATATAAAAACAATAAATAATAATGACTCTTTTTCTATTATAATAACTGATGATGGAAAAGGGATAGATAAAGAAATATTACTAAATAAACTTAATACTCTTTCAAATGGAGAATTTTTAAAGAAAAAATATTCTGAAAATATTTTAGAAGTAATTTTTGAACCTACATTTTCTACAAATAGAAATATAAACTATTCTGCTGGTAGAGGAGTGGGGATAACAAAAGTTAAAGAAGAAATAATAAAATTAAATGGTACTATAAAAGTAGAATCTATTATAAATCAAGGTACTAGATTTATAATTACTTTACCATATCTTGAATAAGCTGAGGTATTTTATGAAAAAAACTATTAAGAATCATTCACTTTCTACTAAATTAATATTTTTTTTAAATATATTAATTATAATATCTTTATTATTATTTATTATGCTTAATTTTTTCTATTTTAAGCCTACAATTGACAAATTATCAAGAGATAATGAAAAAATATTATTACTTCTTGAATTTAAAACAGAATCAAATATTAATTATTTTTTTGATAATCTATCTTTTGACAAAGATAATTTTTTAGAATTTAAAAAGAAAATTATTCTTGAAAAAACTGAAAGATTATTAAATATTTCAAATGATTTCACAGAAACTTTTTCAAATTTAAAAATAAAAAAAGAAGAATTTTTTAAATTTTATTATTTAACACTTTTTTCAATTTTTATGAGTTTTTTTATTTTTATTTTTATTCTTTATAACTATATAAATAAAAATATTTTTTCTAGTTTAAAAAAAATTACAAATAAATATGATTATAAAGGTAGTTCTAAAAATGAAATTGTTGCAATTGAAGAGTTAATAGATTCTTATGAAGAAAAAATTACAAATTATACGTCTAAGATTAAAGAACTTGAAAAACAAATTGAATTTTATAATCAAGATTTAGATATTAAAATTGAAGATACTGCTTTAGCATTATTAAAAAATAATGAAAAATTAAATAATAATTATAAATTTTTTGATTCTTTGCGATATGCAAAAAAAATTCAACTCTCTATTTTTCCAGAAAAAAATTTAATTTCTAATTATTTTAATTCTTACTTTTTTATCTGGAAGCCTTTAGAAATAGTTAGTGGTGATTTTTATTATGCAAAAGAAATTAATAATTCTCTTTATTTTGCTGTTATTGATTGTACAGGACATGGTATCTCTGGAGCTTTTTTATCACTTAAAATATATCAATTTTTAGAAACTATATTGTCTAATCCATATAATGAAGATACTGGCCAAATATTAACTATTTTACATAAAAAACTTCGTAATATTCTCAATAAACATGAAAGTAAATTAACTGATGATGGATTAGAAATTGCAATTTTTAAATACAATCCTAAAATTAATAAATTAATATTTTCTAATACAAAAGTACCTATGTATCTATTAGATACTAAAAATAATGTTATAGAAATTTATCAAAAACAACCTAGTATCGGTTATTTAAAAACACCTTATAACTATAATTATAGTAGTCAGTTTATTGATCTTACTAATATAAAATCTATCTATATTACAACTGATGGGATTATAAAACAACCTAATAAAGAAACTAATAAAATATTCTCGAAAAAAAGATTTAAAGAATTGATAAAAGAATCTTCTATTCAATCAATGAGAAATCAAAAAAAATATTTTTTAGAATATTTTAAAAATTTCTTTGATGAACAAAGAGATGATATTACAGTTATAGGACTTGAGCTAAAAAAGGGGGATTAAAGAGATGACAGATTTATTTATCAAAGCTACAAAGTATAGTCCTGAAGTCTATTTTCAAGTTAATAATTCAAAATTAACTATAAAAGGTGAATCTTATCCAGAAAATTCATTTGAATTTTATACATCTATCTTTGCAGCTATTAAAGATTATTTTTCAGATAATTCACATAATAAATTATTAATTGAAATTTACCTTACTTATTTAAATACAAGTAGTTCAAAATGTATAATGAATATTTTTGATATTTTAGAATTATACTATAAAAAAAATAATAAAGATATTTCTATAGTTTGGTTTTATGACGAAGAAAATGAAGAAATTGTTGAAATTATAGAAGAATTTAAAGAGGATGTTAGTTATAATTTTGAAATAAAAAAAATTAATACTGATATCTAAAATTTTAATTTCAAATATTATTATATAATAAGAAAAGACCTTAGCACCATGAAAACTAAGGTCTTTTTTTATTATTCTTTTATTAATTTTAATACTTCTTTTGGTTGTGAATTTGCTTGGGCTAGCATTGCTGTCCCTGATTCTGATAGTATTTTTTCTTTTGAAAAAGATACCATCTCTTTTGCTACATCCACATCTCTTATTCTACTCTCTGCTGCTTGCAAGTTTTCACTTGAAACTCTAAGATTATTAATCGTATGTTCAAGTCTATTTTGCATAGCACCATATTTTGCTCTTTGTTCAGATACTTTTTCTACGGCTTTATTTAACACAGATATTGCTTTTTCAGCATCACTTGATGTTATTACTGATATTGCTTTATCTGATGATATTACCTCTTTTTTACTATCTCTTCCTCTACTATCTGTTATAGCTTTTACTTCTTTGCCTGCTATCCCCAATGCATAGGCATCCATTTTATCAAAAGTTACTACAACAGTTTGCCCTTCATTAGAACCTATTTGAAATTTTAGTCCTTCATTAGAGCTATTACTTTTAGGGTCATATCCGTATTTCCCATTTAACAATTGTTTTGTATTAAATTCTGTTGTTTCTGCAATTCTATCAATTTCTCTTCTTAATTGATCCATTTCTTGCTGTATCACTCTTCTATCTGCATCTGTATTTGTGTCATTAGAAGCTTGTACAGCTAATTCTCTCATTCTTTGCAAAATTGCATGTGTTTCATTTAATGCGCCTTCTGCTGTTTGAATAAGAGAGATGCCATCCTGTGCATTTCTTATCGCCATTTCAAGTCCTTTTATCTGGCTACGCATTTTCTCAGAAATTGCAAGTCCTGCTGCATCATCACCAGCTCTATTTATCCTTACACCTGAGGATAATTTCTCTACTGATGTTGCTTGCCTCTCTTGAGTTTCACTCAAGTGTCTATAAGCATTTTCAGCTCTTATATTATTATTAATTATCATTTTTTAAACCTCCCTCCGTGTTATTATTTAGATATTCCTTCCATGAATATCCTGGTTATTTTACAACGGGCCCGTCTTTAATAACCATTTATAACTTTTAATAACTTAACTATTTTTTCTAAAAATTACAATAGTTATTAAATTTTAACACGGAGAAAGGGTTACTCAGATAGCACAGGGCTACCTAAGTAACTGTAATATATTTTGAGGCGCAGTATTTGCTTGAGCTAACATTGCTGTTCCTGACTGAGAAATAATTTTGTCTTTTGATAGAGCTACCATTTCTTTTGCCATATCTGTATCTCTTATTCTACTTTCTGCTGCTTGTAAATTTTCTGCAGATACAGCTAAGTTATTTATTGTATGCTCTAATCTATTTTGAACAGCTCCATATTTTGCTCTCTCTTCTGAGACTGTTTCTATTGCGTCGTTTATTATTGTTATGGCTTTTTGTGCCGAATTTGCATCTATAACTGAAATTGCATCTCCAGTATCAACTTCTCTTGTTCCATTATCTGTTTCTACTCTTCTAACTTGTGCTATTTTAAGAGTTTTAGCACTCATATCATTAAATGTAAGTTCGACAGTTTGTCCTTCATTTGCTCCTACTTGGAATCTTATTTTAGAACCATCTGTACCATCAAAATCTCCATTTAATAATTTTTTTGTGTTGAACTCTGTTGTTTTAGAAATTCTATCTATTTCTTGACGAAGTTGATTCATTTCTTTTTGGATTTGTTTTCTATCACTTTGAGTATTTGTATCATTTGCTGCTTGTACAGCTAATTCTCTCATTCTTTGTAATATTGAATGAGTTTCATTTAATGCTCCTTCTGCTGTTTGGATTAATGATATTGCATCTTGTGAATTTTTTCTGGCCATATTAAGTCCTTTTATTTGGCCCCTCATTTTTTCTGATATTGCTAATCCTGCAGCGTCATCTCCAGCTCTATTTATTCTTAGTCCTGAAGATAGTTTTTCCATTGATTTTGATACTCTGTTATTTACATCTGTTAAATTACGATATGAATTTAAAGCTGTAATGTTGTTATTAATTATCATTGTTATCATCCTCCTTGATTTTTTGCTTCCATGCTACGAGACTCGGCCGAGATTCGTTATTATTGGTGATACTTTAGTCACCACATCTACATTCAGAAGACACGGTTTGGGGGATAAATTTTCATCCTAAATCCAAACATCGTGACTAAAGCTCAATATCAAAAAGAAATTAAACTTTTCTGAAGCTATATCTTGGAGGACTCAAACAATTTAAAATATTTAATTGTCAATTTCCAGTTTTGAGGATGATAATTAAAATTTTTATAGTCAAGGCAAAGCGAAAAATATTTAAAATTTATTAAATTTAGATTTCGCTAAGCCAATATATAAATATTTTTATTATCTTAATAATTGTAATACTGATTGAGGTTGTGTATTTGCTTGTGCTAACATTGCTGTTCCTGATTGTGAGATGATTTTATCTTTTGATAATTCGACCATCTCTTTTGCCATATCTGTATCTCTTATTCTGCTTTCTGCTGCTTGTAAGTTTTCACTTGCTACTGATAAGTTATTTATTGTATGCTCTAATCTATTTTGCATAGCTCCATATTTTGCTCTTTCTGCTGATACTTGTTCAATAGCTTTATTAATTGTTGTTATTGCTCTTTCTGCATTTTTTGATGTAGTTACATCTACTGCTGTATTAGCTGTTGCTACTGTTCTTGTATTTCCTTCTGCATCTGTTACTGTTCTAGTTCCTGCTACACCTAATGAAGCAGCTCCCATATCTCTGAATGTTAATTCTACTGTTTGATGTTCATTTGCTCCTACTTGGAATCTTAATCCATTATCTTTGAATTCTCCAGTTAATAATTTTTTTGTATTGAATTCTGTTGTAGTAGAAATTCTATCAATTTCTTGTCTTAGTCTATCCATTTCTTTTTGGATTTGACCTCTATCAGAGTTAGTATTTGTATCATTTGCAGATTGTACAGCTAGTTCTCTCATTCTTTGTAATATTGAATGAGTTTCATTTAATGCTCCTTCTGCTGTTTGGATTAGTGATATTGCATCTTGTGAGTTTTTAGTGGCCATATTAAGTCCATAAATCATCCTCCTTGATTTTTAATTGTTTTTGCTTCCTTGCTATGATATCCCGGGATTATATCATATATTTGGTAGCTTCCAGCCACCACATATATATTAAATATTAAAAATTTTAATATATATGCAGAGGCTAAAACAATAAAAATCAAGAAGTTTTATACCCGGGAAAACTTATAAATTTTATTATATAAGTTTTCCCAGTTGATTTATATGTATAAATTTTATTTACTATTTTAATAATTGTAATACAGCTTGTGGTTGTGTATTTGCTTGTGCTAACATTGCTGTTCCTGATTGTGAGATGATTTTATCTTTTGATAATTCTACCATCTCTTTTGCCATATCTGCATCTCTTATTCTGCTTTCTGCTGCTTGTAAGTTTTCGCTTGCTACTGATAAGTTATTTATTGTATGTTCTAATCTATTTTGCATAGCTCCATATTTTGCTCTTTCTGCTGATACTTGTTCAATAGCATCATTTATTATTGTTATTGCTCTTTCTGCACTTTGAGATGTAGTTACACTTACTGCTGTATTATCTGTTGCTACTGTTTTTTGGTTTCCTTCTGCATCTGTTACTGTTCTAGTTTCTGCTACACCTAATGAAGCAGCTCCCATATTTCTAAATGTAAGTTCTACTGTTTGTCCTTCATTTGCTCCTACTTGGAAGCTTAATCCTTTATTTTCATAGTTTCCAGTAAATAATTTTTTTGTATTGAATTCTGTAGTATTTGCTATTCTATCAATTTCTTGTCTTAGTCTATCCATTTCTTTTTGGATTTGACCTCTATCAGAGTTAGTATTTGTATCATTTGCTGCTTGTACAGCTAGTTCTCTCATTCTTTGTAATATTGAATGAGTTTCATTTAATGCTCCTTCTGCTGTTTGGATTAGCGATATTGCATCTTGTGAGTTTTTAGTGGCCATATTAAGTCCTTTTATTTGACCTCTCATTTTTTCTGATATTGCTAATCCTGCAGCGTCATCTCCAGCTCGTCCATGCTATTTTCAACCACTAATAAGGAAAAATTAATCCTTAATTTTTCCTAAAATGACATAATTTTAAATGTGCACATTTTAAAATTTGGTAATTTTAGTTACCACACTTATACTTAATTTTTTCAGTATAAACATTGTAACTAAACCTGTCATTTTTGATAGGATGATTTATTATTGGAACTTCTTAAAAAATTTCAAGAAGTTCCAATATATATATTTACTTAATTATCTAAGTAATTGTAATACTGATTGTGGTTGTGTATTTGCTTGTGCTAACATTGCTGTTCCTGATTGTGAGATGATTTTATCTTTTGATAAGTCAACCATTTCTTTTGCCATATCTGCATCTCTTATTCTACTTTCTGCTGTTTGTAGATTTTCTGCAGCTACATCTAAATTCTTTATAGTGTGTTCTAATCTATTTTGCATAGCACCATATTTTGCTCTCTCATCTGATACTTGCTCAATAGCATTATTTATTATTGTTATTGCTTTCTCTGCACTTTTAGCACTAGTTATATCAACAGATGTATCTTCTGAAGGAACTCTTGCTAAACTTCCATCTTCTCTTTTTACAGTTTCCCAACCATTAATTTTTAGAGCTTTTGCTCCCATATTACTAAAAGTTAATTCTACTGTTTGTCCTTCATTTGCTCCTACTTGGAAAACAAGTCCTTTTTTAGCTAAATTACCTGTAAATAGTTTTTTAGTATTGAATTCTGTAGTGTTTGCTATTCTATCTACTTCTTGTCTTAATCTGTCCATTTCTTTTTGTAATTGTTTTCTATCGCTATCAGTATTTGTATCATTTACAGCTTGTACTGCTAATTCTCTCATTCTTTGTAAGATTGAATGTGTTTCATTTAGAGCTCCTTCTGCTGTTTGAATTAGTGATATTGCATCTTGTGAGTTTTTAGAAGACATTTTTAATCCACTAATTTGACCTCTCATTTTTTCCGATATTGCTAGTCCTGCTGCATCGTCTCCTGATCTATTAATTCTTAGACCTGAAGATAGTTTTTCCATTTCTTTTGACATTCTAGTATTAGTAATTGTAGTTGATCTGTATGCATTTTCTGCCACCATGTTGTGATTAATTCTCATAATTCTCATCCTCCTTGATTTTTTTAGCATCCTTGCTAATTTTTGATGACACTCTTTCCCTAAATATTTAGTATGTTGATTATATAATCACCACAGATATTTTTAAATGTTTAAAAACATTTGCTGTAATTATATCTACAGCATGAGTTGTCATCTTTTTAAGGAGGATTTATAGAAAAGCCAAAAGGCTTTTCATAAATCTTTAATATTAATTAAAATCATTTTAAATACATCTAATTTATTATTTTTTATGTTTTATTTTAATTTATATAATACTTAATTTTACCCTTTTAATAATTGTAATACTCCTTGTGGTTGTGCATTTGCTTGTGCTAACATTGCATTTCCTGATTGTGAG
>JAICDD010000041.1 GCA_020063625.1 Fusobacteriales bacterium
GGAATATATGATAATAGCAATGGCATGATAAAAGAAGGGATTGAATTAGTCAATCAACCAATTATGAAGGTTGGTGAATAATATGAAAAAAAAGAGAGGTTTTTTATATTGGCTTATTAATTATATTTTTTTCGGTTACTTACCAGCTCTTCTAATGTTAAAATATATTGATTTTACTTCAACAGAAAAGATGGAATTTCTTGGTTTGTTCTTAATAGGACCGCTTACTGGAAGTATTGGAACTTTTCCAATTGGTTATGGTTTTAAAAAATTATTTTTTGAATATAAAGAATTATTATCTGGTACTTCATTAGGATTTAAAGTATTTATTATTTTAGGATTAATCGGAATATTTTATAGAAGTTGTTGGGATTATAACAGAACTGAAAGACATCGGAAAGAAGTAGAAAAGAATCCACAAATAGAAAAACAAATAAAAGATATGTTCAGGGTTAATTTTTTAATTAAAGTTATTCAAATAAAAGGAGATATATTAATGAAAATTTATTTTAATGAATCAGAGAATCAAGGTTATAATTTTTGGATTCTGTTGCTATTTGGAATATTAGTTTTACTAAGTCAGTTGGTTGCAAGTTTAGTAGTAAATTTTTCTTATCCATATTTGAGTTTCAAGAATAGTACATTTCTTTTTGCATTAAGTAGTTTTCTAGAACTTTTATTTTTTCTGGCTTCTTTCTATTTTTTCGTTGTGAAAGTAATGAATTTAAAGTTTAGCACATTCAGAATTGTTAGGCCTAAGGGGTATATTTATTGGTCTGTTGTAGCTCTTTTACTTCCAGCAAGTGTTGTCATATTCTATTTATGTTTTATTGATGGTAATTTTAGTATAGGAAACAAGTATTCAATTGTTTCCTATATTGCGTTTGCTATAAAGCTGTCAGTAACAGCTGGGATAACAGAAGAATTGCTGTTTCGAGGCTATTTAATGAAGATTATTGAAGTTAGATGGAACAAGATAGTTGGGGTGATAGGTCCTTCAATTGTTTTTGCGTTACTGCATATGCTAAAGGGTATGGATATTACGTCGGTAGTTCAATTATTTATTGGTGGATTAATAGTTGGAATAATGTTTTCATTAATTACATTATATACACAGAGTGTATGGAATGCGGTTATTGTACATGTTATATGGAATTTTATGATAATTGGTGTGTTTAGTATATCAGCAGATGGAAAGTATAGATCAATATTCAATTATGTACTTAATAGTAATAACTATTTTATTACAGGTGGCGATTATGGAATAGAAGTAGGTGCTCCTGCGATAATTGGGTATATAATTGTAATTGGATTAGCATTTATATGGTCTAGATTTAATAGTCAAAAATCAGAGTGTTCCCGACATTGACAGAAAAGGGAAAAGATATCAACGTCGGGAACTCACGGAACGTTATATGTCATTAAAATTTAGAGAGGGAATTATATGAAATATACTTGGAAAGAAATTTTTAAACAAGCTAAAAGATTTCATAAGAGTAGCTATTTATTAAATCAAAATGAAGATCCTGATTTAAAAATAGTGTCTTGGAGTAATGGTGCTTTTGCTTTAGAATTATATTTTAAAGCACTTAACTTAAAATTGAATCCTAAAGCAAAAATTTTTAATCATAAAATTAATGAAATTTTTAAAAAGTTTTCTATAGAAATTCAAAATAACTTAAAAGATGTATATAAAAATGAAATTAATCAGAGACCTCATTTAGCTGAAGAAATAAAACAAATAAAACAAATTTTACCTGATTTTTCAATTGATTATGAATATCAATTAGAATATATTGAAAAAAGTTTTATAAGTTTTAGGTATATATATGAAAAAAATAAGGCAGTTTTAATGTTTTATAATGAAATTAGAAATAGTGTTATTACTGAAATAAAAAGAGCGATTTAAATAAATAATAATAAATATTTAATAAAATTAACTGACATTGAAGAACAGCATATCAGATTCGAAGAAATTTATAGAACAAAAAATTAAGAAAAGAAATATCAATTGCTATAAAAAGATTAAAGATGGTGTTAGAAGATGAAAACAATAACTCTTAATGAAGTTTTAAAAAAGAAATTAGAGGATGAAGAGTTTACAATATTATATGAAAAAGAAGAGATAAAAAATAAAATTGCTCAAATGGTAGTACAATTAAGACAACGAGAAGGTTTAACGCAATAAGAATTAGCAAAAAGAGCAAATACAAGCCAACCAGTAATTGCAAGATTAGAAAGAGGAACTGATACAATAATTCCTTCCTTAGAATTGTTGAATAAAATTGCTCATTCTTTAGGAAGAGAATTAGAAATAATTTGATTATAAAAATATACTGAGAATAAAACATCGTGTTTTATTCTCTATATAAAAGAAAATTCAAAAACTAATGAAAAATTAAAAAGTGGAGTTTTTCTAATAACCTTTTTAATATATTAGTAAACATCATCATGTGAACCAACATTAATTGGTATTATTATATCATCTTCTACAATAAAATCAATTGTAATTCGATAAGACATATTGATTGAAACAGAATAAACTTCAGATAACTTTCCTTTTAACTTATGTAATCTTAAAGAAGGATGCTGAGTTTATACAATATTCTATTAACAATAAACTAATTAAATGAGTTCTTATTTTTTCAAGGACTCATTTTTAATTTATGCAATTAGTAACAAAAAATCATATATCCCATTTAAACTTGCTTACTCTTTCATATCATTTTATTAAGCTCAAATTATCCCAAACCTAATCTTTGCTTGTTTAAATAACTTTTTATTATATTTTTATATTTATTACAAATTTGTAATTATATTACTTGCTTTTTTGTATTTATCAGTATATAATCTTTACAGATAATAACTCTAGTTTTTGGAGTTAAATAACATATGAGGAGGGGACTATGAAGATAGCGGTTTTAAAAGAGAGTAATGAACCTCGTGTTGCTCTAGTGCCAAATTCCATTAAAAAATTAATAAAATTAGATGGAATTGAGGTAATAATAGAAAAAGGATTAACTAACCTTTTTACTGATGAAGAATATGAAAAATCTGGAGCAAAATTAATAGAAAATCGAGATGAATTATTAAAACAAGGTGACATTTTTTTATGGGTAAATGAGCCAAAAGAATCAGATGTTGAAAAAATGAAAAAAGGGGCCTTAAGTATTAGTTTTATGGTTCCATACAACAATAAGACTCTTGTAAAAAAATTTATAGAGTGTGGTGTTAATTCTATTAGTATGGAGATGATTCCCAGAACTACATTAGCTCAAAAAATGGATGCATTAAGTTCTCAAGCATCTCTTGCGGGTTATGTAGCAGTAATATTAGGAGCCAATAAACTTGATAGAATATTTCCTATGATGATGACACCTGCAGGTACTATATCTCCAGCAAAAGTTTTTGTTATTGGAGCTGGAGTTGCTGGACTTCAAGCAATAGCTACTGCTAAAAGACTTGGGGCAAGAGTTGAAGCATTTGATACTCGTCCTGTGGTAGAAGAACAAGTTACATCATTAGGTGCTAAATTTATAAAAATTGACCTTGGTGAAACTGGTCAAACAAAAGATGGATATGCAAAACCATTAACAGAAGAACAACTAAAAAAACAAAGGGAAGCAATGGCAAAAAGTTGTGCTTCAGCTGATTTAGTAATAACAACAGCAAAATTATTTGGAAGAAAATCACCTATTATTATAACTAAAGAAATATTAAAACAAATGCGTAAAGGTTCTGTTATTGTTGATTTAGCAGCTAGTACTGGTGGAAATGTAGAAGGAACAGTATTAAATCAAGATACTATAGTTGAAGGTGTTCATATTATCGGTCTAGATAATTTCCCAGGAGAAGTTGCTTTTGATGCTTCAGCTATGTATTCAAGTAATTTAACAAATTTATTAATGCATTTTTATAATAAAGAAAATAAAAATATTATATTAGACCAATCAGATGAAATTATAGAAGGTTGTCTAATTACAAAAGATGGTAAATTAGTAAATAAAAGATTAAAAGAGATTTATAATTTATAAATTTTTTATGAAAGGAATGAGTTTATGGAAATAATGTTAATATTTGTATTAGTTCTTGCATCTTTTTTGGGATTTGAATTAATTTCTAAAGTTCCATCTCAATTACATACACCATTAATGTCTGGTTCTAATGCAATTTCAGGAATAACTATTGTAGGTGCTATTTTAAGCCTTACAGGAACATTTGTAGTAGAAGGTTCAACAATTAGAATTATATTAGGTACGTTATCTGTATTTTTTGCCACAATAAATGTTGTAGGTGGATATATGGTTACAGATCGTATGTTATCTATGTTTACTTCTTCTAAAAAGAAGGAGAGTGATAAATAATGATAAATATAGATATAATCAATATGCTTTATATATTATCTGCAATTTTATTTATTTTTGGTCTAAAAATGTTGAGTAATCAAAAAACAGCAAGAAAAGGAAATATGGTTTCTGCAATTGGAATGCTTTTTGCAATTATAGGAGCATTAGTTAGTAACAATGTCTTACAATGGCAATGGATAGCACTAGGAATAATAGCAGGTTCAATAGTTGGTGCTGTTGCTTCTAGAATTGTTGCAATGACTGCAATGCCTGAAATGGTTGCATTATTCAATGGATTTGGAGGTGCTGCAAGTCTTTTAGTAGGTTGGGTAGAGTATCAAAAATATTATTCAGAAGGAACTCTAAATCAAGCTACAATATTTTCTTTATTAATAATAATTATTACTATATTAATAGGTGGTATTACTTTTACAGGTTCAATTATTGCATGGGGAAAATTATCAGGAAAAATCCCAAGTAAACCAATAAAATATACTGGACAGCAAATTGTTAATTTCAGTTTATTAGTTTTATTGATTATCGGAACTTTATTGTTTGCTCCTTTTAGAGATTTACAAATTATAGGTTCTTATCCACTTTTAGGTATAATTATAGTTTTATCTTGTATTTTAGGTATTACTTTTGTTATTCCAATTGGTGGTGGAGATATGCCTGTTGTTATTTCACTATTAAATTCATTTAGTGGAATGGCTGCATCTGCTGCTGGTTTTGTTATTTCAAACAATGTTTTAGTAGTTGCTGGGGCTTTAGTTGGTTCTAGTGGAATCATCTTAACTACTATTATGTGTAAAGCAATGAATAGAAAACTTAGTAATGTATTATTTAGTGGATTTGGTTCTGGAACTTCATCGAAAAAAAATGCTGGATTTAAAGGTGAAGCTAATCCTATCTCTATTGAAGATGCTTATTTAATATTAGAAGCAGCAAGTAATGTATTAATTGTACCTGGTTATGGAATGGCAGTAGCACAAGCACAACATGCTGTCCAAGAATTAGCAGCTCAATTAGAAGCTAATGGTGCTGAAGTAAATTTTGCAATTCATCCTGTAGCTGGTCGTATGCCTGGTCACATGAATGTACTTTTAGCTGAAGCTAATGTACCATATGAAAAATTAAAAGAGATGGATGATGTAAATCCTACTATTGAAAATGTAGATGTTGTTATTGTTATAGGAGCAAATGATGTTGTAAATCCTGCTGCTAGAACAGATAAAGATTCACCAATATATGGTATGCCTGTTATCAATGTAGATAAAGCCAGAACTGTTATTGTAATGAAACGTTCACTTAATCCAGGATTTGCAGGAATTGATAATCCATTATTCTTTAATGAAAATACTAGAATGTTATTTGGTGATGCAAAAAAATCTACTCAAGGATTAGTTGCTGAATTTAAAGGGTAATAAAATTTTATACAAAATTAAACAAATTAAAAATGAGTTCTTTAAAAATTAAAGAACTCATTTTTTTATATTTTTTCTAACATATGTCTCATTTTTTCTTTTTTTACTTTTAAATAGCCTTTATTTACATGATTACATTCTATTTCTATATTTTCTCTTTTTACTTTTATTCCATATTTTTCTAAAAATTCTATTTTTGTAGGATTATTTGTCATCAATCTCACTGATGAGATATTTAATTTTTTTAATACTTGTATTACATAGAAATAATCTCTTTCATCATCATCAAAACCTAGCATTCTATTTGCTTCTACTGTATCATATCCCTCTTCTTGTAGTTTATATGCCTTTAATTTATTATATAATCCTATATTTCTTCCCTCTTGTCTTAAATAAACTATTATTCCACTGCCATTTTCATTTATTTTTTTCATTGCTTTTTCAAGCTGTGAACCACAATCACATTTTAATGACCCTAATATATCTCCTGTAAAACATTCAGAATGTATTCTCATTAAAATGTCTTGTTTCCCATTAATTTCACCTTTATGAATAATAATGTGCTCTTTATTATCTATTTTATTACTAAATGCTGTTATATTAAATTCTCCATATTTTGTAGGTAATTTTGTTGTTACTACTTCTTCTAACAAATCTTCTTTTATTTTTATATACTCTAATATCTCTTCTATAGTTATATATTTTAAATTATGTTTTTTAGAAAATTTTATTAAATCATCTCTTCTAGCCATAGTTCCGTCATCTTTTAATATCTCACAAATTACACCAACTGGTTTTAATTCTGCTAATTTCATTAAATCAACTGCTGCTTCTGTATGACCTTTTCTTTCTAACAATCCATTTTCTTTTGCTATTAAAGGAAATAAATGTCCTGGATATTTAAAATCATTTTTTGTTAAATTTTCATTTGATAAATCTAAAATTGTATTTAATCTATCCTGTATAGAAATTCCAGTAGTAGTTTTTTTTGAATCTACTGATATAGTAAAATTAGTTCCATGTTCATCTGTATTATTTTGTACCATGATATTTAATCCAAGCTCTATTGCTCTTTTTTCTGTCATTGGTACACACATTAATCCTCTAGCTTCTTTTGCTATAAAATTTATATTTTCATATGTAGCTTTTTCTGCTGATAAAATTACATCTCCTTCATTTTCTCTTTCTTCGTTATCGGAAACTATTATCATTTTACCATTTCTTAAATCTTCTAATGCGTCTTCTATTTTATTTATTAATTTTTCTTTATAATTATTCATTCTATATCACCTTTTTTTATTATTTTTATTTCATATAAGATTTTTGAAACCACGGGATTTACACGAGATTTTACACTGGATTTTTTGTTACACAAAGGGCACGAAGAAAACCATTGAGGACCACGAAGGATTTTCTCTTTGTGGTTCTGATTTTCTATCTTTGTGTTCTTCGTGTAACGAATTTATCAAGAAAATCTAATCTCCTCCGAAAATGCGCTCTTTAAATCTTCTCACTACTCACTTCTTATTTCTTACTGATTTTTCTATCTTTGTGCTACTTTGCGCCCTCTTTTCTTTGTGCTGAATTCAATCCGTGTTTTTCCGTGGCTAATTTTCCATTTGTCATTTTTAATTCTTTTTCTATATCTGTGTTCATCCCGTGGTTCCATAGCTAAATTTTACTTTATTTAAAATTTTTTCAATAAATTTTCTATGCTATTTTCATCTATTTTTATTAATTTTTCTATATGTTTTGCTATTAAATCTGTTTCTATATTTACATATTCACCTATTTTTTTATTTGATAATGTTATACCATCTTGAGTATGAGGAATTAATGATACTATAAAACTTCTACTTGTACAATCTACCACTGTAAGACTTGCACCATCAATAGTTATTCTTCCTTTTTCTACTATATATTTTAAATATTTTTTATCTATTTCTATCTCGTATTTTATAGCAAATCCATCTCTTACTATATTTATTATTTTTCCTTCACAATCAACATCCCCAGTAACAAGATGTCCACCAAGATAACTATTTAATGTAAGTGATTTTTCTAAATTTACTTCACTATTTATTTTAAGTCTTTTAAAATTTGTTCTTTTTACAGTTTCATTCATTATATCAGCTTCAAATTCGTTTGAACTAAATTTTGTTACTGTTAAGCAAACTCCATTTACTGCAATACTATCTCCTATTTTTACATTCTCTAATATTTTTTTTGCTAAAATTTTTATTTTATATCCTGTTGATGATTTTACTAAACTCAATATTTTCCCTTTTTCTTCTACAAGTCCTGTAAAAATACTAATCACCTCTTTTAAAATTAACGCAAATATTATTTCCATATATTTCATATGATACATTTTCTAGTTCTAAACTCTCTTTTATAGTTACTGTATCAAATCCACTTATAAATGATACTGCATCATTATCTCCTAATATTTTAGGTGCTATAAAAATACTTCCCTCATCAATAAGTTCTCTTTCTTCTCTAAATAGTTTTGAAATTACATAACTTCCACCTTCTATTAATACCGAATCTATTCCAAAATTATATATCTCTTTAAATATATTTTTAAAAGAAAAACTATCCTCTTTTAAAAATATAAATTTTATAAAATACTCCTTATTTAATTCCTTTATATATTTTTCTTTAATCTCTTTATTTTTTATTGATGTTACAATAATTGTTTTTTCATCACTATTATTTTTTATTACATTAGATTTTACATCTATTCTTAATTTTGGATCTATTATAATTCTATATGGATTTCTATGATTTTCTATATTTTTTATTCTTACATTAAGATTTGGATTATCTTTAATTACTGTATTTATTCCTACTAATATTCCCATATATTTATTTCTTAAATAATGTACTTTTTCTCTTGAAATTTCATTTGTTATCCATTTAGAATCACCTGTTTTAGTTGCTATTTTCCCATCTAATGTTATCGCGCTTTTTACATGTATATATGGTATTTCTTCAGTTATATATTTTAAAAATACTCTATTTATCTCTTTTGCCTCTTTTTCTAATATCCCTACTACTACTTCAATTCCATTTTCTTGTAATAATTTTATTCCATTCCCTGCTACAAGTGGATTTGGGTCTTTTAAGGCAATAAAGCATCTTTTTATTTTATGTTTAATTATTTTTTCTGCACAAGGTGGGGTTTTCCCATAATGGCTACATGGTTCTAAAGTTACATAGATATCAGCACCTTCTGCATTTTCTCCAGCTTCATTTAATGCATATACTTCTGCATGAGGCCCTCCAAAATATTTATGATAACCTTGACCAATTATTTTATTATCCTTTACTACAACAGCACCAACCAATGGATTTGGATTTACCGCTCCTTCTCCTTTTTTAGCTAATTCAAGTGCTAATTTCATATATTTTTCATGAATTTTATCTTGTTGCATAAATTTAAACTCCTTTATTTCAAGTTATACAAAGAACAGGGAAGTTAAAGTGAAACCACGGGATTTACACGGGATATCACACAATATTTTTTGTTACACAAAGGGCACGAAGAAAATCACTAAGGACCACTAAGAAGTTTTGAAAAATTACTTTGAAACCACAAGATACACACGGGATAGTACACAGGATTTTATCTTAAGTTCATCAGTGTTTATCACGTGGTTCCAAGTCTTTTCTCTTTGTGGTCCTACTTTTTTTACCTTTGT
>JAICDD010000006.1 GCA_020063625.1 Fusobacteriales bacterium
TATACAAAGATTTATTTTCTCAGGGATTACAAGTGGCGCTGTAAAAGATTAAAGGAAGTGATAAAAATGGATTTGATAGATTATAATTTAATTCAAATAAAGTTGATTAGAGAAAGTAATCTAGATCCTTTTACTTGGATAGAAAAATACAGTAAAAAATTTAGAGAAATAATTGAAAAAAATATAATTGAAATAAAAGATATAAAAAGATATTTATATAATCAGGAGGAAAAATCATGTCAAAAGTAAAAATAATTAATGGACAAAATATACCTAATATGCCATGGGAAGATAAGCCAAAAAATTGTAGTGAACCTGTATGGAGATATAGTAAAAATCCTATTACTGATTGGAATCCAACACCATCAACAGCTAGAATATACAATAGTTCAGCAGTACCATTTGGAGATGGATTTGTAGGAGTATTTAGAGCAGATCATAAAAATGGTAGAGCGCAACTTCATTTTGGTAAATCAAAAGATGGAATACACTGGGATATAGATGATGAAGTAATAAAATGGGTAGATGAAAATGGAAATCTTAATTTAAACAGTTATGGGTATGACCCTAGAGTAGCTAAAATAGATGATATTTATTATATAACTTGGTGTGATGATTTTAAGGGAGCATCTGTTGGGCTTGGATATACAAAAGATTTTAAAACATTTATAAAATTACCAAATCCATTTGTACCATATAATAGAAATGGAGTAATGTTTCCTAGAAAAGTAAATAATAAATATTTAATGATGACAAGACCAAGTGATAGTGGACATACACCATTTGGAGATGTATTTTTAAGTGAAAGTCCAGATACAATTCATTGGGGAAATCATAAATTTGTAATGGGAAAAGGTGGCCAAGGATGGTGGCAAGGTACTAAAATAGGAACTGGACCTGTACCTATAGAAACATCAGAAGGTTGGTTAGTAATATATCACGGA
This sequence comes from Fusobacteriales bacterium, assembly GCA_020063625.1. GTDB lineage: Bacteria > Fusobacteriota > Fusobacteriia > Fusobacteriales > Fusobacteriaceae > Hypnocyclicus. The sequence goes on from JAICDD010000006.1 coordinate 945, forward strand.
GTGTCAAATACTTGTAATGGATTTGTATATAGTATGGGGGCAGCACTTCTTGATATAGATGACCCTAGTAAAGTCCTTTATAGAACGGCAAATTATTTATTAACTCCTGAAAAAGAATATGAAACTACAGGATTTGTACCAAATGTAGTATTTCCATGTGCAACACTAGTAGATGCTGAAACAGGTAGAATTGCTATATATTATGGTGCAGCTGATACATATAGTGCTTTAGCATTTTCTACTGTAGATGAAATAATAGATTATATGAAAAAATATAATGAAGTATTTTAAGTGATTATTATGGAGAGATTAAAAAAATTAAAAGAAGATATAAATCAGGAGTTATTAAATATATGTAAATTTTGGATAGAAAACTCTATAGATAAAGAAAATGGTGGATTTTATGGAGAAATATACAATAATAATATAGTAAATAAAACAGCAGATAAAGGAATAATATTAAATACTCGTCTACTTTGGTCTTTTTCAAGAATGTATAATTTTTCTAAAGATAAACAATATTTAATATATGCAGATAGAGCATATGAATATTTAATAGAAAATTTTTTAGATAAAAAAAATGGAGGTTTTTTCTGGTTAGTAGATAATAAAGGTAATAAAAAAAATGCTAGAAAACAAGTATATGCACAAGCATTTGCAATATATGCTTTATCAGAATATTATAAAACTAATAAAAATAAAGAAGTAGTAACTTTAGCAAAGGATACATTTGCTTTAATTGAAAAATATTGTGTTGATAAAAATAATAAAGGTTATTTTGAAGCTGTATCAGAAAAATGGGAAGAGATAGAAGATGTAAGACTTAGTGCTGTTGATATGAATGAAAAAAAATCAAATAATACACATCTTCATGTAATGGAAGCATATACTACATTTTATGAAATTACAAAAGATAATTTTGTAAAAGAAAGATTGAGTGATTTAGTAGAGATAATGTTAAATAAAATAATGAATAGAGAGACATATAATTTTACATTGTTCTTTGATGAAAAATGGAATAAAAAAAGCAACATAATATCATGTGGACATGAGATTGAGGCAGCGTGGTTAATTTATCACGCTCTCGAAATCATAGGAGATAAGGGATTACTAGAAAAATATAAAAAAGATATATTGATAATAATAGAAAACAGTAAAAAATATATATCTGAAAATGGTAAAAAGGGTATGTATAATGAAATATTAGAAAATGGTGAATTTGATAAGGATAAAATATGGTGGGTACAAGCTGAGGCTTGTATAGGATTCACTTTGGGCTATCAATTAACAAATGATAAGAATTATATAGAGATAGTTGAGAATATATGGGAATTTACTAAAGAATATATTATTGATCAAGAAAGTGGAGAATGGTTTTGGTACGGAAACGATTGTGATACTGAGAAGGAAATAAAAGAAAAAGTATGTGAATGGAAAAGTATGTATCATAACTCTAGAGCTTGTATAGAAGTAATAGAACGAATAAATAAAATACTAGATAAAAAGTAAATAAATTGGAGGAAAAAATGGATATATTTGATATAAGAATAGAAAAATTAAAAAACAAATATAATGAAATTATCACAAGAAAAAATGAACCTGAAGAGATAGGAAATGGAATATATACAAGATATAAATATCCAATTTTAACAAAAGAACATATACCTTTAGAATGGATATATGATTTAAATAAAGATACAAATCCTTTTTTAATGGAAAGATTAGGAATAAATGCAGTATTTAATGCAGGTGCTATTTATTTTGAAGATAAATTTGTATTAGTAACGAGAGTAGAAGGATATGATAGAAAATCTTTTTTTGCTGTAGCTGAAAGTGAAAATGGAATTGATAGTAAATGTATATGATATGAGACTTACTAAACATGAAGATGGATATATATATGGAGTATTTTGTACAGAAAGAAAAGATAAAAATGCAAAGCCTGGAGATGAGTCATCAGCAACAGCTCAAGCAGGAATAGTAAGAACAAAAGATTTAAAAAAATGGGAAAGATTGCCAGATTTAAAATCTAATTCACCACAACAAAGAAATGTAGTATTACATCCAGAATTCGTTGATGGAAAATATGCATTTTATACAAGACCACAAGATGGATTTATAGAAGCAGGAACAAAAGGTGGAATAGGATTTGCGCTTTGTGAAGATATAAATAATCCAATTGTTGGTGAGGAAACAATATTAGATCCAAAACAATATCATACTATAAAAGAGGTAAAAAATGGACAAGGTCCAGCTCCAATAAAAACAAAAATAGGATGGATACATTTAGCTCATGGAGTAAGAAATACAGCAGCAGGTCTTAGATATGTATTATATTTATTTGTAACAGATTTAAATGAGCCTACTAAGGTAATATATAGACCTAGTGGATATTTTATAGCTCCTGAAAATGAAGAAAGAATAGGAGACGTGTCAAATGTAGTATTTTCAAATGGTTGGATAAAAACAGAAGACAATAAAATATATATTTATTATGCATCAAGTGATACTAGAATGCATGTAGCTACTACTACAGTTGAACAACTAATAGATTATTGTATAAATACACCACAAGACCCATTAAAATCTTATGATTGTGTACAGCAAAGAATAGAATTAATCAAAAAAAATAAATAAAAAATATAAGTAAAAATGCAGAAAATATACAAAGTCGTAGCATAGAAGTAGAAGAAATAACTAAAGAGATAGATAAAGTTATCAGCATATCATTTGAAGAGATAAATGAAATAAATATTATATCAGATGAATTAAATAATGAGATAAATTTTTTCAAAATAGATTAATAAAAGACCAATTTTTGAAACTCCTTATAACCCCCAATATAGGGGGTGTCTTAAAAAAAACTTTCGGATACGTTTCCGGTGATAAATATAGGTTTTATTGAAATTAAAGATTAGTAATTACACATAAACAAAAATAGGAGGAAAAAATTATGAAGAAAAAGCATTTATTTTTTTTATTAACACTATTTCTTTTTGGATGTACATTTAAAGCATATGATGTTGCTGTACATTTTTTTAATTTAAAAGATAATAGCGTTATTAATTATGGTACAAAAATTATTGATGAAAATGGTACAAAGTATGGAGTACAAGAAGTATACTTAGAACCAGAAAATCCAGATAATAAGGATTTAAGTTATGTATATTTTAAAAGTGATGTTTTAAATGATCAAACAGAGGTGTCTAAACGTAGTTTTGTAAAAAGTAATAATAAATACTTATTTAACTGGCCAATTGTAAAATTTGAAACTAAATCTTTAATTGATATTGATGGAAAGGAAACTGGTCAAAATGAAAAAGTATTACAATGGATAGAAAGTGAAGGAGAGCAAACAATATCAGCAAAAATAATTGATGAAGATAATCAAAGAGATGGAGAAGATATTAGCGTATCTATTAGAGGATTAGATTTTGAGTTAGAAGGAGATATAACAAAAGGGGTAGATAACAAGGTAAAAATAGTACCATATTTAGCTAAAAATGGATTAACTGAAACTTTAGAAAAATTGGAATATAAATATAGAGTAGAAACAAATAATAGTAGTACAGGAGCTATAGAAATAGTAAGTGGTAGTGAGTTTAGTGGAGAAATATCTACTGATGGTGCACTTGAGATAAACTTACCTGCTCAAAATATTAATGGAAGATACGTAATAAATTTATTAGGGGTAACTAACATAAAATATAACAATGAAAATTATAAAAATTATAAATTGAAAGAATTTAAATTAGAAATCGGAGAAGGAATTAATCCTGTAGAAGTAGAATACACAACTAATGAAAATATTTCAAAATTTACATCAGCAAATGGTGGAAGCATAACTGTCTCTACAGACACAATTAATGGAGAAAGCAAAAATATTTATGAAATTAGTGGTGCTGAAGATAAAGAAAATTATTTAGAAAATTATTTTGAATTTAAAGACAGTTTTAATGCAGTATCAAAAATAATATATAGATTTAAATTACCAGATAATGTTAACTCAGATTCATTAACTATTCAATTATACAGTCAAACTGGAAGTGGATGGACTTGGAGTTCAAAAGATATAACTTTATCGTCAAATGATTGGGTTGAATTTTCTTATGATAGAGATAATTTTTTAGATAATCATGATTGGAGTTTAATACAAAGATTAGGATTTAAAGTTTTTGATTATACGGGAGAGATTGATTTTAATGTAAGTATGGAAATAAAATAACATAACTGGAGGTAAATTAATGAAAAGATTCAATAAGAACATATTATTATATAGTTTATTTATATTATTATCTATAAATTCATTTTCCAAAGAAAAAATGTTAGAAGGATTTGAAGGGAAAAATGATTTTGTGGAAGGGGAAAATGTAAAAAGTATAGAAATCACAACTGAAAATATAACAGAAGGAGAAAAGGGCTTAAAAATATACTTTGATGGGAATAAAACAGGTCAAGATAAAATGTACGTTAAATATGAAAAAATTAAGAAAAATAATTGGAGTGAATATAAAAATATAGTACTTGATATATATAATCCTACAGAAAAAGATTTATCTTTAGGGATGTATCTACAACTTGGAGAAGAGTGGGATTGGAATGAATCAAAAGCAGTAAAAATAAAACCGGGATTAAATAAAAATATAAAAATTAATATGAAGAATAGAAATTGGAAAAATGCTGGAAGTGGATGGAGTTATGGAGTAAAAATAGACAATAGTGATGTAAAAGGATATGGAATATTAGTATTTGGTAATGGAGAGCCAATAGATGATAGTTTTGTTGTAATAGATAATATTAGACTAGAATCAGAGGAAATTTCTCAAAATATAGAATTACCTGCCACAAAAATAGATACTATTTCAGTTGAACCAAAGATTAAACATAATTTTATATATGATTTTTTATCAAATAAAGTATCGTGGAATGGAAATGTAAAAACAAACTCATTAAAAGATGTTGTAAAGAAAGTAGAAAATACTAAAAGTTTGATAAATTCAAGTATATTGGAAAATGAACAAGCATTTAAAAATAATAAATCTGGAACTGGAGATATAGCATATACAGAAATTGAAGGTGTAGAAGGAAAAGATATTTATGCAATAGAATTAACTAATTTAAAAACAGATGCAGAAATATTATTTGAGCCAAATAGATATGGAGATGGTAGTACAGATTATTCTAAATATGATTTTATAGTATTTAGATATAAAAGAAAAACAGGTTCTGGAGATATGAAAATAAAACCATTTATGCAATCAAATGGTTGGAGTTGGACAGATATTGGAGCAGAGGAAGTGACTGGTACTGATTGGGTTGAAAGATTTGTTTATATGAGCGATTTTAATGGTGATCCTTCAAAACTTGATGCATTAGGACTACAAATAACAGAAAATACAGGCGGAGATGACCTATATGTAGAAATAGTAGTAGGTAGTTTTGCGGATGGAGCAAAAGTTTATGATGAAGAGGAACTTACTACAAATTATGAAATTGATTTGACAACAAATGTAGAATTTACAGAAAATATTAATGCTACAATTTTATCAAAAGTAACAAATAGTAATTTTTATGAATTATCAAAAACAAATATAGAAATCTTATCAGATAAAACAAAAACAAATATTTTTTATAAATCAAATATTAGTGGATTTAATGATCCATTGAAATTATTAGATAAAGATAAGTATGGGATAGCTACGGGTATTAATAGCGAAATATTAATAAATAATATAGTAATAAATGCGGGATTAAGTGTACCAAATGATGGATATGATTTAGAAAAAAGACCATTAATTTATTCTACTCAAACATTTTCTTTGAATAAAAATTCAACTATTACATTATCTGAGGCTTATGAACAGTATAAAATCGAAGATGATAATAATGGAGTTGTAGCAGCGACATTAAAACAAAAACTTCCATTTGATATAAAAACAAATACTGAATTTGCTTATTCATTAAAAAAAGCTGATGAAGAGAACAATGGGAAAGTAGGAATATATGTAGATATTGAAAAAGTAATTTCAACAGATAAAAATTACTTTAAGTTATGGGGCTATATACAAGATGTTGGTGGAGATATGTGGGCTGATTATGCAGATTTAGCAAAAGCAGATAAACATTTTATAAAAGGAGTATTCAATCCATATTTTAAATTATTTAGCGGTTTATTAGAAGGTGGAAGTTGGACACAAGCATATAAAGAAAAAGATAAAGAGAAAGAATACAAAGATATATATGCAGATTTATGGTTGAAAACATCTGTTATTCCTTATATTACTGCAATGGTAAAACCAGAAATAAAATTAAAAGATGAAAAAATAGAAAATAGTGATGGGACTTATGGAGATTATGATGGTTGGGAAAGAGATTATAGAAAAATTTATTTAGAATTTATTCCTACATTGGGTGATTCTTTTGCTGGGACAATGATTGAAGTTACATTAAAAGATAACGATTCAATGACAAATCCTGATTATGATAGAAAAACCTATGCTTCAAGAATAAAATATAAACTTTCAGAAGATATAAATTTAGAAACAGAATATTCTTTAACTACAAAAAATGTAGAAATGACAAATGAACTTTATAATGAAAGTGGCGAATTAATAACTAGTAAAAAATCAAAAGTTATAGAAAACCATAGAAATTTATATATGAAATTAAATAAAGAATTTAATACAGGGAATATGTCGCTTTCATATGGAAAATCTTATACTGATGGAGATAACTTTGATACTGTAAGTAATAGATATAATTTAGAATTTGAAGTTAAATTTTAATTAATCCAAAATGTAGGAGGAAATTTATGAAGAAAATATTAATTTTATTATTATTCAGCTTTCTTTTAATAATTGGAGGTTGTGTAGAGAATATTATTGGTTATGATGGAGAGTTGATTATAAATACTATAGATGAAAATGGAAATAAAATAGATAACGTAAAAATAATGGTAAATGGAGAAACTAAATATACTGATAAAAATGGACAGGTAATTTTTACAAATCTTAAAAATCAAAAATATTTAGTTAATGCAGAGAAGAAAGGATATGTATTAAAAGAAAAAAAAGAAATTTTAATAAATAAAGATACAATGCTTAATTTAACACTATTAATTAAAAAAGGAATAAAATTTCAAATATTAGATGAAATAGGAGATCCTATAGAAGGAGCATCTATATATATAGAGAAAATAGCTACTTTAACTAATTTAGGAACAAAAATAACGGATAGTAATATGAAAGTTTCGATGGAAATGAAAAAATAGTACTTACTGCTAAAAAAGGAGTAAAAATTACAATAAAAGATGAAAGTAATGTAGCTATTGAAAATGCAAAAGTTTTTTACAAATATTATTATATTGAAAATGGTGTAATTAATGAAAAAAATGATAATTCTTTGACAGATAGTAATGGAGAAGTAAATATATCAAATGCACTATGGATAAAAGGTATAACAATAGATGCAGTCGTAAAAACAGGATATATTTCAAAATCATCATCTGTATCAGTACAAGACAAGGGAGTAAAAGAAATAATACTTGCATCTACTGGAATTGAAGCAAATAAAATTGTACAATTAACAGCAAGTGAACCTGCAGGAGAAAAAAAGACATATATTTATTATGAAATAGGTACACAAGATATAACAAGTTTTAAAATGAAAATAAAAGTAGATTCTAATTCATATAGTGCAGGATTGACTGGTGGTAAAATATATGCAAAAAATGGAGATAGTTGGACATGGAATGAAGGAGAATGGACAAATAGTAGTGCAGATACATGGGTAGAATTTGTTTATGCACCATCTTCATTAACTGAAGTACATGAAATAGGAGTTCAATTATATGGAGGAAGTAGTAGTTCAGAATTAACAAATGGTGTAATTCAAATAAAAGATATAGAAGTTAATGGTACATTACTTGATTTAAATGATAAAAATGTAACTGATAAAATTAAAACTAAAAGTGATACATCAGGGACAGGAGAATTAAGTGTAACAACAGAATAAATAAAAAAAGGAAGGAGATAATTATGAAATATTTAAAGAAAATTTTATTAATGATGTTAGGAATATTATTAGTAGCATGTAGTAGTAATGAAATAAAAAAAGAGGTTACAACAGATAAAAAAGTAAAAGTAAGTAAATTTGTAACATCACAAAATGGTAAATTTTGGTTAAATGGAGAAGAATTTAGATTTGTAGGAACTAATAATTATTATATGCATTATGCTGATAATCAAATGATTGATGATGTAATAAATAATGCATCTGATATGGGAATAAAAGTACTTAGAATGTGGGGATTTATGGATGGAAAAGAAGGACCTGCAAAAGCACACAATGCCTATATGCAGTATGAACTTGGTAAATATGGTGTACCTGAAGATAGAAAAGGTGGAATTAATGGATTTGAAAGAATAGATTATGCAGTAGCAAAAGCAAAAGAAAAAGGAATAAAACTTGTAATTGCATTTACTAATAATTGGAATGATTTTGGTGGAATGATGCAATATGTAAATTGGATTGATGAAATAAGTACACATGATGAATTTTATTATGATGATACTGCAAAAGAAGCGTATAAAAAATATGTAAATTATTTTATTAATAGAACAAATCAATATACAGGAGTAAAGTATAGTGACGAAGAATCAATATTTGCATGGGAATTGGCTAATGAACCACGTGCTGAGGCAGATAAAACAGGAGATATGTTATTAGAATGGGTAGATGAGATGAGTAGTTATATCAAATCTATTGATAATAATCATATGGTGGCAGTAGGAGATGAAGGGTTTTTTAATAGAAAAACAAACGAAGGATATGCAAATGAAGGGGAGTGGGCGTATACTGGTTATTCTGGAGTAGATTGGGATAGACTTGTGGCTCTTCCAAATATAGACTATGGTACTTTGCATTTATATCCAGAACACTGGGGGGTAAGTGAAGAAAATAGAGAAGGATGGGGAACAAAATATATAATAGATCATATAAAAGCTGGTAAAAAAATAGGAAAACCTGTAGTATTAGAAGAATATGGAGTGACTAAAGGAGCAAGTGAAAATAGGTTAATGACATATGATATATGGAATAATGCTGTATATGAAAATGATGGAGCTGGAGCAATGTTTTGGATATTAACAGGAATAGATACTGGAGATGGTGCTGATAAAGATGGATTATATCCTGATTATGATGGATTTAGAATAGTAAATGATGAAAGTGATATATCTAATTTAATAAAAGGGTATGCAAGACTTTTTAATGGTGAAAATTTAGAAAGAACATCAGATATTTATATAGCAAGCCCTTATAATAAAAAAAGAGTAAAAGGTATTGTAAATATAAGAGCAAAAGTTGTAGAGTACAGTAGTAAAGTAAAAGATGTAATTCTTACAATAGGGAATAATGTAATAGGGAAAATGGAATATAATAAAGAAACAGGATACTTTGAATATAAATGGGATACAACAAAAGAAAAAGATGGAGATAAAATTTGGATAAAAGTAGAAGCTAATTTTGATGATGGGTCTAAAGATGTAGAAAGAACAAGCACAGTAGTAAAAAATAAAATAGAGTATAAATTAAGTAAAAAAGTAACTTTTGATAATAGTGTTGAAGGATTCGTAAAAGAGGGATCATGGCAAGCAAGCTTTAAAAAACCTGCTATTGAATATACTAAAGAAGTAGGAAATGGAGCTATAAAATTGAATGTTATATATCCTGGAAAAGCTGATTGGGAAGAATTAAAAATTGTAAATAGAAATTTTGGAGATTTATCAAAATATACAAAACTTAAATATACAGTATATTATCCTGTAGAAAAAGTAAAAGGGGGAATAACACGTTCATTTGCTGTATTAAATCCTGGATATGAAAAAATAGGAATAGATAAAAATATGCAAGAAGTGACAAAATTGCCTAAAGTAACATTTAATGGAAAAGAGTATTATAAAAATATAGTAGATATAAAATATGAACCAGTTAAAGATAAAAATGAATTATACTTAAATATAGTAGGTAATATGATAGAACTAGATGGAGAAGTATATATAGATGATATAGAGCTTTACGAAGAAAAATAGTAATAAAATAAAGTTAAAAGACTAAAAAGCTCAGATTAAAATATATAAATTTATATTATTTAATTGCTTTTTAGTCTTTTATTTATTAAAGAAATTACATAATAAAAGTGAGGTAATAAAATGCAAATAAATTTATATCCAGAAAAATTAGATATAATGGAAAAAAATATTATAAAAATAGAAGTAATAGCTCCTAAAAATGGAATAGAAGTAGGAGGTAGTATTTATTTTCCATTTTATTTAAAACCATTTGAAATTTTGATAAATGGATTGGACAAAGATGGGAAAAATAATAGTTTTGTAAAAGTAATACGTAGTGATGGAGGAAAAATAAAAGTAGAGAATATTATTAATAATAATGATTTTTATATATTAAATGATTTAAAAATAACTATAATTGATAAAAAAATAAAGGAAAATGAAAAAATAATAATTATTTATGGAACAAAAGAAAATAAAGTATATTTATTAAGAAAGCAAAAAAAATTAAAAATAGAATGTAAAATAGATAGTAAAGGAAATGGAGAATATAAGGATGTTTCAATAGAAAAGCTAAGTGTAAAAAATGGTAAACCTAAAAAATTATTTGCTGTATTAAATTCATTTGGAGAAAAAAATAAAGAAAATAAATTGATAGTATATGTTGAAGATGAAAATAGTAATATTTGTGAAGATTATAAAACTAATTTAGAAATATATATTAATAGTAAAAAATATTTATTTGATACAAAAAAATATAGTAATAAAAAATTATTTCAAAATGTATTTATATTTAAAATAGATTGTGAAGGGGTTTATTATGCAAAAGTAATTGATAAAAAAAATAAATTAGAGACATTTTCAAATCCAATAATTATTAAAGAAAAAATAGATGAATACATTTTCTGGGGAGATTTACATGTACATTCTCAAATAAGTGATGGTAGAGGAGAATTACAAGATGTGTATAGAGATGCATATTCTAGAGGATTAGAATTTATAGCAGTAGCAGACCATAGTTTTGGTAGAGATGATAGAGGAAATTTAAATGAAAGAATAAAATATCAATGTGAAGTAGCAAAAGAATATACATTGGAGAATGAATTTTATCCAGTATTAGCTGGTGAAACTCATTATCTTGATATAAATCATTTAAATTTATATTTTAAAGATAGAGAATATAAATCAATAATAAATATTATTAAAAATATTGAAAAAATTATTCCTAAAAATATTAATTGGAAAGAAATAGAGGAAAAAGAAAAAATTATAAATAAATTTTGGGAATTTTTATCAAAAAAAGAAAATTATGAAAAAGTATTAGCGTTTTTTCATCATACAATGTGGCTTGGTAAAAAAGAATTTTTTGATAAATCAATGAGATTAATTGAAATATGTTCTATATTTGGTAGTTCAGAATTAAGAAATCAATCAGAAAATAGTGAGAAAATAAAAGTAATGAAAGAAAGATTAGAATATGGCAACCAAAATGAAAAAATAAGTGTAAAAGAACTATTAGATGAGGCATATGAATTAGGATTTATAGGTGGTTCTGATAATCATGATGGACAAGCAGGGAAAAATGCACTTACAGCGATTTTTTCTAAGAAATTAGATTATAATAGTATATTTGATGCTATGTATAATAGAAAAACTTATGCAACAAATGCAAATAGAACTATATTTGATATAAAAATAAATAATAAAAGAGGTAGTGAATATTTTTCTGAAGATAATAAAGTAGAAATAAGTGGAATGATTGCTGGTGATGGAAAAATTAAGAAATATGTTTTTATAGGTAATGGGAAAAAATTAAAGGAAGAAAATATAGATGATTTTTATACAAAAATAGATTATAAGTTTAAGTCATTAGAAAAAGGATATTATTATTTTAAAGTATTTTTAGAAAATGGAGATATGGCTTGGAATTCTCCTTTCTTTATTCGATAAATATAATTGATATTTTGGAATAATTTATGTTAAAGGAGAGATATTAAATGAAGAATATTAATTTAAGTGAATTACTTGCAATTGATAGAACAATTTTAGCAAACGAAAGAACGATACTTGCATATATTAGAACATCATTAAGTTTGATAGTAGCTGGAATTTCATTTTTAAAATTATTTAGTGAAAATAGTTTAAAAATTTTAGGTGCTATTTTTATTGTTGTAGGGATAGTAACAATATTTTTTGGAATTAGGAGATATTTAAAATATCATAAAGAACTTAATGAAATAAGAAAAAGAGGTGAAATTTAATGAATGAATTTAAAAGACCAAATGTCCTTATTATATATACTGATCAACAAAGATTAGACACAATAAAATACTATGGAGAAAATATGCAATAACTCCAAATTTAGATAATTTATGTAAAAATGGAGTGAGATTTAATAATTATTTTGTACAATCACCAGTGTGTATGCCAAGTAGAATGTCATTTTTAACAGGGAGATATTGTAGTTCATTAAATATAGGTGATAATGGAGTACCTTTTCCTAAAAATAGAGCCAAACTCATCAATGAATATTTAAAACCATATGGATATGATACATCATATATTGGGAAAATTCATTTTTTACCTCATGCAAATAGAGATCATAGAAAACCTTATGAAGATTATGGTTACAATACATTTATAATTTCAGATGAACCAGGATGTTATAATGATCCATATGTAAAATGGGTAGAAAATCAAGACCCTAATATGGTTCCTAAAATAAGAACAATTTTACCACCAGCGGCAAGAAAATATAATCAAAAAAATTATTATAATAAAGAAGGAAATACACATCAGCCATATTATTTTGAAGGAGATGAAAAATATACACATACAAACTTTGTAACATCGGAAGTATGTAGATATTTAAATGGAATTAATGAAAATAATCTATTTTTTCTTGTAGCTGGTTATTATGCGCCACATCCACCGTTAAATCCTCCTAAAAAATATGTAGATTTATATAATTTTGATGATATGAAATTACCAAAAGTTGGTAAATATGAGAAATATGATTTTTTAAAAAATATAAATGATGAGAAATGGAAAGAGATACGTGCTTTTTATATGGCGATGGTAAGTATGGTAGATGAAGGTGTAGGAAAAATAGTAAATAAGTTAAAAGAAAAAAATATTCTAGAAGATACTATAATAATATTTACTAGTGACCACGGGGAATATCTTGGTGATTATGGACGTGTACAAAAAGGAATGCCCGGACATGATGTTATTTCTAAAGTACCATGTATTATATCTTATCCCAAAAAAATAAAAAAAGATATGTTAATCAAAGAATTAGTAGAAGCTGTAGATATTGTACCAACAATACTTGATTACTGTGGGGTACAAATACCAGATGAAATAGAAGGAAAATCTTTAAAACCATTAATAGAAGGAAAAATAGATAAACATAAAGATACTATATTAATTGAGAGATTTGTACCAAATGGATTGAAAGAAACTACAATTCGAACTAAAAATTATAAATATTATTGTAATTCAAATGGTGAAGAGATATTGTTTGATTTAAAAAAAGATAAGTTTGAATTAGAAAATGTAGTTAAAAAAAATGAGTATAAAGAAATACTAAGTATAATGAGGAAAAAAATGATTATAAAAATGCAAAATGCTGCATATAAATCATTTGAACAAGTAGCTGAATATTAAAAGGAGTTATATGGAGATATTAATAAAACCAGTATCAGATAAATGTAACTTAGATTGTAATTATTGCTTTTATAAAGAAATAGTAAGTGAAAGAAAAAATCAAATAAATGCTAATATGACATTTCATACAGTAGAAAATATAGTGAAAAAAGCATTTGAATTTAATCCAAATTATATAAATTTTGGATTTCAAGGAGGAGAACCATTATTAATAGGAATAGAGTTTTATAAAAAGTTTATTGAGAAAGTAAATAAATATAATAAAAATAATATAAATATATATTATTCTATCCAAACTAATGGAACGTTAATAACAAAGTTATGGGGAGAATTTTTAAAAAAATATAATTTTTTAGTAGGTATATCTTTAGATGGAGATAAAGAGATACATAATTTTTATCGAAAAACAAAGGATAAAAATGGAAGTTTTGAAAAAGTATTAAAAAGTATACAAATATTAAAAGAATATGAAATAGATTTTAATATTTTAACAGTAATTACAAATAAAAATGCAAGTAAAGGAAAAGAAATCTATAATTTTTTTAAAAAAAATAAATTTAATTATTTACAGTTTATCCCTTGTATTAATTCTGATAAAAATAATATAAATTTATCTCCAAATAATTATTATAAATTTTTAAAAAATATTTTTGATGCATGGTATATAGATATATTAAATAATAAAAAGATAAGTATACGTTTTTTTGAAAATATTTTAGGAACTTTAATTGGATATCAAATAACTGAATGTGGTTTTAATGGTAAATGTATAATACAAAATGTAATTGAAGCTGATGGGAGAGTATATCCTTGTGATTTTTATACATATGATAATAATAATATTGGAAATATAAATGAAATAGATTTTTATGATATTGAAAAAAATGGTAGTGAATTTTTAAATGAAAAAGATAATAGAAATTGTAATACATGTAAATATAAGAAGATATGTAATAATGGATGTAAAAAATACAGAGTAAAAAATAAATTTATTTATTGTAATACATATAAAAAATTTTATGATTATTCAATAGAAAAATTTCTTAAATTAATACAGAAAATGAGTTGATAAAATGAAAAAAAGTAAATATAGTTTTAGTAATTTAACGCTACCATTAATGTTAGAAATGTTACTTTTTACAATGTTAAATAATATAGATACGTTAATGCTTGCAAGTTATTCTGATAAAGCAGTAGCTGCTATTGGAAGTGTAGGACAAGTAATATTTCTTACAATATTGTTTTTTCAAATAATATCAAATGGAAGTGGTATATTAATTGTACAAAATTTAGGTGCACGAAATAAAATAAATGCACAAAATATTATAAAAATATCATTTATCTTAAATCTAGTATTAGGAGTTATTATAAGTATAATATTAAGAAAGTATACAGATAATATAATTTTATATCTTGGATTTAAAGATGAACTATATAGAATAGGCGTTAGATTTTATAAAATAATTGCAATGTTTTCTTTTGTTACTGCACTTCAATTAGTAAATAATAGTGTTTTGAGAAGTTATGGGTACGCAAAATTATCTGTAAAAATAAATATTTTTACAAATTTTATAAATATTATTGGTAATGCTATTTTTATATTTGGTTTATTTAACGCACCAATACTTGGGGAGGTAGGAGTAGCTATATCTACTGTATTTAGTCAGATAATAGGGTTAATCATTACTATGTATTTTATAATAAAAAAATTAAAAATAATAGAAGCAAATAAAAATATAAATTTTATATCTAACTCTTTAGATATATTAAGAATTGGCATTCCAAGTGCAGTTGAAAGTTTATTATATAATTTTGGTCAATTAATAATAATAAAATTAATAGCAACATTAGGAGATAGTGCACTTACAGCAAGAGCATATATAGTAACAATAGCTAGATTTGTAATGGTAATAAGTGTAGGAACAGGTTCAGCATCTCAAATTATTACAGGATATTTAGTAGGAGCAAAGCATTATAAATATGCAAAAAAAATTGTAAATAAAATATTTTTAAAGACAATTTTAAGTATTTTTATATCTACATTAATAATTATTGCTTTTAGAAAGAATATTTTATTAATTTTTACAAAAGATAATGATATACTTAATATAAGTATAGAGTCTATAATTGCAATAGTTTTATTAGAAACTGGTAGAAGTATAAATATGGTATATATTAGTGCTATGAAAGGTGCAAAAGATCTTATATTTCCAGTAATAATAGGAGTTATTTCAATGTGGTGTATTGGAGTTTTTGGAAGTTATTTAGCTATAAATATTTTTAAACTTGGATTATTAGGTACATTTATAGCTATTTCTTTAGACGAGTGGTTCAGAGGAATAATTATGATATATAGATGGAATAAAGAAAAATGGATAAAAACATTTTAATTTCAAGAAAATGATGTTATAATAAATCGTTATACCTGTATATACAAGTATAATTTTATATTAATTTACAAAAAAATATTTGAATTAACAGTAATTAAAAAGTATAATTAATGTTAGTAAAAAAAGTGGGAGGTAAAAGATGTATCCATTATTATTTGAAAAAGTACTTATTAAAAAAATATGGGGAGGAAGGGCCTTTGAAGAAGAGCTAAATTTTGAATTAAAAGATAATGATAAATATGGAGAGAGCTGGGAAGTAAGTAGTCATCCTAACGGAATGTCTGTTGTAAAAGATGGAGAATTTAAAGGAAAAACACTTCAAGAACTAGTAATTGAGCAAAAAGAAAAACTTGTAGGAGAAAAAATTTATAAAAAATATGGAGATAAATTCCCTTTACTTATAAAATATCTTGATATAAATGATAGACTTTCTGTACAAGTTCATCCTGATGATGAGTATGCACTTAAAAATGAAGGTGAATATGGGAAAAGTGAAAGTTGGTATGTATTAAAAGCAAGTAGTGATGCAAAATTAATACTTGGAATAAAAGAGGGAATAACAAAAGAGACATTTAAAGAAAAAGTAGAAAAAAATGATTTTAATGATTTATTTAATGTAGTAAGTGTAAAAGAGGGAGATTTAATAAATATAACTCCAGGGACTGTACATGCTTCATTAGAAGGTTCTATACTTATCTGTGAACCACAACAAAATTCTGATTCTACTTATAGAATATATGATTTTGATAGATTAGTTGATGGAAAAAAGAGAGAGTTACATATAGATAAAGCACTTGATGTAATAAAATTTGACGAAAAAGCAGAGATAATTAATGAAAATAGTGTAGAAAGTATAAAAAATAGTGAATTTTCAAAAAAAGAATTAATAAAAGATAAATATTATGACCTTGAAATATTAGAAATAGAAAAAGAGTATATTGAAAAAGCAGAAGATTTATTTAAGGTATATATGATATTAAATGGAGAAGGTAAAATAGAGTATAATTCTAATGAATATAGCATAAAAAAAGGTGATAGCTATTTAATTCCTGCAAATTTAGAAGTTAAAATAAAAGGAAAAGTGAAAATTCTTAAAATAATGCCTAAATAAATTATTTAAAAAAAATATTTAAATTTAAAAGAAAATATAAGTTTTATTTTAATTTAAATAATAAAACCTGTAAATAGAACACAAAATAAATGTTCAAATTTACAGGTTTTTTAAGTTTAATTAGTAAACAGATGCTTTCCAAGAGGTATTTTTAATACCGTTAGTACTATTTATTAATGTATTTCCCCAATTAGTTAAACTATTAGGGTTCCAATTATTTACTATGTCAATATTACCATATTGAGGCGAATTTCCATCCCAAGACCAACCTAAATAACCAACACCTAAGGACTGACATCTTTCAAGAATATCATATTCTTTTACATCCATTCCTTTATGTTCAGCAGCAAATTCTCCAATAATTAATGGTATCTTATTATTAACAAATGTTGAAATATAATTATTAATTTTATCATAATTATTGTATACTTCATACATATGCACACTAAATACAGTATTTTTTAATATATCTGAATCAAATACAGTTTTGGCATTATTTAGCATAATATTTTGCCAATCTTGTCCTCAATTTGGTGCATCAATAATTAAAGTATGTTTAAATCCAGCATTTCGTAACTGATTAATAGCATTTTTACTTTCATTAATCCATGTAGTATCAGAAATACCATTTCCAAAAGGTTCATTTCCAATATTAATAAAAATATATTTTTCTTCTCCAATAAGTATATCTTTCATTTCAATCCAATAATTTACAGCACTTTGTAAAGAAGCAGCAGAAGAATCTTCACCATATCCAGTTGTATCATGTACTTCTAAAATTCCAATTAAATGATTTAATTTAATTTTATTAATAATAGTTTTCAATTCATCTTTTGAAGTTTTTGTCCATTTTTGTCCATTAGATAAAACAATTCTTACCGTATTAGCATTTGTATCGGAGATATTTTTTAAAGTAGAATCTAATTTATCTGGGAACCAAGTATGAGCATGATTTATTCCACGCATTATAAAATTATACCCTTTAGCATCAAAAATTTTTCCGTTTTCTATGTAAAAACCATTTTTACTATTATTAATTTTAAATGTAATAGGTTTATTAATTTCAGATAAAACTTTCCAAGTATTTGCTTCAAATAATTTTACTTCAATAATGTAATTTTTGGTAATATCAATATTTGAAAAATTTAAAGATACTTTTTTTTGTTCCTGAGCCATTTATTTTTAAAAATACTTCAGAATAAGTATGCCATGTTGAAGTATCTTTTAATGTAACTCTTATCTCTCTATTTGTAGAAGTAGAATAATCAAATGACACATTTATATTATCATTAGAATAAGCAGTTGTTGGAGAAATAAGATTTGATACAAAGTCATTAGATACTAATGAAGTAGAGAAATCCTTTTCAGAATTAAGAAAATTATTACTAGAAGGAACACACCCAATTAATAATAAAAAATATAACAAAATAAAATTTTTCATATACCCTCCTCCTTACAAAAACGTTTCCGTAAGTTTATATATTTATCTTGACGTCTAATTTAATTATATTATATAAAAACGTTTTAGTCAATATTTTATGATTAATTAATATATTTAAATATGAATATAATTGTAGTTTGGAATATAAAAAAAATTAAATTTATATTTTTTTATAAAAGTTAAAAGATGATTATTATTGATTAAAAAATATTTTAATGATAAAAAAATTAAAGTTTTTATTATTTATTTAAAATTATATTAACTATCATAATATAAATAGAGAAAAAAGATGGCTTCTATAGAATACAGAAATCATCTTTTAAGATATTAAAATAATCTTTTTTGAGTATATAATTTTTGGTATTAGCATATCCACCAACACCAAAAATTATACACCCTGTGGTTCTGTTTTTCTATCTTTGTGCTCTTCGTGTAACGCATTTATCAAAAAATCTAATATCCTCCGAAAAGGCGTGTTTTAATTCTCCTCACTTTTTACTAATTTTTCTATCCTGTGTTTATCTGTGTATATCTGGTGGTTCCAGATTTTTCTTTTTACTATAATTCTTGGAAAGTAGTGTAAGTCGTGACTACTTTTAATTGTCAATCTTTTTTATTCTGTGTTTATCTTGTAGATTTTATTTTTTTAATTTATATCTATAACACTAAAATTAAAATATCATATTAAAAGATATAATGTCTATTTTTATTAATGATATTATTACTTTAATTTATTTTATTCTTTTTTTAATATATAAAAAGAATTTAAACTAGAAAATTAATATATTTTACTAATACATATTAATGTGATAACATTATGTATATTTTAAAACAAAAGGGGGAGGATATTATGTTAGGGTTTATGGAAAAAGAAATATTAACTAGTGTAGAAGAAAAAATAGGTTTGTTAAGCTATTTTCAACCAATAATTTCATTAAAAGAAAATAAAATTATTGGGTATGAGATACTACTTCGTGGGATTATTAATAATCAATTAACATCACCAAAAAGTATATATAATATTTTTGAATCAAATAGTGAAATAATTGATTTTGATTTTAAAGTTATAAAACATCATTTAAAAGAAATTTCAAAAATATATAATGAAAATTATTTATATTCTATAAATCTTAGTTTTCCAAGAGAAAGGCTGTCAAGTATAGATGAAACAATGTTAAGACTAAATATAAATGAAATGGTGGAAAAAGTCAAAGAATATAAAATGTGTACAGAAAATATTATTATAGAAATAAGTGAAAATGAAATAGGTTCATCAATTCAGCAGATAAATTTTGTAAAGCAACTTAAAGAAAAAGGTTTTTTAATAGCTCTTGATGATATAGGAAAAAATAATAGTAATTTTTCTAAATTAGTGGACTTAAAACCAAATATTTTAAAAATAGATAAAAGTTTGATAAAAGATATAGAAAAAAGTGGTTATAAAAGTTCAATAGTAAAAAATATAATATCAATATCAGAAGAAACAGGAAGTATTATCATAGCTGAAGGTATTGAAAAAATAGAAGAACTTGAAAAAATTTCTTGGCTTGGATGTGATCTAGTACAAGGATATTTTTATAGTAAACCAATGGAAATAGAAGAAATGGACATTAAAAATATTGTCAGTAAGATAGAGTATGGTAAAAATAGAATTGTTAAATATATTGATATTAGAATGAAACAAATAATAGATAATGAAATTATGTTTAATGATATAATAACTCAAGCGGAAAGAACATTTATGTTATTTGGAAATGAATTTAGTGCTTTTGCATTTAATCTTTTTAGAAAGTTTTCTAAAATAGAAGCAGTATATTTGCTAAAAGAAAATGGTGTTCAAATAAGTGATACATTTTTGAATAAAGATATAGAGATAAATAAAAATAAAATATTTCATCCAGCAAAACTTGGAGATAATCATGATTTAAAAGAATATTATTACAATTTGAAATATAAAAACATATATATATCAGATGTATATATATCAAAAGCTACAGGAAATAAATGTATAACAATTTCTAAAAAAATATTAGATAAAATATTATGTTTAGATATAAAAATTTAAAGGAGCGAAAGCTCCTTTTTTATTACATAAGGAGTACGAATTAAATTATTTTTAAAACCACAGTATATAATATTCAACGTAGAGACTCAGAGTACACTGGAATGCACAGAGTTTTATATTTTTTTGCCACGGATTGGTTACACAAAGGGCACGAAGAAAACCATTGAGGACCACTAAGAATTAAAATAATTTTTTGAAACCACTGGATTTACACCAGATATAGACAAAATATTCAACGTAGAGATTCAGAGTACACTGAGATGCACAGAGTTTTATATTTTTTTTGCCACGGATTGGTTACACAAAGAACACGAAGAAAACCATTGAGAACCACTAAGAATAAATTATTTTTGAAACCACGAGATTTACACGGATTTTTTAGAAACTACGGGATACACACTAGATATCACACGAGATAGATAAGATTTTATCCTGTGGTTACTTTTTCTTTGTGGTTCTGTTTTTCTATCTTTGTGTACTTCGTGTAACTTTTTTAAATCCGCGTTTTTCCGTGGCTAATTTTATTTATTTTATTCGTTTTAATTACTGCTATTCGTGGTTTCCACTTTTTCCTTTGTGGTTCTGTTTTTCTATCTTTGTGTTCTTCGTGTAATTTTTTTAATCTGTGTTTTTCCGTGGCTAAATTCTAATTTTGCTATTTACTCCTCACTTCTTACTAATTTTTCTATACTGTGTTTATCTAAAGTGTTTTTCATAGAAAAATACCGAAAGCTGTGCTCGTGGTTTCCACTTTTTCCTTTGTGGTTCTGTTTTTCTATCTTTGTGTTCTTCGTGTAACGTCTAATATCCTCCGAAAAAACGCTATTAAATCCTTCTTACTTCTCACTTCTTACTCTTAACTTCTCACTATTTTTTCTCTTTGTGTTCTTCGTGTAATTTTTTTAATCTACGTTTTTCCGTGGCTAATTTTTCTATCTCTGTGCTCATCTGTATGTATCTGGTGGTTCCGATTATCTCTTTCATTGCGCTCCTCTGATTACTATGTTCCTCTGTGTTGGCTTTTAATTCTTCTCACTTTTTATTTCTTAGTCTTTACTTTTCACTATCATTAGTGCAATTCGTATCTCCTTTTTAATTGTTAATTTTTCATTTGCAAATATTACAAAAGACGGTGGTCTTGGAGGATATAATTTTGGAGTAATGAAGTTTAATTTAAATAGATTAAATAGTGAACTTGAAAAAAATGGACTTCCAACAGTAGATGAAAAATTAATAATTCAAGGTGGAGGAGGATATGGAACTTTTGATAGAATTATAATTGGTGGAGAAGGAGCAGGATTAATTGGAAATGAAAAAACAAATGATAATTACAAAATAAATATTTCTGGAGGATATGGAGAATTTTTATTAGGATATAAAGTAATAGATAAACCTAAATTAACAGTATACCCAAAATTAGGTATTGGATATATGGCAGTAGGAGTAGAAATAGAAAAAAGAAATAATAATAAAGTAGAAACACTTACTGATGCAATGACAAAATTTACTGAAAAAACAGATTTTGTATTTGGTGGGATGATATTAGATTTGAGTTTAAATTTAGAATATATGTTGTCTAAAATTCGAAATAGACAGATAGGTGGAATGATGATAGAAGTTGAAGGTGGATATAAATTTATGCCTCTTGGAAATAAAGTATATCAAGATGAAATAGAGTTAGCATCAAACACGAAAATCAATACAAATGGATATTATGTTACTTTTAAAATTGGAGGAGGAGGATTTGATTTAGTATCAGTAAAATAAAATCAGTGAGACTGAAAAGATAATTTCTATTGAATAAATTTTTAATTAATCCATTTTTTAGAAGTGCTTTTCAGTCTCACTTTATTAAATTAATACTTTATACAATTTTTTCCACTTTTTTTAGCCTCATACATTAGCTCATCTACTTTTTTTAATAATTCTTTTTCACTCTCACCTTTATATTCTACAATCCCAAAGCTTGCAGTAATTTTTTTATTTTTAATAATATTTATAGAATTGAGACTATCTTTATATCTATTACAATACTGAATAGCAGATTCTAATTTACAATTTAATAAAATTATTAAAAACTCTTCACCACCAATTCTTCCTAAATAATGATTTTTTTTAAATTATCAGAAATAGTTTTTGATACAGATTTTAATACTTCATCACCAATATCATGCCCATAATTATCATTTATTTGTTTAAAGTTATCTATATCAAACATTATTAGAGAAAAAGTAGATTTATTTAATAAATTTTTTAAAGTAAATAAAGTCTTTCTTCTGTTATAAATATTAGTTAGTTCATCTATTTCTGCAAGATATTTTAATTTTTTATTTTGTTCTATTATTTTTTCTTCCATTTTTTTATTTTCAGTTATATCAAAAACTATTCCAGAGACTATTAAAGGAGAGCCATCAGCAGTTCTTTTTGTTACAACTCCTCTATCATAATACCAATTATATGTTCCAAATTTATTTTTTATTCTGTATTCAACTTCATAAGCTTCACTTTTTCCTAATAAATGGGTTCTCATATTTTCCATTACTCTATCATAATCGTCAGGGTGCAATTTATCAGTAAAAAACTCATAACCTATATTTTTAGGTATTTCTTCTATTGAATAACCAAGAGCAGTAACTTTTTTAGGATTAAAAAACACTTTATTTTCTGGTATCATAAAATACCAAGTTCCTAAATTTCCTATCCAAGGGAAATTTAACAATTCATTATTTTGATTTTGTGCTTTTAATGTGTTTATTAATTCTTCATAATGATGTAATTTTTCTATCAATTCTTCTTTTGAATAATTTTCATAATTTGTACTCATTTTCATCCTCCATAAAAGCTTTTAATTTGATATTCTATAAAAATAAAAAAATCCTTTTTTAAACTCTAGAATATTGACTTTAATTATGGTAAAATAAAACTAGCGTAAAAGATAAAGTAGGTGAGAAATATTGAAAAAAATTAATATTATTCTAATTAAAATATTATATTCTTTATATTATATGGTTATTTTAATTTTTATAAAAATTAGAAAAGATGACTATACAAATTCTAATATATCAGAAAAATTTATTGAATTCAACAATAAAAGAGTAATGAGAATAATAAAAAAGAAAAAAATAAATAGTAATGAAATAGCATTATTATTGCCACATTGTTTACAAGCGTATGATTATCCATTTAAAATAACAACTGATATTGAAAATTGTAAAGAGTGTGGGAAATGTGTAATAGATAAAATTGTGAAATTGAAGAAAAATTATGGAGTAAATATTAAGGTAGCAACAGGTGGGGCTTTAGCTAGATTATTTTAAAAAAAACATAGACCAAAGGTAGTAATAGCTGTAGCTTGTGAAAGAGATTTGATATCAGGTATTTATGATTCAATACCACTTCTTGTTTATGGAGTATTTAATACTAGAGAAAATGGACCTTGTATAAATACCAATGTAAATGTTGAAGAAATAGAAAATGTAATAAAAAAAATAAGTGAAAAGGAGTAATACTTATATGAAGAAAAAATTATTACTATTATTTTTATTTAGTTCTTTATATATTCAAAGTTTATCATCTGATTTAGATGATATGAAGTATATACAAAAGCTATATCAAAATAAAGAATATGAAATTACAGTAATGGAACTAGAAAATTTTATTTTAAAATATCCAAATTCAAAATATTATTCAACAGCAGTATATATGCTAGGAAATAGTTATTATATTACAAAAGATTATGAAAATGCAGAAAAAAACTATAAAAAAATATTAAATACAGAATATGCAGATAAAGCTTATTATTATCTAAGTATTATATACATTAACGAAGATAGAGAAGAAGATGCAAAATCTATACTTAGAAAAATATCTAGAGAGAGTAAATATAGAGAGGTAAGTACATATAATTTAGCACAATACTTATATAAAAAAGGAAAAATTGATGAAGCAGAAAAATATTTTAAATCACTTATATCTTTAGAAGGAGAAAATAAAAAACAAGGATTATTAAATTTGGGAGTTATTTCTTATAATAAAGGTGAGTATATTAATGCGACAGTTTATTTAGAAGAATATATTAATTTAGAAAAAAATGATAAAGATAATATAGCAAGAGCTTATTATATGCTAGGTGTTGCTTATAAAGAATTAGGAGAGGTTATTACTGCAATTGATTATTTTGTAAAAATAGAAAATAACTATAAAAATAGTACTTATTATAATGAGACACTTAGAGATTTAATGCTTATATATCGTGATTTAAAAGATTATAAAGAATTTGAGAAATATGTATTAAAATTAAAAGATACAAAATATGAAAAATTAGCTAATATATTATTTGCTGATTATAAATATAGTATAGAAGATTATGCCGAAGCAGAAAAATATTATGGTTTAGTACTAGAAAAAGGTGAAAATGAAGATATAAGATTAAAATATTCATTAGCACTTTTAAAAGAGAATAAAAAAGATGAAACTATCGAAAGTTTTAAAAATTTAAAAAATACAAAATATCATTATGAATATTTATACTATACAGCGTATTTATTATATAATGATAAAAAATATAGCGAAGTAATAAAATTACTAGAAGGATATGATAGTAATGGAAATGTAAAATATGAAGATTATTTAGACCTGTTTTTAGCTGAATCTGCATATGTAACAAAAGAACTTAATTTAGCAAAAAAATATTATAATAAAATTTATGCAAGAAGTAAAAAATTAGGAGATTTATATAAATTAGTATTAATAAATACTAAATTAGAAAATTTAGATGAGCTTGAAAATCTATATAATGAATATAATAAAAAATTCCCTAATGATAGAAAATATAGACAAGAAATATACTTAAATGTAGGAAATATATATGTGAAAAATAATGAGCTAAAAAAAGGAGAAACAGTATATAAAGAATTTTTAAAAATTCAAGATGATAGTGTAATTTTAGAAAATTTAATAACAGTACTTTTAAATCAAGGAAAATATAGTGAATTATTAATTTATTTAGATAAACAAGAGATTAATAATGAAAATATATACTTGAGAGGAATAGCAAATTTAGGAATAAGTAATTTTGGAGAAGCAGAAAAAGCATTTTTATCTTTAGTAAAATCTGATGAAACTACATATCAAGAAAAAGAAAGAGCAAATGTAAAATTAATAGAAGTATATCTTTTAACAAAACAATATGAAAAATTATTAAAATATGTTGAAGAGTATGAAAAAAATGGATATAAATTAGATTATAACAATGTTATGCAAAATAAAGCTCTTGCATATTTTAGATTAAATCAATATGAAAATGCTAGAAATATATATAAAACATTAGAAAAAAATAAAGATTATAAAGAACAAGCTATATATATGATAGCAGAAACATATTATAATGAAGAAAACTATAAAAATGCAAAAATTTATTATGAAAAAGTAATAAAAGAATCAAAAAATTTAAAAAATATAGAAAACTCAAAATATTGGTTAATAAATATAGAATATATAAACAATAATTTTGAAGAAGCATTAAGAAAAATAAAAGAGTTTGAGAGCAATTATAAAAAAAGTGAGTATTTAAATGATATTTCTTATATTAAAGCAAATATATATTTAAAACAAAATGAAAATAAACTAGCTATACAAGAATATGAAGAAATATATTCTAAAACAACTGATATAGTAAAAAAAGAGGTAACTGCTAAAAAAATAATGGAGTTATACTATATAGCAAATGATATACAAAATGCATTGAAATGGAATGAAGTAATTAAAGATAAAAGTTATAAAGCTTTATATAAAGGATTTATCTATGATAAAGCAAATCAACCACAAAAAGCTTTTGAAGAGTATCTAAAAATAACAGATGACAAAAAATATGGAGATATTGCAAACTATTATATAGGAAACTATTATTTTAATGATAATGATTATGAAAAAGCAAGAGAATATTATGAAAAAGTATTATCATTTAAAATAAGTGAATATAAAGATAAAGCACAATTTAAAATAGGTGAGTCATATGAATTAGAAAATAATTATCTAAAAGCAATATCAGCATTTTTAAAAATCAAATTAATTTATACAGAAAGCAATCTGCAAGATTTAGTATTGATTAAATTAGGAGAGCTTTATGAATTAGATGGCAAATTTGATAAAGCATTATTATCATTTAAAGAATATTATGACAAATATAAAAATGGAAATGATTATTCATATGTTGTAGAAAAAATAATGGTTTATTATATAAACAATAAAAAAATTGATGTTGCAAAAAATTACTATTTAGAATTGAAAAAGTTAAATAAAGAAAATGCAGCTAAATATAAAGAGTACTTTAATTAAGGAGGTAAAATTTTGAATAAAAAAATATTATTGTATTTGTTACTAAGTAGTATAGTAGTTGCAAATGAAGCAAATAATAATGAATATGATATATCAACAGAAGTAAAGGGAGAACTAAAAAAAGTATATGATGTAGGAAGAGATTTAAAAGAAAACATAAAAGATATAGATATAAAAGATATAGACATAAAAGATATAGATATAAATACAAAAGTTGATATTGATAATCTAAAAACAGAAGCAAAAGATAAAGTTTTAGATATAACAGATGAACTACAAGAATTAAATGTAGATGATGTAATTGAAAATATAAAAAATTTAGCAAATAATAAAAAAGAAAATAATACTTTTTATATGGGTGTAGGGGGGTATAAAAAATTAGATGGTTTTGCTTATGGAGTACACTATGCAAATAAATATGATAATATAGATTATATAATAAACCTAAAAAGAGAAGTTACAGGAGAATATAGAAGCCATAGTGATAAAAGTAAAGATTATTTTAGTTTAGATATGGATTTTGATAAATATACTTTAAAAGTATCTCATGAATTATTAAACCAAGATTTTGAAGGAATAGAAAATGTAGGCACTGGAACTGATAAAAAATATACTAGTACAGGACTTGATTTGAGATATGAATTAAAAAATGAAGCAAAAGAGTCTATATTTTTAGGTACAAATGTATATGTAAGTGAATCTACATCTACTGAAGCATTGAGGAATTTTAATAATTATTTTATAAAATTATATGGAGAATATGAAGCTGTTGTTAATAGTAATGATTTTAATCATATTTTATTAACAGAAGGTGGATATTATGTAGATAGATTTGATGAATCAGGAACAGGAGTTTTATATGTAGATGTAAATGATAGATTTAAATATAATAAATATAAAGATATAGATTTTAAAGCTAATGTAGGTCTTGAAATAGCAAATAGACAACATGAAAAAAGTGAAACAGGTTTAAATTTTGGATTAGAAGGAACAAAACCATTAAAAAATAATATTAATGTTTTAGCATTTATAAATAACGTTAATAAAAATAGTAATTATAGAAATCTAGTAAATGATTTTGAAATAGTAGATGATATTATAGAAATAGTAGATTCAAGCAATAACCAAACAGAGCTTTTAACAGAAAAAAACTTTAATATAGGAACAGGAATTAATTATATAAAAGATTCTATATATTTAGAAAGTAAATTAAAAATTAATAGTGTAAAAAATAAAATAGCATATCAAGAAAAAAATATATCAGCAACAGAAAGAGCAGTAGAGATATATAATTATAATTCAAATATAAGTTGGATAGAATTAAATTCAAAAGCTGCATATACAAAAGATAACTATAAAGGAGAAATTATATTTGATTTGTCAACACTTGAAAAAATAGCTTACTCACCTAAAACAACTATAAAATTAAATGGTAGTTATGAAATGGGAAAAAATATATATGAGTTATCATTTGTAAATTATGGAAAAATGTATACAACAGATGATAGTGATACAAGTAGATATTTAATAAATTCATATAGTTTAATAAATTTTAAGTATAATTATAAATTATCACCAGAAATGAAAATAAGCTTTAATGTAAATAATTTATTTAATAACAAAAGTAAAAAAATGGAAGGATATAGTATAAACGGAAGAAAACTTATGTTAAATTTTGAAATGCAATATTAATAAAGTCTAGAAAGGAGAAAAAATGTTAGAGATATTTAAGTCAGGTGGACCATTAATGTATATAATAGCAGCTTTATCAATATTAGGTTTTGCTGTAATTGTTGAAAGGTTTATATATTTTTTTATACATGAAAGAGGAAATACAGATATAATAAAAGAGGAGATAAAAGTATATATAGAAGAAAGAGATATAGAGAAAGCACAAGAATTATGTACACTTTATAATAATTCAAGTATTGTCGTTTTACAAGGAATATTAGAAGAAGTAGAACAAACACATGATATAAATATAGAAAATTTAGAAGAAAAAGCAAGAGAGGTAGCATTGCATAGATTACCAAGCTTAGAAAAAAATATGTGGTTATTAGGAGTAACAGCTACAGTTACACCACTTGTAGGATTATTAGGAACAGTATCAGGGATGATAATAGCTTTTAGAGAAATAGCAAAAGTAGGAACAGGAAATCCAGCAGTACTTGCTGATGGAATTTCTCAAGCATTAATAACAACAGCAGCAGGACTAACAGTTGCTATTCCAGCTGTAATATTTTATAATTTTTTTAATAAAAAAATAGAACAAAAAATAAATGAAATGGAAAAAGTATCAGTAGAAGTAATAAATATTTTGAGAAAATAGGAGTGAATTTATGAAAATAAGAAAAATAAGAGATAGAGATAGAAAAATGCTTACAATAGATTTAACTCCACTAATAGATGTTGTTTTCTTATTATTAATATTTTTTATGGTAGGAACAACTTTTATAGAAGTAAACACAGGTATAAAAATAGAATTACCAAAATCAACAGTAAAAGAACTTTCAAAAATAAAAGAAATAATAATATTAGCTGATAAAAATGAAAATATCCAACTTTTAATAAATGAAAAAAATGGAAAAAGAGATACATTAAATATAAATAAAACAGATGACCTTACGAAGATATTAGCTGAAAAATTATTAAATAGTGAAAATAAAAATGTAATAATAAAAGCAGATAAATCTTTAACACATGGATTTATTGTAGATATAATGACAAAAGCAAAAGATGCAGGAGCAGTGTCATTAGATATAGCTACTGAAGATAGTAAGTAGGTGATAAAATGTATTATGAAAAAACAAATAATAATCTTTTTTATATAGTACTTGTTTTTTCTATGGTTATTCATTTAGTAGGAATAATTTTTTTACCAGGTTTTAGAGAAAAAGAAATAATAAAAGATGAAGAGGTAAAAACAATAAAAGCTGGTATTATTTCTATAAAAGATGATACAAAAAAGAAAAGTACAGTACCTAAGAAAATAGTAGAAAAAAAGAAAGTATCTCCACCTAAAAAAACAAAAGTAGAAAAAAAACTTGAAAAAACTCCACAAAAAAAGGAAAATAGTAAGGAGAACTTAAAAACAATACCTGTAATATCTGTAAAAAGAGAAAGTAAAAGAAATATAGATGATATAAAGGTAATAACTACAAATGTAGATGGAGCTTTAACAACTAGAAAAGTAAATGTAGACGTACCAACAACAAATACAGATAATTTGGTAAATAGAGATATAGTTGTAGTAGAAAAGAAATCTACTCAAGAAAATATAAAAGTAATTGAAAATTTAGAACTTGATGTAAAACCTAAAGAAGTAGATTATATAAATACAAATACAGAAAATATAGGAGTTAATTTTGATATAAGTGATAATAATATAGAGACACAAAATATTTTAGAATTAGATGGTTCAGAAGAAGAGATATCTATGCCTAAAAATATAACTTCTCAAGTTTTAGAAGGAAATGGAAGAGCTATATGGTATGATGGAAATAAA
This sequence comes from Fusobacteriales bacterium, assembly GCA_020063625.1. GTDB lineage: Bacteria > Fusobacteriota > Fusobacteriia > Fusobacteriales > Fusobacteriaceae > Hypnocyclicus. Next base: position 31,532 of record JAICDD010000006.1, read on the forward strand.
CTACCAGAATATCCTAGAAAAGCAGAATTAAAAGGAATGAATGGTAATGTTACTGTAATATTTACAGTAAAAGGAGCAAAAACTATTTATGAAGGAATAGAAAAGAAAAGTGGAGAATTAGAAATAGATAGAGCAGTAGAAAAAGTAGCTAGATATTGGAAAATATCAATAGAAAGTGATAATGGTATACTAGTAGATGGAAAAGTAAGAATAAAGGTAGATTTTAATTTTTAGGAGGATTTTTTAATGAAGCATGTGACGTTATACAGAAAATATAGACCTACAAATTTTGATGAAGTAGTAGGAGAAAAAGATATTATAAAAACTATAAGAAATTCATTAAAAAGAGATTCATTAGCACATGCTTATCTTTTTACTGGTCCAAGAGGAGTAGGAAAAACAACTACAGCTAGACTTATAGCAAAAGGAGTAAGTTGCTTAAAAAATGGAATAACAGATACCCCATGTAATAAATGTGAAAATTGTATAGACATAAACAATAATAATTTTATTGATTTAATTGAGATAGATGCAGCGTCAAATAGAGGAATAGAAGAAATAAGAGCATTAAAAGAAAAGATAAATTATCAGCCAGTAAAAGGAAGAAAAAAAATATATATAATAGATGAAGTTCATATGCTGACAAAAGAGGCTTTTAATGCTCTTTTAAAGACATTAGAAGAACCACCAAGTCATGTAATATTTATTTTAGCAACAACAGAACCAGATAAAATATTAGATACAATCATATCTAGATGTCAAAGATATGACTTTTCTTCATTATCATTTAGTGAAGCATCAGAAAAATTATTAGAGATAGCTGCAAATGAACAAAAAGAGATAGATATAGAAAGTTTAAAATTAATATATAAAAAATCTAGTGGAAGTATGAGAGATGCTATTTCTATTTTAGAAAAAGTTATATCAAGTAGTGTAGAAGAAAATATAACATTAGAATCTGTTGAAAGAATTTTAGGGATTATTCCAAAAGAAAAAATAGAAAAATTTATTTCTATAATAAAATCTAAACATATAAAAGAAGGAACAGAATTTTTAGATGAATTATGGAATAAAGGTTATGATATAGAAGGTTTTTTTAAAGATTTAGCATATCATATGAAAGATATGATGGTAGCAGATAATAAAGATTTTGAAGTAAGTGAGTATATAAAAATAATAGAAACGATATTTGATGTATTAAATAAATTTAAAAATGAAGAGGATAAAAGGTTATTAGGATATATTATTTTTTATAAGATATTGTCAAATAATGAAGACAATGTAAAAATAATTAGAGAAATAAAAGAAATAAAAGAAACAGAAGAAGAAATAAAACCTAAAGAAAAAATAGAAAATAATAATATTACTTTTGAAATAATAAATGAAAAATGGAAAGAGATATTGAGCGTAGCATATTCAAATAAAATCTCTTTAAAAGCAATGTTATACACTGCAAAATTATATAAATACTCAGAAAATATTATATATATTTCTTTCCCTGAGGAGTCAGCTTTTCATAGAGATATGATGATAAGAGATGAATATTCTTCAATATTAGAAAATGCAATAGAAGAGGTATTACATACTAAAATTAAAACAAAATATGTTTTATTAGGAAATAATACAGTTAAAGAGAAAACAGATGATGATTTTGTGGAAAAATTGGTAGAATTTTTTGATGGTGAAATAAAATAGCCAAAGGGGGATTATTATGTCTAAGTATTATGAATTTATGTATGTAGAAAAATTAGGTAAAAATATTACAAAAGATGAAAAAGTAAAAATTATTACTGAATTAGGGAAAATGAAAAGTGTATTAGCAAAAGAAAGCTTAATAAAAATAGCAAAAAATGAGAATGAGAGCTTTTCAGTAAGAGAATCAGCAATACATGCACTTATTGAAATAGGAGATATTAGTTTTTTAGATAATTTTTTACCATTATATAAAGTGCAAGATGAAGATATATTAGAATTATTAATTTATGGAATAAAAAAATTAAAAGCAGAAGAGTATGTGAAATATTTTAAAGATTTTCTTGAAATTGAAAATGTAAATATAAAATTAGAAATAATAGACACATTAAATATTATTCACACAGAAGAAGCAATAAAACTGCTTTTAAAATATTATAATTCAAAAGAAAAAGAGATAAAAAATCTAATAAGATTATATATTCAAGATTCTAAAATGTTTTTAGAATATATAAAAAATATGAGTGAAATAGAGCTTTTAAATATTCTTGGATTAATTCCAGCAGAAAAAGCTTTAGTTGTATTAAGAAAATTAATTTCTGAAGTTACAGATAGAAATATAGTAAAAATACTAATTACAAGTATAGCAGATTTACATATAAAAGGAACTATAGAATTATATGAACAATTATTTGATAAACTAGAAGAAAAAGAAGATAAAATAAAATTAATTGAATCACTTGAAAATGTAGAAAATAATGAAAAAAATAAATTTTTATTAAAATTATTAGATAATAGTGATAGAGAGATTAGAGCAAAAGCATTAACTTCATTTACAAATATTAGTGATGATGAAGAAATAATAGAAAAATTAAAAACAATGCTATTTACTGAAGATGAATGGTGGCTAATAAAAAAACTTGTTATTATGCTACTAGGGAAAACACAAAATAAAAATTTATTTAAACAGTTTGTATTATTATTAGAAGAGGAAAAAGATGAAAGAATAATAAGAACTTTAATAGTTGAATTAGGAAATTTAAAAAATGAAAAAGCTATTCCTTATGTAAAAAAATATATAGATAGTGATAAACAGGACATAAGAAAAGTAGCGATAGATTCATTAGCTAAACTTGGATATAATGGAATTTTAGAAGATATTTTAAAAGAAAATAGTGTAATAGAAAATATAAAATTTGAAACAATAGATATTTTATTGAATTATAAAGATGATAGAGTAGAAAAATTGTTAATAGAAATATTAAATAAAAGAAGATATGAAAAACCAATTATGGAAAAAGCTATAAAAATGATAGAAGAATTTAAAATTCCATTTGAAGTTTTTAAAGATTTTGTAATTGATAAAAAAGTAGATAGAGAAATAAGAGCAAAAGTAATAGTAAATGCTATAAAGTATGATGCAAATAGTGTAGAGAAACTGTTTATGAAAATATTAGAATCTGATGATGAATGGTGGATGCTAAAAAAAATAGTTTTATTAGTTGTAAAAGATATGAAACTGTATAATTTAATTGATATTATTATAGCATATGCAAATCATATAGATGAAAGACTGTCAAAAACAGCAAGGGATGTTTGTAAAGAGTTTTATAAAGTATTATTAATAGAAAAAATAGATGATAAAGAGATAAAAAATATAGCATCGAAATTTATTGAAATAATATAATAAGGAGCAAAAGGGAATGACGGAAAAGGATATTCATGAAAAATATAAAGAGCTTGAAGAAGAGCATCAAGAATTAAAAAATAAATACTCTGAAAGAAGCTTTAAAATAATGGCAATTAATCAGCTTACTCAGACCATAGCTTTAGAAAAAGATTTGAATACCTTAAAATATGTAATATGTGATATGTTTTTTGAGGTTAATTTAGTTCAAAGAGCTTTAGCAATTAGTATAATAGAAGAAAAAGTAGAAGTTTTAAAAGAAAAAGGACTACATATTGAAAATAATAATATAGATATAAAATATAAGCAAGAAAATATAGAAGAAATGGTAAAACAAAGAGTAATACCCATAAATATAGCTAAAGAAAAAGGTTTCTTAAGTGAAATAGTAGAAGGATTTAATGTAGGCTATATTATTTCTTTTAAACTAGTAAAAGGAGAAGAAATAGAATATTTTATAATAATTATAGGAGAAAAAGCTTTGGGTGATTATACTGATGTAGATAGCGAGTTTCTTACAACAATGAGTGGACAAATAGCAATAATACTTGAAAATGCATCATATACTTATCAAATGGAAGAAAAAAATAAAGAATTAAGTAAAACAAATTTTAATTTAACAGTATTAAATTATGCATCTAATTTACTTAATAATACTTTAAATTTAAATGAATTAATAAATTATGTTATAGATATATTTTTTGAGATTTATAAGGCAAAAAAATTTATTATATTTGATTTTGATGAAGATAAATCTGAGTTTAAAATACATTCTAGTAGTGGATATACATTTTTTAATAACAAAAAAACTTTTTATATAGAGGAAAGTCTAAAATATAGAATACTTTCAAATTCAAATATTAAAAATTATAATCAATTAAAAAATAGTGTTATTATAGAAGAATTGAAAAAAATAATAGATTTAAATGAGAATACTTATTTAGTACCTTTTATAAATAAACAACTTATTGTAGGAGCTGCAGTAATTGAAAGTGAAGAAAAAATAGATACAGAATTTTATAATACATTAAAATTACAAATAACAACAGCCTTAAATAATTCAAAACTTTATTATTCAGCTATTACAGATGGTCTTACTAATTTATATAATCATATATATTTTGAGAGACAATTAAAATTAGAAATGTATAAACATGTAAAAACAAGTCTTTTAATAATAGATGTAGATAATTTTAAAAGATTTAATGATACATATGGACATGTAGCAGGAGATAAAGCATTAAAAGTATTAGCGCAAACAATAAAAGAACATATAAGAAAACAAGATATAGCAGCTAGATACGGAGGAGAAGAATTTGCAGTACTTTTTCCTGATACTGATGTCGAAGAAGCCTATGAAATAGCAGAAAGACTAAGAAAAGGAATAGAAAAAACTGTAATAGAATATGAGGGAGCAGAATTAAAAATAACTGCAAGTATGGGAATAGGTGAGTACAATAAAAGTATGAATATAGATATGTATAAATTTGTTAGTAATGTAGATTCTGCTTTGTATAAATCAAAACGAAATGGTAAAAATAGAGTAACTAGATTTATTGAGTGTATAGAATAAACTTGTAAAAAATATTAAAATTTTGTAATATATAGATAAGGGAGGGATAACTATGAAAAAAAATGAAGGAAAATTAGATAGAATTATTAGAATTATATTAGGAATAATATTGTTATTAGTTTCATTTATATCTAGTGGAATTTTATTTTGGGTATTATTAATTATAGGGATTATAGCATTAGTTACAGGAATTATAGGATGGTGTGGATTATATCAACTGCTTGGTATAAATACTTGTAAAATAGATAATCAGGAGTAAAAATATGAAGAAAATTATAATTAATGAAGATGAATTACTTACACATTGCGAAGCTTTAATAAAAAAATCTAATGGAGATTCATATCAAATATTAAAAGCACAATATGTACAACAATTATTATATGCTTATGGATTAAAAGATGTAATAATTGATGAAAAAGGAAATGTAATAGGAAAAGTAAAAGGGAAAAAAGAAGATGAAATTATAGTAATAAACAGTAATTTAGATAATGGAATAGTAGATGAAGAACCTCTTTTTACATTTAAAAAAATTGTTGGAAAAGGAGTAATAGAAGCTTCAGTTCCACATTTTGTTTTAGCAAGTCTTGCAAGAAGACTAAAATTAGAAAAATTAGAACATACAGTTTATTTTATAGCGACTACTGATTCTAAAAAAGGAAATATAGGACTTAATTATTTTCTACAAAAATATAAACCTCAAATAAAAGCATTTATAAATCTTGAAGGATTATCTTTAGGTGAAATAAATACAAAATGTGTAAACATTAAAAGAGGAGAGGTCCATATAAAAGGTAAAGGTGGACATGTATGGAAAGATATAGGAGTAGGAAATCCTATAAATGCAATATATAAAATAATAGGAGAGATAAATAAATTAAGTACAGAAGATATAATATTTAATCTATCACATATTGAATCTATAAGTAGTTTTGATATGTTAGCTGATACAGGATTGATAAAATACGAAATAAGAGGTTTCAATATAGATATTTTAAATGAAACAGAACAAAAATTTATAAAAGCATTAAAAGAGATTTCTAAAGATGAGAAAGTAGAGATAGAATTAAAAAATAAATTAGAATTTAAAGTAAATGAACCTAATATAGATAAAAAAATAGGAGATATTTTCTATAATACTGCTAATTTTTTAGATATTCCTAGCTATAGTACTTCATCACACCTTGAAATTATTCCTGTACTTCAAAGTGGAATAGATTCTGTATCCATTGGAGTAATAAAAGGAGATAATTTAGGTAGAGATGATGAATATGGAATAATTAATTCTATTAATAAAAGTATGGAGCTTTTATATTTATCAGTATTAGAAATTGATAGAATTATTTAAAAAGAAAGAGGCTGAAAAATGATATTTACATTAATATTAGGAGTTTTGTATTTTTATTTAGGACTTTTTGCTCCTTTATTTTCTTTTATATTTCCATTTTTTATGATTAATCAAAAGAAAAAACTTAAAAATAATTATTTAAAATTTAATATATATACTTATATACTTATATTATTATCATCTTTTATAGCAAATGATGATAAAATAATTGTGCTGATTTTTTTGATAAATTATGCTATAATACAAAGTGTATATTTCTTTATTAAAAAACTAAATAATTTTGAAAAAATATTTTTTTCAGGAATATTAAGTAGCTTTAATTTTTTAATTTTTTATTTAATTCAAAAAGATTTTTTTAATAAAAATTTAAAATTATTGCAAGAGGTATATATAAATTATCTTAAGTTTAATGAGCAAGAAGTAATAAATTATTTTAAATTTTTTAAAAGTAATTCATTATACATTATATTTGTATACATATTTTTAAATGTATTAATATTATACTTTTTAATTAATAAAGAGTATTTTTCAAATTTAAAATTTAAATATTATTATTTAATAATATTTATAGTAGGGATTGTTTATTTGAAATATATAGGATATAATTATATTTTAAGTAATTTACTTCAAATAACTCAATTTACCTATATGGTATATGGAATATACAAAGCGTATGATATATTAAAATCTAAATTAAAAAATAGATTTTTATCATCAAGTATAGTAATGATAATATTTTTAATTTCTCCATTTATATATTTTTTATTTGGAGCTTTTGAAAGTTTTGATTTAAAGATTTTCAACAAAAAGAAAGTTTAGTAAAAGAAAGGAGCAGAATTATGGCAAAAATTAAAGTAATTTTAAAAGAAAATATAAAAGGACAAGGTAAAAAAGGAGAAGTAATTTCAGTATCAGAGGGGTATGCTAAAAACTTTTTATTTGCACAAAACAAGGCAATATTAGCAACTCCTGAAGAATTAAAAAGATTAGAAGCTAGAAAAGAAAGAGAAGCTAAAAAAGAAGAAAAAGAAAAAGAAAATGCTGAAAAAAATAAAGAGTTATTAGAGTCAAAACCAATAGAAGCATACATAAAAGTAGGTAATAATGGAAAAAGTTTTGGTGCAATTACTTCAAAAGAAGTAGCTGTATTAATAAAAGAAAACTTTAATTTAGATATAGATAAGAAAAAAATAGAGGCACATTTTAAAAACATAGGGACACATATTGCAGAGGTAAAATTACATAATGATGTAAAAGCTAATGTAAAAGTTGTCGTAAAAGGAAAATAGAAAAGTAGGTAAAATATGGATAAATTATTAGATAAAATAAGAGGTATTAAAGACATAACATTTTTTAAAGATGCTTCAAAATCTAAAAAAAATGAAAAAAAAATAGATGTATTATATGGATTATTAGCAAATGTATATGGTGCTAAAAATATGGTTGAAATTGCTAAAAATAAAGGTGTATTAGAGGAATTAAAATCATTAGATGTAAAAGATAGAGCATATGCTTTGCTTGTAATTACAGCAAATAATGATACACATACAGATATAATAGTAACAGAAAAAGAATTAGATAAAGCTCTTGAAATATTAGAAGAAAGAGCAGCAGAGATTATTTCATTAAAAAGTATAGAAAAAGAAGTTACTTTAAAAGTAAATAAATTAATGGAAGAAAAACATGCAGAATATCTTAGAGAAATGAAAAAGAAAATCATTTCTGAAGAAATAGGGCCTGAATCAGAATTTAGTAAAAATAAATTAAAAGAGATAGAAGAATTAGAAAGTAAAAAGCAATTAAAAACAGTAATGGAAACACTTAGACCACAAAAACTTAGTGATATAGTTGGTCAAGAAAAAGCAATACAAGCACTTTTTACTAAATTAGCTACTCCATATCCACAACATGTAATATTATATGGACCACCAGGAGTAGGAAAAACTACAGCAGCTAGACTTATACTAGAAGAAATAAAAAAATTAGATTATACTAATTTTGAAAAAGATGCACCATTTATAGAGGTAGATGGGACAACACTTAGATGGGACCCAAGAGATGTAAGTAATCCATTAATTGGTTCTGTACATGACCCTATTTATCAAGGAGCACAAAAGGATTTTGCTAGTGATGGAATACCAGAACCTAAAATAGGGCTTGTAACAAAAGCTCATGGTGGTGTTTTATTTATAGATGAAATAGGAGAAATTGATATAAAATATCAAAGTAAATTATTAAAAGTATTAGAGGATAAAAGAGTAAGTTTTGAGTCAGCTTATTATGACCCTGAAAATCCTAAAATACCAAAATATATAAAACGTTTATTTGAAAAAGGAGCACCAGCTGATTTTATTTTAATAGGTGCTACTACAAGTGAACCAAAAGATATTAATATAGCTCTTCGTTCAAGAGTAGCAGAAATCTATTTTGAACCATTAAATAGTACTCATATAAAAAAAATAGTTCAAAATGCATGTGACAAATTAAATGTAAAAATAGAAGAAGATGCCTTAGAACTAATATCAAATTATACTATTGAAGGAAGAAAAGCTGTAAATATTTTAGCTGATGTGTATAGTTCATTATTATATGAAAATCATAAAAATAAAAATAATAATGAATTTGTAATAAAAGTAAAAGATGTAGAAAAAATCATAAAAATAAATAGATTAAATAGATTTTCACATAATAAAGGAAAAGATAAAAAAGAGATAGGTAGAGTATTTGGACTAGGAGTGTATAGATACTTAGGGAGTTTGATAGAATTTGAAGCAGCAATACTTGAAAACAAAGAGGGAAAAGGTAGAGTAAGATTTAATGAAACTGCTGGTTCTATGGCAAAAGATTCTGTATTTAATGCACTAACAGTAGCTAAAAATTATACAAAAATAGATACTGATAAATATGATATTCATATAAATATAATTGGAGGTGGGAAAGTAGATGGTCCATCAGCAGGAGCAGCTATAACAACTCTAATTATTTCAGTATTAAAAGACTTACCTATAAGACAAGATGTAGCAATAACTGGTGAAATATCATTAAGAGGTGATATAAAACCAGTAGGTGGAATAGTAGAAAAAATTTATGGTGCAAAGCAATTTGGAATGAAAAAAGTACTTGTACCATATGAAAATAAAAATGATGTACCAGAGCATATAGAAGATATTGAAATAAAATTAGTTAAAACAATTGATGATGTAATAAATGAATTAAGTTAATCAAAAGGGAGATAAAAATTTCAAAATAAAAATTAGTAATAATTTGAGTTTTGAAATGATATCTCCTTATATATTCTAAAATCAAAAATATACGGAGGAGAAATGGAAGTAGAAAGTGTAAATCGTATACCTTATAGTGAAGAAGCAGAAAAATCTGTTTTAGGAGGGATTTTACTAAAACAAGATGCATTATCAGATATTATAGATATATTAAAACCTAATGATTTTTATAAAATATCTCATAAGTATATATATGAAGCAATGCTAGATATTTATTCTCATGGAGAAGTAATAGATCCAGTTATTTTAATAAATGAATTAAAAAAAATGGATAGATTTGAAGAAATAGGTGGAGAAAATATTATATATGAGATATTAGATGAAGTACCTACTGCAGCAAATATTTTAAGTTATGCTAAAATTGTAAAAGAAAAATCAGTATTAAGAGAATTAATAAATGTGGGAAGTAAAATAGTAGAATTAGCACAAACTGGTTATGAAGAAGTAGATAGTATTTTAGATAAAGCAGAAGGGCTTATATTTAAAATATCTGAATCTAAAGAAAATAAAGAAGTAGTAAATATAAAAAATCTAGTAAATGAAGAATTTGAAAGGCTAGAAAAAGTAGTTAAAAATAGTGGTGTCACTACAGGTATATCATCTAGTTTTAAAGAGTTTGATCAAATGACTTCTGGTTTTCATCCTTCAGATTTAGTAATAATTGCAGCAAGACCAAGTATGGGTAAAACAGCATTTGTACTTAATTTAGCTTTAAATGCAGCTTTAAACGAAAATAAATCAGTATTAATATTTTCACTTGAGATGTCAAATTCACAAATATTTCAAAGATTATTAGCAATTGAATCAAAAATCCCATTAAATAAAATAAGAAATGGATTTATTTCAGAAGATGAATGGGGACATATAGCGTTAGCAACAGGGAAATTAGCTAATACAGATATACAAATAGCTGATGTACCAAATGTAACAGTACTTGAAATACGTGCTATGGCAAGAAGACTTAAAGCTGCAGGAAAACTTGATATGATACTTATAGATTACTTACAATTAATAAAAGGGTCGGGAAGAAGTGAAAGTAGACAGCAGGAGATATCTGATATTTCACGTTCATTAAAAGGTATAGCTAGAGAACTGGATGTACCTGTAATAGCATTATCACAGTTATCGAGGGCTCCAGAACAAAGAGCTGATAGAAGACCAATGCTATCAGATTTAAGAGATTCTGGAGCAATAGAACAAGATGCAGATATGGTTGTATTCTTATATAGAGATGAATATTATAATGAAGATAGTGAGCATAAAGGTTTAGCAGAAGTAATTATAGGGAAACAAAGAAATGGACCTGTAGGAACAATTACATTAAAATATTTTAATGAAATAACAAAATTTGCAGATTATACAAATCATATTAAATAAATATTAAAAATTAGAAAGGGTAAAAAATGAAAAAAGCAGAATTATTAGCACCTGCGGGAAATATGGAAAAACTAAAAATGGCATTTCATTACGGAGCTGATGCATGTTTCTTAGGTGGTAAACTATTTAATTTAAGATCAGGAAGTAATAATTTTTCAAATGAAGAAATGAAAGAAGCTGTTGAATATGCACATAGTATAGGTAAAAAAATATATGTGACATTAAATATAATAGCACATAATCAACAAATAGATATGATGATACCATATATCAAATTTTTAGATGAAATAGGTGTAGATGGTGTTATAGTTGCAGACCTTGGGGTATTTCAACTTGTAAAAGAAAATAGTAATTTAAAGATAAGTGTAAGTACTCAAGCAAGTAATACAAACTGGAGATCAGTAAAAATGTGGAAAGATCTCGGAGCTAGTAGAGTAGTACTTGCTAGAGAAGTATCATTAGAAGAATTAAAAGAGATAAGAGATAGAGTACCTGATATAGAAATAGAAGCTTTTATACACGGTGCAATGTGTATATCAATATCAGGTAGATGCTTGTTAAGTAATTATATGACAGGTAGAGATGCAAATGGTGGAGATTGCGCACAAGCATGTAGATGGAAATATAATTTAGTAGAAGAAAAACGACCAGGGGAGTATTATCCGATATATGAAGATGAAACAGGAACTCATATATTTAATTCTAAAGATTTATGTACAATAGAATTTATTGATAAAATACTTGATATTGGAGTAGACAGTTTAAAAATTGAAGGAAGAATGAAAGGTATATACTATGTAGCAAATGCTGTAAAAATATATAGAGAAGCATTAGATAGTTATTATAGTGGAAATTATAAATACAATCCAAAATGGCTAGAAGAATTACAGACAATAAGTCATAGATTATACACACATGGATTTTATTTTGGAACACCAGATGAAACTGCACAAAATTATAATGATAGAAACTCATATAGTCAAACACATAAATTAGTAGCAAAAGTTTTAGAAAAATTAGATAATAACGAATATATATTAGGAATAAGAAATAGACTAGAAGCTGGTGAAGAGCTAGAAGTAGTTAAACCATCAAGTGAAATAGAAAAAATCATTTTACCTAATATGATAAATGTAAAAACAGGAGAAGAAATAAGCGAAGCACATCCTAATATGACAGTAAAAATAAGACTAGAAAATGACTTAAATGTAATGGATATGATAAGACAAAAAATATCTTGACACAGTATTAAAAAATTAGTATAATTGTCCGTATAATAGAATACGGTTGAAGATATAGGGAGAGAACTATTTTAGTCACCGAAGAAGTAAATCTTTCAGGTAAAAGGACCTATATTGGACGAGCCTCTGGAGAGATCCAAAAGGACACCGAAGGAGTAACACTCTCAGGTAAAAGGACAGAGGATTTAGCAATTATACTAGTGTATAGTATTTTTATATTGTTAAATTTTAGAGGCTAAATAGATTTATTTAGCCTTTTTTTATTTACAATAAAACTAAGATTAATCTTCTAACCGTATATTAAATAAAACATATTAGGAGGAAGAAATGTTAGAATTACTTAACAAAATTGATTCAATAATTTGGGGACCACCATTACTTATTTTACTTATGGGAACAGGAATTTATTTAACTGTAAAATTAAATTTATTACAAATACTGAAATTACCACTTGCATTAAAGTATATTTTTGTGAAAAATAATGATAAAGAAGAGGGAGATGTTTCAAGTTTTGCTGCACTTTGTACTGCATTATCAGCTACAGTAGGGACAGGAAATATAGTAGGAGTAGCAACTGCTATAAAACTTGGAGGACCTGGAGCAATGTTTTGGATGTGGTTAGCTGCATTTTTGGGTATGGCTACAAAATATGCTGAAGGATTACTTGCAGTAAAATATAGAGAAGTAGATGAAAATGGACAGATGTCTGGTGGACCAATGTATTATATTCAAAATGGATTAAATAATAAAATATTAGCAAAACTATTTGCTATATTTGGAATATCAGTAGCATTTTTTGGGATAGGAACTTTTGCACAAGTAAATGCAATAACAACAGCTTCTACAATATTATTTAAAGTATCTCCAGTAGTGATAGGAGTGATATTAACAATATTAGTAGCATTAGTAACTCTCGGTGGAATAAAAAGTATATCAAAAGTAGCAGAAATAATAGTTCCTGTAATGGCAGTGCTGTATGTATTAGGAGCTTTAATAGTAATAATAATGAATTTTGACAAAGTACCAGGTGCTATAGCTATTATATTTAAAAGTGCTTTTACAAAAACAGCAGCATTTGGAGGATTTGCAGGTTCTACACTTATATTAGCACTTAGAAGTGGAGTAGCAAGAGGAGTATTTTCAAATGAATCAGGTCTTGGTTCTGCTCCAATAGCTGCAGCTGCAGCAAAAACAAACTCTCCAGTTAGACAGGGACTTATATCTATGACAGGAACATTTTTTGACACAATTATTATTTGTTCTATGACTGGTCTTATATTAGTTCTTACAGGAGCATGGACAAGCAATCTTGAAGGGGCAGAATTAACAAGACATGCATTTTCTATGGGATTAAATAATTTTGGGGAAATAGTAGTATTATTAGGATTGATATTCTTTGCATTTACTACAATAATAGGATGGAATTATTATGGAGAGAGATGTACAGAGTATTTATTTGGAGTAAAAGGAATAAAATGGTATAAATATATATTTATTATTTTAATAGCAATAGGTCCATATTTAAAATTAGATTTAATTTGGATATTAGCAGATATTGTAAATGGATTAATGGCTATTCCAAATCTAATAGCAATATTAGGATTACGTAAAATAATAATAGAAGAAACTAATTTATATTTTCAAAATTTAAAATATAATTATGTAAAAGAATAAATAAAGAGAGACCAAAAAATTAAATTTTTGGGCTCTCATTTTTTTTAATTATCATTAAAAGCACTTGCTTTTTTAATAAGGTCATCTAATTCATCAAGACTATACGGAGAAAGTTCGACACTACTCATATAATATTCTAAAATATAATCTTTTTTATTTTTAGTATTAAAATTTTCTAATTTAGATTTTATTCTTTGATATACAATTCTTGCTTGAGGTTCTCGACAACGAGATAATGCAATAATAAATTCATCTCCACCTATTCTAAATGCTATATCAGAATTTCTAATAGATTCTAATAAAATTTTTCCTGTAGTTGCTAAGACTAAATCTCCTTCACTATGTCCATAATTTTCATTTATTGATTTTAAATCTTTTATATTTACAAAAAAGAGAGTCATATAATCTTTACTTCTTTTTAAAAGTTTACGGTTTAATTCGAAAATGTCCATTCCACCTTGTCTATTATATACACCTGTTAGAGCATCATAAACACTGTTTTTTTCAAGTTCATGATATAGTTTTCTTGATTTTGATATATAGTATGAAATTATTAATGATAAAAATAAAATAAAAATAAAAACATATTTATATATATTTATTTTATCAAATATAAAACTATTTAATGTATTAGTTAAATAATTTGAACTATATCTTGATACTAAATAGATTGTATTGAAAGTATCATCAGTAGATATGTCTAAATTTTCTATTTTTTTACTACTAAAAATACCATTTGATGTTTCAAATTGAAGTTTATCATAAGAACTTATTTTTTTCCATTCATCTTTAAATTGTGTATTAAAATTATAAATATTATTATTAATAAAAGTACCTTTTTTATTTAAAAAATAAATAGTGCTACTACTTTTATCAAAATAAATAGATAATTCTTTAAAAAATTTCTCTAAATCAAAATAAATAGAAATATCTTCTTTTGAAAATATAATAAAATTTTTATTAGAATTATTTTGATAAGTATAATATTCATTAGAATTTATAAATTTATTTAAGTCAGAGTTAGTAGTTAATTGTGAGATATATTTAATGTCATTATTAACCTGTGTAATTTTGTTTTTTATTAAATTTTCAATAAAATATATATCTTTTTCTTGTTCTGTGATAATACTTTTTTTATAAGAATTAAATTGTGTATCTATAATTTGCCAAAAAAATAGTACTGAAAATGAAAGAAAAAAGATAAAAATAATTAAAAAATTTATAAAAAATTGTAAAAAAGGAAATTTAATTTTAAAATTCATTTTGCTAACCTCCGTAAATAAAATTTGAAATTAAAAAAATTTAAGGGTATAATTAATAAAAGGTATTTTACCATATAATATAAGGAGGGTATGCCTATGTCAAATCAATATTCATTTGTTCAATTTGAAAAAGATTATCAGCATCAATTTAGGAACAAACTTAATAATGCAGAAGAACCAGTAGAAGTATTGAAAATATTTTCTAAAACAATTTCATCAATGCTTAATGAAATTCTTAAAGAAAAAGTAAAAATTAGTTATGAAGATGTTAAATTATTACCTAATGATGATGCTGAGTATAAAATAAGTGATAATTTATTAAAGAATTCAGAAATAAATGAATTATTTAATAACTCAGATATAAAAAATATTATTCTTAGATTTGCTAATGCAGCAGTTCATAGATATCTTAGTTTAAATAAACATAATGAAAAAACTAAATTAAAAATAAGAAATTAATTAAGAAAATTAAACGAGTTCTAAATTTTAAGGGACTCGTTTTTAATTTATTCAATAAAACTTAGATTTTTTTTATTATGTTAGAAAAAACTGCATCAACCTTTAAATCACTTAAAAATTTTTCTTCATAATCACTGTTTGTAGAATAAACCCATACTTTGCTATTATGTGAATGAATAAAATCAATTATTTCTTTTGAAACATATTCTTTTGATAAATTAATAGAATATGGAATAAAGTTAAAATCAAAATATTTATTAAAATTATCCATCTCATTAGCAAAAAGTGGAGAAAGATTTAAACTATTATCTAATAAAAAAATTTCATTTAAAAGATTATGGTTAAAAGAAGAAATAATTATATTGTTTTTATTTTTAAATTTTTTTAAATATTTTGTAATTTTACTAGCAAATAATTTATGTTTGTTTAAAAATGATGTTAATTTTAATTCAATATTAATAATGATATTTTCAGGTAAACAGTTCATAACTTCATCTAAAGTAGGAATATGTTCATTATTAATTAAAAGAATATTTTTTAATTCATTGTATTCTAAATCAAAAATATAATTAGTAGAGTTTGTTAAACGTCTTAAGTCATAATCATGAAAAACAATAAGTTTATTATCTTTAGTTAATTGTACATCAAATTCTACTCCATCAATTTTATAATATTTAAGATTTTTAAAACTTGAAATAGAATTTTCTAAATAATCATTTGATGCTCCTCTATGAGCTAATACAAGCATATTATCACCTATTTTCTTAATTTTATTATAAATTCTGTTTTTTCATCAGATGAATTTATATTAAATTCACCACTATATTTTTTTATGATTTGTAGTATATTATATAGTTTAAAATAATCTTTGTTTTTTAAATTAGATATATAATTTATATTGTCTAGATTATCTATAATCTCACTAGAAATTTCATCTCCGTTATCACTAAATTTTATTATAATAAAATTTTCTTCATTTTTTGTAGAGAGATTTAATTTAGAAATATTATTTAATCTAAGAGAAATAATAGTTGTAAAAGTTTGTTTTAGTTGAGTTTCATCACCTAATATTTTAGGAATATTATCTAAATCTAAAAAAACATTTATATTGTCTAATTTTAAATCAGTTAAAATATTATTTATTATTTTATTTATATCAATATAATTTTCAGTACCAAGAGTTCCTAAATAATTTTGTTGTAATTTTATTATTCTTTTTATATGGTCTAGTTCTTTTTCTAAAAATTTTAAATTTTTAATCTCTTCTTGTTTTTTTATTTTTATTGTAGACAAAAATTCTGGAAAAATTCTAATTATTTTTGATAAATTATTAGAAGGATTTTCAATTTTTTTAAGTTCATTATAAACTATATTATCTAAAAATTTAAGTTCTTTATTAATATCACTTTCTTTATTTGCAATTTCATTTTGTATTGATAAATAAATCGGATTAAGAATATTTCCTAAATTATGCATTAATCCTGATTTTACTTTTACAACTCCTTTTTCATATGCTTCTTGTATAAGTTTTTCTTGCTGTTCTTTAATTTTTTTATTAGCTAAATTTAATTCTTCAATTTTAATTTCTACTTCTTTTTCTAATTTTTCATTTAATTCTTTAATTTTTTTATTACTAGTAGTAGTATAATAATATTTTAAAGAGATAGTAAAAACAATTACAAGAGTAAAAATAAAATAAACAAATAATATTTTTATATTTTTTATAAAATAGTTTTCAGGCTCATTAATAATAATACTATCTCTAGGTAAAAGATTTTTATTGATATTAAATCTTTTTAATAAATTATAATCAAATTTATAAATAGGATTTAAATTTTCAACAATACCAATATTTTTAGGGAGATAACCATTTAATATATTATATGTTATTTCAGCAGCAACTTTTCCATGAAGTTTTCCATCAATAATAACTCCTCCGACAACGCCAGTATTAAAATAAAAATCCCAAGATGTATATACTGGAACAGGAGAATATTTATTAATTATCTCTTTCATATAATCATATGATACAAATGATAAGTCTTTTGTTTGATTAGTAGGAAATAAATAATAAAGAGTATCTTTATCAGTATTATTTAATTTTAGTTTTAATTCGCTAATAGTAAAATTATCAAAAATTTCAAATTCAATTTTTTTAAATCTATTAAAATATTTTTTTACTTCATTTTTTAGGTTGTTACCAGTTAAACTATTATCTGAAATAATAACAATTTTTTTAGTGTTTGGATGAAGTGTGAGCATAAGTTCAATATTTTCAAGATAATTTACTTTTTCTAAGATACCAGTTATATTTTTATGTATTTTTAACAAATTTTTATCAAAATTATTAATTCCAACAAAAATAACAGGGGTGTCTTTAAATATTGAAATACCTTTATTTAGATAAAAATCTAATGCATAATTATCAACAACAATAACAACATCAAAATGATTATTCTTATTTTTTTCTACTATAAAATTATAGATTAGATTTTTATACTCTTTAGTAGAATTACGTTTCAAATCAAGATATTCATAAAAAAGTTCTATATCAGAAGAATTTTTAAACATAGAATCAAATCCTTCGGAAATACTGTCACTCCAATAGAATCCTTTATGATAAGAGTGAATAATTAAAACTTTTTTATTTGCAAAAACAGTAAACGAAAATAGTATAAAAATAATTATATACTTTAAAAAATTTTTCATTGGATTTATCACCTTAAAATTTATATATTTATTAATATTATCGTATAAAACAAAATTATTCTATATCAATATTAATATTTTGTAATTCATTATCTTCTGGAAATATTGTTTTTAATATTTTAAGAAGTTCTTTTTGTTCATTAATATGTTTATTATATTCAGAAAGTTCCATTTCAAAAACATTAGTAGGTAAATGTTTTTTTTGTTCTAATATTATATTTTTATTTGAAATTAATTCTGCTTTATATTTATTTTTTAAACTTTCTAATTCTTGTTTTGAAACCTTTTCTTCTATGAAAAGTTCGATTTCTCTCATTGTAATATGTTTTTTTCTATTATGAAGTTTTCCCATAGAAATCACCTCAATTAAATTTAATATTGTGTTATATACTAATTATACATTATTATTATAGCTTTTGTCATTTAAAAATAACTATAAATTTGAAATTTTTTTAAAAAAAGTGATATAATATAAAAAACTAATAATATTTTAATAGAAAAATAATAATATATTATCTAATGATAGAAAAAAATAGGATGAAAGGGGCAAAAATGGAGAAAAAAGAAAAAATTTTAATAGTAGAAGATGATATAAAAATTTCAAGAATAATAGAATTACAATTAAAACATGAGGGTTATAATACTGATGTTGCTTTTGATGGAATAGAAGCAATAAAAAAAATAGAAAATAATAATTATGATTTAATATTATTAGATTTAATGATACCTAAAATGAGTGGAATGGAAGTATGCCAAAAAACAAGAGAGATAAGCGATGTTCCGATAATAATGGTAACTGCAAAAGATGAAATAAATGATAAAGTAAAAGGACTTGATACAGGAGCAGACGATTATTTAACTAAACCATTTGAATTTAAAGAATTATCAGCAAGAATTAGAGCAAATCTAAGAAAAGTAAGAAAAGAAAAAAGTAAAGAAATAGTAAAAGTAAATGACCTTATATTAAATAAAGAAACATTTGAAGTATTTAGAGGTGGTAAAAAACTAGATTTATCAAGAACAGAATATGATTTATTATATTTATTAATGGAAAATAAAGGGATCGTACTTACTAGAGAAAAAATACTTAATAAAATATGGGGATATGATTATTATGGTAGTGATAATATTTTAGATGTATATATAAAATATTTAAGAGATAAGGTAGATAAACCATTTGAAAAAAAACTTATACAAACAGTTAGAGGTGTAGGATATATAATAAAAGAGGTAGATTAAATGAAAAATATTTTTAATAAAATAATAGATAAAATATACTCATTAAAAATATCTTATAGAATAACACTTATTTATACAACATTCTTTTTATTTATATTACTTTTTATAAATATAATTGTATCTAGTCTGACAAATGTAATAATATTAGGGATGATGAAAAATGAGTTGTTAAATCAACGTGATTATGTGTTTGCACAACTACAACAATACAATACTTTTGGTGGAAATATAATAAATTTAAAAAATTTATTACTTAGTTTAAATAGAGAAGATAAATATATTTATAGTAATATAAAATATCAAAAAAATGATTATTATTGGACTTATGAAAATATGAGAATAAAAATACCATTAGAAAAAGATTTAAATAGTATAAATATTTATAGATTAGATAATGGTTCGACATTTTTATACCTTAATTCAAAATACGAAGAGGGAGATTTAAAAATAAATCTTCAACTTATAAAAGATATAACAGAATTAAATAATTTCTACACAGTACTTAGAATGATACTTTTTCTTACTTCTATAATAGCATTAATTACATCAATATTTTTAGGAAAAGTATTAACAAAGAGTATACTAGTACCAATAAAAAATATAACTAATACTTCAAAAGATATTACAGCAAAAAATTTAGATAAAAGAATTGCACTACCTGAAAATGATGATGAAATAACAGAACTTATAAATGTAATAAATACAATGATTGAAAGACTGGAAATATCTTTTAAAAATCAAAGTAAATTTATCTCTGATGCATCTCATGAACTTCGAACACCATTATCTGTAATAAATGGTTATATTGACATATTAGATAGTTGGGGAAAAGATAATAAAGAGATATTAGATGAGTCAATTGTAACAATAAAAGATGAAGTAATGAATATGACAAATCTTATAGAAAGGTTATTATTTATAGCTAGAGAAGATAATAAAAAAATTCAATTAAATTTAGATAAGATAAATATTAAAGAACTTATTGATAAAATATCAAAAGATACAAAATTAATTGATAAAAATAAACATAATTTTACAATTACAAATGAGATAGAATATTTTATATATGCTGATAAAAAATTAATACTTCAATTAATACGAATAATACTTGAAAATAGTATAAAATATACAGAACCAGGTGGAGAGATAAAAATATATACTTATTTAGAAGCAGAAGATAGAATAGCAATAGTTATAGAAGATACAGGGATAGGAATACCAAAAGAGGGTATTCCAAATTTATTTAATAGATTTTATAGAGTAGATGAATCGAGAGCTAAAAAAACTGGTGGAACAGGACTAGGGCTTTCAATAGCAAAATCAATTGTTGATATGCATAATGGAGATATTTTTATAGAAAGCGAGCTTGGGAAAGGAACAAAAACAACAATTATTTTATCTAAAAAAAGAGAAATTGAAAAGAAATACTAAAAAACAATTAAACGAGTTCTTAATTAAAAGAACTCGTTTTAAAATTGTTTAATAAAACTTAGATTTTTCATTTAGTAAATTATAAAATTCAAAAAAATTATTATCAATAACTTTTTCATTTTTTTTATAGATTTCAATACTTGTAGATAAATCTATATTTTTAAATCTATAAGATATTCCACTAAGAGTATAGCTTATAAAATCAATATCTTTATAATAATAAATAGAATTATTTTTAATTAACCAGTTAAGTTTTGATATATTTTTCTGTGTTAAAAATTGCTTATTATCTATTGCTAATTTAAAAATACTTTGTGAAGCTATTTTTAAAGAAGAATTAAAAAGTAATTGATAATTTTTTGCTAAAAAATGGTCAAAATAGATATCTAAAAGTATTTTTTTATATAATTTATATTCTTTAAAAAAATCAGAATTTTTTAAATAAATATCATTGCTATCAACAAAACTATCTAATTTTCTATGTAAAATAATTCCTTCTATTATATTTTTTGGTAAATTTAGAGAATTAGGATTACCTTTAAAAAAATCCCCAAATATATTACCAAAATCTTTTTCAGGAATATTTGTAGTGATTATAGAATGACCTAAATAATTCATAAAATATCCTCTTTATTTATTTCAATAACCTCTCCAATTGAAATATTTAATTTTTCCAAAGAGAGATTTGCAAATTTTATTCTTTTTAAATAAATAACTTCATTATTTACAGCTCTTAACATCTCTTTTACTTGATGAAATTTTCCTTCTGTGATAGTTAAAAGTATTTTTTTATTTTCTAATTTTTCTACTTTAGCAGGTTTAGTAAGATAATCATCAAGAATTCTAACACCATTTTCTAGTTCAAATATCTCTTTATCAAAAATTTCATTTTTTAAATGTACTTCATATGTTTTTTCAACATGTTTTTTTGGCGAAAGTAGAGAGTGAGCAAATTTTCCATCATTAGTGAGTAATAATAATCCCTCTGTATCAATGTCAAGTCTACCTACAGGGAAAAAATTTTTTTTAATTACAAAATCAGGTAAAATATCAAGTACAGTTTTATATTTTTTATCATCAGTAGCAGTAATAACACCGCTAGGCTTATTTAGTACATAATATCTAAATTCTTTATATTCTAAAATATTGTCATTATAAGAAATAGTATCTTTATTTTCATTGATTTTAGTATTATAGTTTTTTATTATAATATTGTTTACTTTAATTTTTCCATTTTTAATAATATTTTTCACTTCACTTCTTGTACCTATACCACATTCTGTTAAATATTTATCTAATCTCATATAAACTCCTTTTAAAACTTAGATATAATAAAAAAAGGGACTAGATTAGTCACCTAATTTTCTTAGTTCTATATCTAAATTATATCTTTTTTTAATATCTTTTTTTAATTCTTTTGCAAGATTTTCAGCAATTAAATATTTTGAAACTAATACAAATTCATTATTATGTTTAATAATTTCAGCATCAATAATATCATTTATTTTATTAAAAATATTATCAACTTCATTTTTATCATTTGATTTAAAAAATATAACTTTATAATTATTTTTCCAAATTATAGTATTATATTTATAATTTGATTTTATCTCTTTTGCTAAATCGCCAGCTAAATTTATAGAGTATTGTTTTTTTGAGAAAAGTCTATAAAAATTTCCAATTTTATAAATTTCAGTATCAATAATATTTGCTAAATTTTCTTTAACTTTTTGAGGTATATCAATACTATTTGAAGATATAATTTGAATTTGATAAAAATTTTTAGGTATATCAAATTGAAGTGGAGCATTATTTTCAATAGTTATAGAATTTTCAGTAGATATACTACTAGGTGTAGTAGATATAGAAATATTAGAAATATTATCAATTTCATTGATTATATTTTTATTATTTTCAGATTTTGTTTCAGATTGTATAGATATATTGATTTTTTTAGGTTTAGAATAATGAAAAACTATTCCACCAAAAATAAAACCAATGCCAAGTCCTAATAAAAAATATATTTTTCGCATTTTTCCTCCAAGTTGATTATATATAATATAAATTAATTATATAATATTTCTATATTTTTTTCAATTAGAATAAAAAGGTAAAATAATAAAAGGAAAACATAAAAAAATAACGAATATTATTATACATAAATAATTTTTTTTAAATACTGGAGGGAATATGGAAAAAAGATTTAATTCATTTAACGGGGTATTTTTACCTACTTTTCTTACAATAATAGGAGTTATATACTTTTTAAGACTTGGATGGGTAGTAGGAAATGCAGGATTATTAGGAGCGATATCAATTATTGTATTAGCACATGTTATTACAATATCAACAGCACTATCTATGGCTTCTATTTCTACAAATATGAAAGTAGAAGGTGGAGGAGCATATTATATGATATCTAGAAGTTTGGGACTTGAAATAGGTGGAAGTATTGGAATACCACTATATTTATCTCAAGCTATATCTGTATCTTTATATGTAATAGGTTTTATTGAGTCTATAAAACAGATATTTCCATAATTTTTTGAAAAAAGTATAAAAATTTCATTAAGATTTATACATACTGACTTAAATACATTAATAATTTCATTAATAATTACAATAATAATAGGATTAATATCAATAATAGGGGCTGATTTAGCAGTTAAAGCACAATAATTTATTTTTGGAATATTAATTTTAGCAATTATAAATATTGTTTTTTCAGGTAATTATGATAATGAAATAGTATTAGTAGGAAATTTTAGTGAAAGTAAAAATTATTTTCAGACTTTTGCAATATTTTTCCCAGCAGTAACAGGGATATTAGCTGGAGTAAGTATGTCTGGAGATTTAAAAAATCCTAAAAAAGATATACCTAAAGGGACATTTTGGGCAATAGGAATTACATTTTTAATTTATTTATTTCAAGCATTTTGGTTTAGTAAAAATATAAGTGTAGATGCATCAATGGATAAATTAATATTAGTAAGAAATGGTGTAACAAAATTTCCAATTATAGTAATATTAGGTATATGGGCAGCTACATTATCATCAGCATTAGGTAGTATAATTGCAGCACCACGTACAATGCAGGCATTAGCAAGAGATGGAGTATTGCC
>JAICDD010000042.1 GCA_020063625.1 Fusobacteriales bacterium
TTGATTTTCTATAACTCATTCGCTAAACCTCGAAAACTCACTATAAAATTTACTTCGTAAATTTCATAGTTCAAACAGCTCTCGGTTTTTAACGCTCATCTCGTTAAGAAAATCTAATATCCTCCGAAAATGCGCATTATTTAATTCTTCTTACTAATTTTCCATTGCCAATTATTATTATTTTTATCCTGTGTTTATCTGCGTTAATTTAAGGTGTTTTTCATAGAAAAATACCGAAAGCTGTGCTCGTGTTTCCCACTCTTTCCTTTGTGGTTCTGATTTTTCTATCTTTGTGTTCTTCGTGTCCTTATTTCTTTGTGCTAAACTAAATCCGTATTTTTCCGTGGCTAAATTATAATTCTTTCCACTTCTTATTTTTCACTAATTTTTCTATATTATAAATTAAAAATAAGTCCTTTAATTTTAAAGGACTTGTAATTTTTAGATTTACTTTTAATTATTTATCTAAATCTTTTTCTAACATCTCTACTACATTTTTAAAGATTTTTTTATTTTCATCTGATAAATCCATTAATGTTTTATGTGCTTCTAATATATGTTTTGCTTTTTCTGTTTTATCATCAAAATCTTTATTTTCAAGCTCTTTTAGCTCTACTTCTTGTTTTAAATCATCAAGATGTTTCATTAAATTATACACACCTGTTGATTTTAAGCTTGTTTTAACCATATTAGATGAATTTATCTCATATAAAAATTGATTCCATTCTTTTTTTAATCTAATAGCTGTTTTAGCAATAAGTCCTAACATAGTACTATCCATATAATTACATTCTTCAAAATCTAATATAATATCCTTTTTTTCACCTGCAAATATATTATTAAATGCTTCTTCTAATGTTTTACTATTTTTCATAGTAGCATTTCCAATAAATTTTATAAAAATTTCATTATTGTATTCTCCAATTAAATATTTATTTTCTTTTACTTCAGAGCTCATAATCCAACCTCCCACCAGTTAATTTAATTCTCAATTTATTATAACACATTTTTTTTGCATAAGTAAAATAATTTTAACAAAAAAACTATCGAATTTTATCGATAGTTTTATTTTTTTAATTATTTTCTAATATTAATTTAAAATCATCTTTATTAAAACTGTATTTTGCTTTACAAAAATGACATTCTACCTCTATATCCTCATCATTTTCTAATAAATGATTAATTTCATCTTTTCCAAGAGATACAATTCCTCTAAAAAATTTCTCTTTATTACAATCACAGCTATAATTTACTTCTACTGTATCTAATATTTTATACTCTTCTACTAAATCATCTGGATTTTCACTACTCATATCTTCATAAAGAAGTTTTGCTATTCTTTCAGGATTCATTCCACCTTCCATAAGTTCTGTTACACTTCTTATAGCTTTTATTTTTTCTTCTAATTTTGTAATAAAATCATCTTCTGCACCAGGTAATAATTGTACCATATATCCACCAGCATGCTTTATACTCATATCTTTATCTACAAAAACTCCAAGTGCTACAACTGATGGAATCTGCTCTGAAGTAAAGTAATAATATGCTATATCTTCTGCTATTTCTCCAGATTGAAGTGGAGCAATTCCTACATATGGCTCTTTTCCACCTATATCTTTAATAATTTTTAAAAATCCTTTTCCTATATAGCTACCTACATCAAGCTTTCCATTTGCTTTTCTTTCTATTACTTCTTTATCATTTGCTATATATCCTTTTACATTTCCTTTATTATCTGCTGTAACAATAAGTTGCTTTGCTGGTCCATCACTATCAATTCTTATAGTAACACTACCATTATCAACTTTTATCTCTTGCCCCATCATAAGAGCTGCTGTAACTGCTCTCCCAAGTGCTGCTATTGCAGTAGGAGAACTATTATGTATCTCAAGTGCTTTTTGTACTACATCTGTAGAATCTATTACCATAAATCTTGCATTTTTACTAATTCCTCTAATTAGTTTTCCCATTTTATCCTCCTAAAAAAAATAAAACACCAGTAGGTGTTTTTAATTTTAAATGGTACCGAGAGTGGGACTTGAACCCACAAGGAGCAAGCTCCGTCAGATTTTGAGTCTGATGCGTCTACCAATTTCGCCATCCCGGCATCTATCTTATGCAAAAATTATTTTAACATAGTTATTTTCTTTTGTCAATATAGATAAATTAATGAATATAACAATAACTTTCTTTTATACTTTCATCATTAAAATATTTTTTCACAAATATTCGTTTTTAAAATCATTACAATTTTGGGATGAAAACTCTGTATTTTAAATTTTTTTTATTAAATTTATAAAAAATATTATTGACAATTAAAGTCATCTATGTTATTATTATCTCATTAAACTTTGATAATCAAAATAAAAGAATATGGAGGTATTTGAATGAAAAAAATATTGTTTGTTTTAACTTTAGTTTTATCAACTTTTGTGTTTGCTAAAGAAGAGGTGAATGTATATACTCACAGACATTATGACACTGATAAAGCTTTATTTGAAAAATTTGAAAAAGAAACTGGTATAAAAGTAAATGTAGTAAAAGCTAGTGCTGATGAACTTATAAAAAGAATAGAGTTAGAAGGAAAAAGAACTCCTGCTGATGTATTAATAACTGTTGATGCTGCTAGATTACATAGAGCAAAATCAAAAGATTTATTACAACCAGTTGTAACTGAAACATTAATAAAAAATGTTCCATTTCATTTAAGAGATAAAGATGCTTACTGGTATGGTGTTACTTATAGAGCAAGAGTAATTGCTTATAATCCTGCTAAAACAGATGTAAATGAATTATCTACATATGAAGACCTTGCTAATTCAAAATGGAGAGGTAAAGTATTAACTAGATCTTCTTCAAATGAATATAATCAATCATTAATAGCTTCTATAATCGCTCATAATGGTGAAGAAAAAGCTAGTGAATGGGCAAAAGGAATAGTTGGAAATTTTGCTAGAACTCCTAAAGGAAATGATAGAGACCAAGCTAAAGCTGTTTTAGCTGGTGAAGGTGAATTAGCAATTATGAATACATATTATATGGGAAAAATGTATAATTCATCTAATGAATTAGAAAGAAAAGTTGCTAGAACTCTAAAAATATTCTTCCCTAATCAAAATGATAGAGGAACTCATATAAATGTAAGTGGAATTGGTGTTACTAAATATGCTAAAAACAAAGATAATGCTATTAAATTTATAGAATTTTTAACAAGTGAAGCTGCTCAAAAAGATTTTGCAGAAGCTAATTATGAATATCCTGTAAATCCTAATGTAGAAGCTTCTGAGCTTGTAAAATCTTGGGGTGATTTCAAAGCTGATACATTAAATTTATCTATACTTGGTGAATTAAATGAAACTGCTGTTAAAATAGCTGACCAAGCTGGGTGGAAATAATGAAATTATTAAACATTTTTTCTAATAAAAATTCCAGAAATCAAAATTTTGATTTCTGGAATTTACTTGCTATTATCTCCACATTAGTTATTATTGCTCCACTTATATATATTTTTATCAATATTTTCTCTAAAAATAGTGAAAATTTTTATCATATAATTGATAATTTACTCTTAGATTATATAAAAAATACTTTTATCTTAGTATTTTTTAGTGCTATTTTTTCGTCAATTATTGGATATTATTTTGCATATTTTACAGTTTTTTATGACTTTAAATTTAGAAAAATATTTGATATCTTATTTATCCTACCACTTGCTATCCCTACATATATAGCTGGATATGTATATGGTGAACTTTTTTCTTTTACAGGTTTATTTAAAGGAAAAATTGATATACTAAATATATATGGTGGTATATTTATATTTTCAGTATTTTTAGCACCATATGTATATATTATTTCAAAATCATATTTATCTAAAATATCTGCAAACATTATAGAAAATGCAAAAATTTTAGGTAAAAATAATACTCAAATATTTTTTAAAATATTACTTCCAATGTCTAGAATTGCTATAGTTTCAAGTGTAATTTTAGTGATTTTAGAAATTATAAATGCTTATGGAGTAGTAAGTTATTTTGGTATAAATACTTTTAGTATAGGTATATTTAGAACTTGGTTTTCTCTTGGTGATAGTAATAGTGCAATAAAACTTGCTGCATTTCTTATGTTTATAACTTTTACTATATTAAGTATTGAAAAATTATTTAGAAAACATAAAAGTTATGCTTATACAAATTCTAAAATTAAATCAATAAAACGTGTTAAATTAAGCAAAACAAAAGAATTAATTATACTTACATTTGCATCAATTTATATTTTAGTTGGTTTTATTATCCCTATTTTACAACTTATACATTTTAGCATACTTACATATAAAGAGATGCTAAATTATGATACTTTTTCATTAATATTTAAAACTTTTGTGATTACAGCTATTTCCTCATTATTAATAGTAATAATAGCTATAATTATCTCAAATAATACTAGGTTATCAAAAGATAAATTTTCAGAAATTTTAGCTAGAATATCAAGTATAGGATACTCTATTCCTGGAGCTGTTATAGCTGTTGGAGTACTTATGTTATTTATTACAATAGATAATTTTTTTGATACATATTTTAGTATGAGTTTTATTATGCTAGTTCTAGCTTATATTATTAGATTTTTAGGTGTTGGATACAATACTATAAATACTGGATTTTCTAAAATAGGATTAAAATTTCATGAATCAGCTAGAACACTTGGAAAAAGTAAAACTTATACTTTTTTTAAAGTAGATTTTCCAATGATAAAAACCTCTATATTTTCTGCATATATATTAGTTTTTATAGAAATAATTAAAGAACTACCTCTTACATTAATTCTTAGACCATTTAATTTTGATACTTTATCGACAATTACTAAAAAATATGTAGAAGATGAAATGATTTATCATTCAGGTATACCTTCTTTAATTATAGTTATTTTATGTTTTTTAGGAATAGTTTACTTTAATATATTAAATAAAAATAGGAGAAAATAATGGAATATATAAAATTAGAAAATATAAATTTTAAATATGATAAAAAAACAATACTTGAAAATATAAATTTTTCTGTAAAAAAAGGAGAAGTTTTAGCTATTTTAGGAGAGAGTGGAAGTGGTAAATCGACTATTTTAAGAATTATCTCAGGTCTTGAAACTCCTCAAACTGGAAAAATTATTATTGATAATCATACTATTTTAGATAAAAATATAAATTATCCTCCAGAAAAAAGAAATCTTGGTATGGTTTTTCAAGATTATGCTCTTTTTCCTCATTTAAATATAGAAAAAAATATTACTTTTGGTATATCTCATTTTGATAAAAAGAAAAAAGAAGATATATTAAATAAAATGTTAAAACTTGTAAAATTAGAAGAACATAGAGAGAAATACCCACATGAATTAAGTGGTGGACAACAACAAAGAGTAGCTATTGCACGTACTTTAGCTACAAATCCAAAACTGCTTTTATTAGATGAACCATTTTCAAATCTTGATTCTAATTTACAAAGTAGTATAAGAAAAGAGATAAAATCAATAATTGACACTCAAAAAACTACTACTATTTTTGTTACTCACAACAAAGAAGATGCTATTGATATAGCTGATAGAGTAGTTATTATAAAAGATGGAAAAATTATTCAAATAGATACTCCTGAAAATATTTTAAATAACCCAAAATCTTCATATGTAAAACATATGTTTCATTATTAATAAAAATAAAAAGCTCTAAAACATATTTGATTTTAGAGCTTTTTTTAATTATTTATTTTTTTTACTTAAATAATCTTCTATTGCAGCTTTTATTGCATCTTCTGCAAGTACAGAACAATGCATTTTTTGAGGTGGAAGTCCATCTAAAGCTTCTGCAACTGCTTTATTTGTTATTTCTAAAGCTTCACTTACTTTTTTTCCTAATATCATTTCAGTTGATATAGATGATGTAGCTATTGCTGAAGCACATCCAAAAGTTCTAAATTTTACATCTTTTATTATATCATCTTCTATTCTTAAGAAAATCTCCATCATATCTCCACATGAAGCATTTCCTATTTTACCATATCCATCTGGATTTTCTATTACTCCTACATTTCTTGGATTCATAAAGTGATCCATTACTTTTTCTGAATATTGCATCTATTTCAACTCCTTTTAATTATTTTTAAATTCATTCCAAAGTGGTGACATCATTCTAAGTCTTTCAATTATTGGTGGTAGTTCATTTACTACATAGTCTATCTCTTCTTTAGTATTATATCTACCAATACTAAATCTTATTGTTCCATGAGCAAACTCTTCTTCTATTCCCATAGCAAGTAATACATGTGATGCATGTAAATCTTCACTTGAACATGCAGAACCACTACTTACTGCTATTCCTTTAAAATCTAAACTAAGAAGAATTGATTCACCTTCAAGATATTTAAATGTAACACTTGATGTTCCTGGTAATCTGTCAGCTTCTTTTGCATTTATTTCTATTTCTGGTATTTTTTCTAGTATTTTTTCTTCAAAATAATCTCTAAGTTCTTTTTCTTTTTTATATTCTTCATCTATATTATTAAAAGCTAATTCTAATGCTTTTGCCATTCCTACAATAGCAGCTACATTTGATGTTCCTGGTCTAAGTCCCTTTTCTTGACCTCCACCAGTTATAAATTTAGCCATTCTTGTTCCTTTTTTTATATAAAGAGCTCCTACTCCTTTAGGCCCATAAAATTTATGAGCTGAAAAACTCATTAAGCTTATATTATAATCTTTTGGTGAAAATTTAAGCTTTCCTACTGTTTGTACTGCATCTACATGAAACAGTATTCTATGTGATTTAGCTATCTCTCCAATCTCTTTTAATGGTTGAATAGTTCCTACTTCATTATTTGCATGCATTACAGATATAAGTACTGTATCTTTTCTAATAGAGTTTTTTAATTGCTCTAAATCTACTACTCCATTTTTATCTACTTTTAAAAAAGTTACTTCATATCCAAGTTTTTGTAAATCTTTAGCTGTATTTCTCACAGATGGATGCTCAATTTCAGAAGTTATGATATGTTTTCCTCTTCTTTCTAAAGCTCTTACAGCTCCTCTTATCCCAATATTATTAGCTTCTGTACCTGATGCTGTAAAGATAATCTCATCTGACTCAACTTTTAATAATTTTGCTATAGTTTCTCTAGCTTCTCTAAGTGCTTTTCCTGTTTCTTGTCCAAATCTGTGCATACTATGAGAATTTCCATAGTATTCTGTAAGATATGGAACCATCACATCAAATGCTTCTTTACATAATTTTGTTGTTGCATTATTATCCAAATATACTCTCATAACTCTCCACACCTTTTTTATGATTTTTTATTTATTTTAAAAATTCATTTTATAATATAATTTTTTATAAATTTTGTCAAGAATTTTAATTAGAATTTATCCTAAAATATTAACTAACATTCCTTGAATTCCTTCAATTTTTGACATAACAAAAAAAGCTTCTTCTTGTTGTTTTAAAAATTCTAATGTTAACTGCTCTAATTCTTTGTCTATTTTATCTACTGTTACAAATATTTTTTGGTCTCTTCCATTTCTTTTTAGTCCCATTTTATTATCTACTTTATACATTTTTTTTAATGCTAATGTTAAAAAAGCTTTTACTTTATTTTTATAATTAGTTAAATTTTGAAGATTTGGATTTCTAGCTAACTCTTCTCCTAAAGCTTTTATATCTTCTAAATTATCAGTTAACTCTCCTTTAATTAAATCTACTTCAACTTCATTTAGTTTATCTAAAAAAGGACTATGATTTATATCCAAATCTCTTTTTTCTATTTTAGTAGTGTTTTGTGAGTTATTTATCTTTTTTTTATCTTTTTTACTACTATTTAATAAACTTTTAGATTTTGAAATTGCTCTTGATATTCTTGACATAACTATATAAATCTCCTTTGATTTTCATTATACAACTTTTCCGAATATTTTTCAACAAAATATTTTAATAACAATGTTTTGATAGTCAAAGTTTTTTCTTGCAATATTCATTTATACTGCAATTATCACATTCAGCTTTTCTTGCTTTACATACAGCTCTACCATGTCTAATTAATAAATTTGGATAATCAAACCAATATTTTTTAGGTACCCATTTCATTAATTCTCTTTCAATTATTATTGGATTATCACTTTTTACAAATCCTATTCTATTTGACAATCTTTTTACATGGGTATCTACTACTATTCCTTCTGGTTTTTTAGTAATATCTCCCATTACTACATTTGCTGTTTTTCTTCCTACTCCAGCTAATTTTATTAAGTCTTCCATATTCATAGGTACTTTTCCACCATGTTTTTCTACTATATCTATACTGCACTGTTTTATATTTTTAGCTTTATTTTTATAAAATCCTGTACTTTTTATAAGTTTTTCTATCTCTTCTATCTCCATATTTGCAAATCCTTCTGGAGTATTTACAATTTTATACATCTCTTCAGTTACCATATTTACTCTTTTATCAGTACACTGCGCTGAGAGTATTACAGCTATTAAAAGCTCAAAAGGAGTACTATAATTTAACATTACTTTTGGTTCTCCATACTCCTTTTTTAATATATTCATTATATTTTCTAATCTTTCTCTTCTATTCATATTTTCACCTTTTTACATTTTTTGAAACCACAGGATTTTTTGTTACACAAAGGGCACGAAGAAAAAGCACTAAGGACCACTAAGGTTTAAAATTTTTTTTGAAACCAAGAGATTACACACTAGATTTTTTTGTCACGAATTACACGAATGAACTCGAATTTTTTGTTACACAAAGTACACGGAGAAAAACACTAAGGACCACTAAGGACTATCTCTTTGTGGTTCTGTTTTTTTATCTTTGTGTTCTTTGTGTAATTTTTTCTATTCTGTGTTCATCTAAGGTGTTTTTCATAGAAAAATACCGAAAGCTAATCTGGTGGTTCCAATTTTTTCCTTTGTGGTTCTGATTTTTCTATCTTTGTGTTACTTTGTGCTCTCTTTTCTTTGTGCTAAATTTAATTTTTTCTATTTCGCTTATCAGCGACTTACTTTTTTAAAGATAAAAAAGTAAGCAAAAAATCTTTGCGCTAGTTTCTACGGATATTGATTTTCTATAACTCA
>JAICDD010000043.1 GCA_020063625.1 Fusobacteriales bacterium
AGCGAATGAGTTATAGAAAATCAATATCCGTAGAAACTAGCGCAAAGATTTTTTGCTTACTTTTTTATCTTTAAAAAAGTAAGTCGCTGATAAGCGAAAAAATAGAAATCACAGGCATAGCTTTCGGTATTTTTTTACAAAAAACACCTTAGATAAACACCAATTGACACAGGATAGAAAAAAATTAAAAATTAGCCACGGAAAAACACGGATTATCACTGATTATAGTGAGAAGTAAGAAGTTAAGAGTGAGAATTAAAAAGATTTAAAAGGGAGGGTATTAGATTTTCTTGATAAATACGTTACACGAAGAACACAAAGGTAAAAAAAGAGAACCACAAAGAAACTATAAAAAACGACTTTTACAGGTCGTTAGGGCTACTACAGGATATGCTTACTTAGCCGTTATACAGTATAAGTTCCGCAGCGAAGCGAGGAGTGTAGCTAAAAAAGGCGGAAAAAGCTGACTTGCTACTTAGACAATTTGTAAAAGTCTTGAATTTTTTGCTTCGTTTTTTCTTCAAGGAAAAAATGAAGTCGCCAAAGGCGAAATAAGAAAAAATTACACAAAGAACACAAAGATAGAAAATATAGAACCACAAAGAGAAAATTCTCAGTGGTCCTTAGTGTTTTTCTTCGTGCTCTTTGTGTAAATCAAAAAATTCGAGTTCATTCGTGTAATTCGTGATAAAAAAATCTAGTGTGCTATCTCGTGCTAATCTTGTGGTTTCAAAGTAAAACTCTGTTTATCTCCGTGTTCTCTGAGTCTCTGTGTTGAATATTATATCTTATGGATTCAAGAATAATTTTTAAAAATCTATATTGTAGGAGGAAAAATGTTAAAAAAAGATAGATTACTTGAAATATTAGAAAAATTTCCAGATAAAACTATAGCAGTAATAGGAGATATGATGATAGATGAATATATAATAGGAAGTGTAGATAGAATATCTCCAGAAGCTCCTGTACCAGTTGTAAATGTAAATAATGAAAAATTTGTTCTTGGTGGAGCAGCTAATGTAGTAAATAATTTATCAGTACTTGGTGTAAATGTATTAGCATACGGTATAGTAGGAAATGATTTAAATGCAAATAAACTACTTTATGAGTTTAAAGAAAAAAATGTAGATACAAATGGTGTAATTATTGATAATGAAAGACCTACAATAGTAAAACAAAGAATTTTGGCAGGGAATCAACAACTTTTAAGAATAGATAGAGAGAAAAAACATCCAATATCAAATGATATTGAAAATAAGATAATAAGATATCTAAAAAAAAATATAAAAAAAATAGATGCTATTATTTTATCAGATTATGATAAAGGAGTACTTACAGAAAATTTAGCAAAAAATATAATAAATTTAGCAAAAGAAAATAATAAAATTGTAATTATAGATCCAAAACCTAAAAATGCATTAAATTATATAGGAGCAACTACAATGACTCCAAATTTAAAAGAAGCATGTGAGTGTATAGGAAAAAATATTACTAAAGATGAAGATGAAATAATAAAAATAGGAAAAGAGATAAGAGAAAAATTAAATCTTGACCATTTACTTATGACAAGAAGTGAAAAAGGGATGAGTATATTTATGAAAGAAAAAGTAGAAAATATTCCTACTTTTGCAAAAGAGGTATATGATGTAACAGGAGCTGGAGATACAGTAATATCTCTATATACATTGGCTCTTTCATGTGGAGCGACTTATGAAGAGGCAGCAAAAATTGCAAATACAGCTGCTGGAGTAGTAGTAGGTAGAGTAGGAACTTCAGTTGTAACAAAAGAAGAAATAATAGAGTTTTATGAAGAAATATATGATAAACATAATTTAGAAGTAGAAAAGAAAGAATATAAAAAATAATTGGAAGAACAAATGATTTAGCATAAAGGAAAATTAGGAACCACGAAATTTTCACAGATGAACACAAGATAGAAAATCAGTGAGAAAAATTGAAGTTTAGCCGCGGAAAAACACGGATTATCACTGACTATAGTAAAAAGTAAAGAGTAAGAAGTGAGAAGTAATTACACGAAGAACACAAAGGAAAATTCAGAACCACAAAGAGATAATCCTTAGTGGTCCTTAGTGGTTTTCTCCGTGCTTTTTGTGTAAGAAAAAATTAGCCACGGAAAAACGCGGATTATCACTATAGTAAGAAGTAAATAGTGAGAAGTAATTACACAAAGAACACGAAGATAGGAAAACCAGAACCACAAAGGAAAATTAGGAACCACGGAATAAGTACAGTTTTCGATATTTTTCTACGAAAAACATCTTAGATGAACACAGGATAGAAAACTAATTTATCTTGTGTACTATCCAGTGTTTATCTTGTGGTTTCAAAAATAATCTTAGTGGTCCTTAGTGGTTTTCTCCGTGCTCTTTGTGTAACAAAAAATTAGAGTTCATTCATGCAATTCGTGACAAAAAATCTGGTATTTATCTTGTGTAAATCACGTGGTTTCAAAAATCAAAGAAAGGATATGATTATGTATAGAATAGGAAATGGATATGATGTACATAAATTAGTAAAAGATAGAAAATTAATATTAGGTGGAGTTGAAATCCCATATGAATATGGATTACTTGGTCATTCTGATGCAGATGTACTTATTCATGCTATTATGGATGCATTATTAGGAGCTCTTGCATTAGGTGATATAGGTCAGCATTTTCCTGATACAGATGAAAAATATAAAGGAATATCTAGTATAGAGTTATTAAAACATGTAAATAATCTGATTTTTTCTAAAGGGTATGAAGTAGTAAATATTGATTCAATTGTA
The DNA here is from genome assembly GCA_020063625.1 of Fusobacteriales bacterium. Lineage (GTDB taxonomy): Bacteria > Fusobacteriota > Fusobacteriia > Fusobacteriales > Fusobacteriaceae > Hypnocyclicus. The sequence goes on from JAICDD010000043.1 coordinate 2,792, forward strand.
GTTATGCAAAAACCAAAATTAAAAAATTATTTAATAAAAATGAGAGAAAATATATCAAAAATATTGGATATAGAGATAGATGACATTAGTATAAAAGCTACTACAGAAGAGAAATTAGGATTTACAGGCGAGGGAAGAGGCGTAAAATCTTATGCAGTAGTACTATTAAAAAAATCGGATAAATTTTAAAAATAGATGTGTTAAACGAGTCCTTAAATTTAAAGGACTTGTTTTTTTATTAAATTATTTAAAATTTTTATAAAAAAATTTGATAATTAAAAAAAATAAAGGTATACTTGTATTGGAGTTTTAAAATTCTTAAAATAATGATATAATTTCCTTAAAATAAAATTTGGAGGTTATATCATGAAATTAGTAATTGGACTTGGTAATCCAGGTAAAAAATATGAAAATACAAGACACAATATAGGATTTAATGTTATTGATAATTTAGCAAAAGATTTAGGTGTAGAGAACTTTAGAGAAAAATTCCAAGGTCTTATTGCAGAGGTGAATTTTAGGTCAGAGAAAGTTTTATTACTTAAGCCACAAACATATATGAATCTTAGTGGAAATTCAGTAATTGAAGTTGTAAATTTCTATAAATTAGATGTAGAAACAGATATTATTGTAATATATGATGATATGGATTTAAAATTAGGCGAATTAAGAATTAAAGCAAAAGGTAGTGCAGGAGGCCATAATGGAATAAAATCTATAATAAGTCATATAGGAGATAAATTTATTAGAGTAAAATGTGGTATAGGAAAACCTAAAGAAAAAGGGGAAGTTGTAAACTTCGTACTAAATAATTTTGCTAAATCAGAGATGGAAGAGGTAGATAACTTAATTGAAAATGCGAAAAATGCCACAAAAGATATATTAATTGCAAAATCTTTAGATAGAGTAATGCAAAAACATAATAGAAAAAAATAACAAATATTATTGATTTTTTAAGTAAAAAAACTTTCTAAACCTAGTTTAATCCTTTAAAAATAAAGGTGATTTGGTTTAGAGAGTTTTTTTTGTTATTAATTTATACTTTACAAAGTGAAAATTAACTCATACTTAACAAAGAATGTGAAAAGTGATACAAAATAATAAAATAAAAAAATAACGATACTTTACAAAATTTCAAAAAATGGGTATTATATAGAATAAATGTTAATTATAATTTAACAAAGGAGTTGAATTAAATGAAATTATTTAGTTTTAAAGGAGGAATACATCCGCCTGAAAACAAGGATTTAACTGAAAATTTAAAGATTGAAGATTTTAAAGTTCCAAAAGAAATTTGTGTACCTCTTCTTCAACATATAGGAGTAGTATTAGAACCTCTTGTAAAAGTTGGAGATAGAGTTAAAAAAGGTCAAAAAATAGGAGATAGTAGTGGTTTTTTATCATCACCTGTACATTCTCCAGTAAGTGGAATAGTAAAAAAAATAGAGATTAGACCTTTTCCAGTAAGTGGTAGAGTAAATACTATAATTATTGAAAATGATTATGAAGAAGAAATATTTGAATACCCAAAATATGAAGATTATGAAAAATTAACAAAAGATGAGTTACTTAAAATAGTAAGAGAAATGGGAATAGTAGGACAAGGAGGGGCTACATTTCCTACACATATAAAACTTAATCCACCAAAAGATAAAAAAATAGATGTTCTTTTAATAAATGGAGCAGAGTGTGAACCATACTTAAATGCTGATAATAGACTTATGCTTGAACAAACAGAAAAAGTAGTAAAAGGAATAGATATATTTAGGCATATTTTAGGAGTAAAAAGAGTAGTAATAGGAATAGAAGAAAATAAAGAAGAGGCTATCCATAAAATGAAAGAGGAAGCATCTAAATATGGAATGGAGATAGCAGTTCTTAAAACAAAATATCCTCAAGGAGGAGAAAAACAACTTATTAAAGCAGTACTTGATAGAGAAGTTCCTTCTGGAAAACTTCCATCAGAAGTAGGAGTAGTAGTACAAAATACAGCTACAGCTTTATCTGTATATGAAGCAGTAATAGAAGGAAAACCAGTAATAGAAAAAGTACTTACAGTATCAGGACTTGGAGTAAAAACACCTAAAAATTTAAGAGTAAGAATAGGAACACAATTTAAAGAAATATTAGAATATGTAGAAATTGATAGAGAAAAAACTGAAAAACTTGTAATGGGTGGTCCAATGATGGGACTTGCACAACATACAGAAGAAGTACCAGTAATAAAAGGAACATCTGGAATTTTAGCCCTTACTAAAAAAGAGATGAATCCATATAAATCTAGAGCATGTATAACATGTGGAAAATGTGTTGATGCATGTCCAATGAATTTATCACCTCTTATGTATGCAAAATTAGCTAGATTTGAGGAATGGGAAGAGATGGATAAATATGATTTGTTAGATTGTATAGAATGTGGAAGCTGTTCATTTGTATGTCCAGCAAATAGACCACTTACAGAAGGAATAAAAATAGGAAAAGCTAAATTAAGAGCTATGAAAAGATAAAAAGAAGGCAGGTGTATTATGGATAAATTATATAGAGTAGGACAATCACCACATATTAGAACAAAAGAAACAATAGAAAGTGTAATGTATGATGTTGTTATAGCACTATTACCTACACTTTTTGTGTCTATATATTTCTTTGGAATGAAAGCATTATATATGACATTAGTAGCTGTAGTATCAGCGATGTTAGCAGAGTATGTATCATTAAAAATGATGAAAAGAGAAGTAACAATATTTGATGGTAGTGCAATTATTACAGGAATGCTATTTGCATTTATATCACCTGTAACACTTCCATATCCATATGTAATTATTGGTTCAGCGGTGTCAATAATCATAGGAAAAATGGTATTTGGTGGACTTGGACATAATGTATTTAATCCAGCATTATTAGGAAGAGTATTTTTAATGGCATCATGGCCAGCACTTATGACAAGATATATAAATGTAGATGGAACTGCAGGAGCTACTACACTAGATTATCTAAAAAAAGGAAAAGATTTAATAGAAGTATTTGGAAATAATATATATTTAGATATGTTTATAGGTAAAATGGCAGGTTCTATGGGAGAAACATCAGCACTTGCACTACTTATAGGTGGATTATATCTAATCTATAAAAAACATATAGATTGGAAAATGCCAGCTACTATTATTTCAGCAGTGTTTATATTAGCACTTATTTTTGGACAAAATCCATTTTATCATATACTTTCAGGTGGATTATTTATAGGAGCATTTTTTATGGCTACAGATATGGTTACTACACCATATACAACTAGTGGAAAAATTATATTTGGACTTGGAGTTGCTTGTATAACTATGCTTATAAGATTAAAAGGTTCATATCCAGAAGGAGTAGCATTTTCTATTCTTATAATGAATGGAGTAACTTCACTAATAAATAAATATACAAAACCTAAAAAATTTGGTGAGGTGAAGTCAAATGAATAAAACATTACATTATGGGCTTGTACTATTTATTATTGCTTCTATTTCAGCTTCAATATTAGCATTTATAAATGGTAAAACAGCTCCAGTAATAGCTGAAAGAGCAAAAAGTGAAGAGATAGAAGCTAGAAAAAATGTACTTTTAGCTGATGAATATAGATTAGAAGAGAAAAAAGAAATAGAAGGAATGGAGTTTGTACCAGCATATAAAAATAATGAAAAAGTTGGATATGTAGTAAAAACTATAGGTCTAGGATATGGTGGAGATATTGTAATACTACTAGGAGTAGATATGAATGGTAAAATTACAGGAATAAATATATTAAAAGCATTAGAAACTCCTGGACTTGGAGATAAAATTTTAAATAAAGAGTGGCAAAAAAGATGGATAGGAAAAGATAAAAATTATCAATTTAAAGTAGGTGTAGATTCATTTGCAGGTGCAACTATCTCACCTAGAGGAGTATATACTGGTCTTATGAAAGCATTAAATGCTTTTGAGAAAGAGGTGAAATAGAGTGGAAAATAGATATTTTAAAGAATTTTCAAAAGGGATAATAAAAGAAAATCCAGTACTTGTATTGTTACTTGGATTATGTCCTACTCTAGGAGTAACTACTTCTGCAACAAATGGTTTAACTATGGGACTTGCTACACTTACAGTATTAGTTTTTTCAAATATGATAGTATCTATGATAAAAGACTTTATACCAGATAAAGTAAGAATACCAGCTTTTATAATGGTAATAGCTTCACTAGTAACAATAGTAGGAATGATAATGGAAGCTTATATACCAGCACTTTATGGAGCTCTTGGAGTATTTTTACCATTAATAGTAGTAAACTGTATAATATTAGGTAGAGCAGAAAGTTTTGCATCTAAAAATGGAATAATTTTATCTATATTAGATGGACTTGGAAATGGATTAGGATTTACATTTACTCTTGTTTTACTTGGAGGAATAAGAGAAATTTTAGGTAATGGAAGTATTTTTGGAATAAAATTTTTAGGAAGTTTTTATAATCCAGCTTTAATATTTATATTACCACCAGGAGCGTTTTTAACATTAGGATTTATTATAGCTACAATGAATGCTAGAAAAAATAAAAGCCTTAACAAAAAGGAGGCAAAGTAGATGGATTTAGGAAGATTAATATCAATAATAATAGGTTCAATATTAATAAATAACTTTATATTTTCTAGATTTTTAGGTATTTGTCCATTTATGGGAGTATCTAAAAAAATAGAATCATCAATTGGTATGGGAATGGCAGTTACATTTGTAATGACATTAGCATCATCTGTAACATGGATAGTATATTATTATATATTAAAACCATTTCATATAGAGTATTTAGAAATAATAGCTTTTATACTTATAGTAGCGTCACTTGTACAATTTGTAGAGATGGCAATTGAAAAAACTAGTCCAAATCTATATAAAGCATTAGGTGTATTTTTACCACTAATTACTACAAACTGTGCAGTACTAGGAGTAGCACTTATAAATATACAAGAAGAGTATAATTTTATTGAAACAACAGCAAATGGTTTTGCAGCAGCAGTAGGGTTTACACTTGCATTAGTTTTACTTGCTGGAACAAGAGAAAGACTTGAATATGCTGATGTACCAGAAAGTTTTAAAGGAATTGCTATAGCATTTATAAGTGCTGGAATTCTTGCAATGGCATTTATGGGATTTAGTGGTATAAAAATCTAATAAGGAGTGATAATAGTGGATATTATAATTGCAGTAGTTGCACTAGGAGCTATAGCCATATTAATGGGTGTGTTTTTAGCATATGCAGCGAAAAAATTTGAAGTAAAAAAAGACCCTAAAATAAAAGAGATTTTAGATATATTACCAGGAGTTAACTGTGGTGCATGTGGATATCCTGGATGTAGTGGATATGCTGAAGCAGTAGCACTACAAGGGGTAGATATAAATTTATGTGCACCTGGTGGAGCAGAAGTAGTAGAAAAAATATCAGCAATTACAGGACAAGCAGCAGAAGATAAAGAAAAAATGGTAGCTAGAGTAATGTGTCAAGGAGATAATACTAAAGTTAGTAAAAGATATGAATTTGATGCAGATATAAAAACATGCGCTAATGCACTTCTTTACTATGGTGGAGATAAAAGTTGCATGTATGGATGTCTTGGATATGGAGATTGCGAAAAAGTATGTCCAACAAATGCAATAAAAGTAAATGAAAAAGGAATAGCTGTAGTTGATGAAGAGTTATGTATTTCTTGTGAGAAATGTGTAATAGAATGTCCAAAAAACATTATAAAAATGGTGAGAGAAAAAGCAAGAGTATCTGTACTTTGCTCATCTCATGAAAATGGAGCAGCCTCAAGAAAAGTATGTAGTATTTCATGTATTGCATGTGGAATTTGTGCTAAAAATTGTCCAGTAGATGCAATAGAAGTAAAAGGAAATTTAGCAGTAATTGATGATAGTAAATGTATAAATTGTGGAATTTGTGAAGTGAAATGTCCAACAAATGCAATAAAAAGTGATATAAAAGAAGTAAAAAAAGCAAAAATAGTAGAAGAGAAATGTATAGGATGTACAGCATGTGCAAGAGTATGTCCAGTAGATGCAATAGAAGGAGAAGTAAAGAAAAAACACAAAGTTATAGCTGAAAAATGTATAGGATGCGGACTATGTTACGAAAAATGCAAATTTGACGCTATAAAATTGGAGACACAGATAAAATCTTCCTAAAATTAGGGGTTCTTTGTCAAGTGGTGTTGGTGAATTTGACAAATAGATTTTTCAGAGATGATAGTCATTATCATCTCTTTTTTTTTATTTCCTTATTTCTAATAAG
>JAICDD010000044.1 GCA_020063625.1 Fusobacteriales bacterium
CTAAGTTCTATAAGAACCATTTATTTTTACATAATCATAAGTAAGGTCACATCCCCAAGCAGTTGCTGAATATTCTCCAGTTTTAAAATCAGCAATTATTTTTACTTCTTTTTCTAAAAGTATCTCTTTTGCTTTATCTTCATCAAAAACTATAGGTAATCCATTTTCAAATACTTTTATTTCTCCTTTTTCTGATTTAAAATATAAATCTAAATGCTTTGGTGTAAACTGTACTCCTGAATATCCCATAGCACATACTACTCTTCCCCAATTTGCATCTGCTCCAAAAAAAGCTGCTTTTGTTAAATTAGAAGTAATTATACTTTTAGCTAAAATTTTTGCTTCTTTTTCATTTTTATAATTTATAACATTTGCTTCTAATAATTTTGTAGCTCCTTCACCATCCGCAGCTATCATTTTAGCAAGTTCAGTATTTACATATTCTAATGCTTCCTTAAATTTATTGAAATCTTCATCCTCTTTATCTATAATTTTATTTTTAGCTTTTTTACTTGATAAAATTATACATGTATCATTTGTACTTGTATCTCCATCAACAGATATCATATTAAATGATTTATCTATTGTAGGTTTAAATGCTTTATCTAACATCTCTTTTGTTATATTTACATCAGTAACTATAAATCCAAGCATTGTAGCCATATTTGGATGTATCATACCAGAACCTTTTGCTATTCCAGCTATTTTTACTATCTCTCCATCTATTTCTATTTCCACTCCTATTTCCTTAGGATGTGTATCAGTTGTCATAATAGCTCTTGCTACACTATGTTTATCTGTATGAGTTTGAATTTCTGTGCATATTTTTTCAATTCCATTTAATATTTTATCCATAGGTAGCTGTACTCCTATTACTCCTGTTGAGTTTACAAGTACTTCTTCACTATCTATATTTAAATATTTTGCTATATTTTGAGCAATAGTTTCTGTATTTTGATAACCTATCTCTCCTGTACAAGCATTTGCATTTCCACTATTTATAACAATAGCTTTTATACTTTCATTATCTATATTTTTCATATTATATACAACTGGAGCAGCTTTTATAACATTTTGTGTAAAAACTCCAGAAGCTATTGCTCCATCTTTTGCATAGATAAGAGCTAGATTTTCTCTATCTCCTTTTCGAAGTTTTGCATCTATTCCAATAGATTTAAAACCTTCTACATCATTTATAGCAATATCTTTTATTTTCATAGTATTCCCCCAATTAATTTTAGATAAAATTTTTTCTTTTTTCTTTAATTTTATACATCATTAAAAATTTCTAAAAAATTATCCTTATTTATAAGTTCATGAAATCCAAATTTTTTATAAAACTCTTTTGCATTAGTAGTATATAATAAGAATCTTCTTAAATTTTTTAATTCCTCGTATTCTACTACTGATTTTATTAAAAATTCACCTAATTTTTGTCCTCTATAAGTTTCATCTATATATACATCACAAAGATATGCAAAAGTAGCATAATCAGTTATAACTCTTGCTATTCCTATATGTTTATCATTATCTAATAATGAAAAACACAAAGAGTTTTTAAATGATTTCTCAATTAGTTCTTTACTTCTTTTATTCGCCCAATGTGCTTTAGCAAGATGTTCATATACTGATTGCATATTTATTTTATTAGGGTCTGTTGTTACTAAAAAATTATCTTTTTTTACTTCATAATACTTTTGCATATCCATCCTCCACTAAATATATATAGAGATATTTTCTATTCCAGTATTTTCTTCTAAATCAAATAATATATTCATATTTTGTATTGCTTGTCCAGCAGCACCTTTAACTATATTATCTATTACAGATGTTACAACAACTCTATTAGTTCTATTATCTACATTTATAGTTATATCACAATAATTTGTTCTTTTTACATCTCTTGTTTGAACTTCTGTTTCTCTTATTCTTACAAATTTTTTATCTTTATAAAACTCTTTATATAAATCTAATAACTCCTCTTTTGTTTTATTAATTTTTAAATTTGCATAAATAGTAGAAAGAATCCCTCTACTCATAGGAATTAATGTAGGTGTAAAAGTTATCTTAACATCCTCTCCAGCTAATTTTGACATCTCTTGCTCTATTTCTGCTGTATGTCTATGAGATGCTATTTTGTATGCTTTTACATTTTCTGTTGCTTCACAATAAAGTTTATAATCATCAAGACCTCTTCCAGCTCCTGATATTCCAGATTTTGCATCTACTATTATGCTATTTATATCAATAAATTTATTTTTTAAAAGTGGAGCTATTCCAAGTAGTGTTGCTGTTGGATAACATCCTGGATTTGCTACTACTTTGCTATTTTTTATACTTTCTTTATCTTTTAATTCTACTAGTGCATATTCAGATTCTTTTAAAAGTTCTCCATATGAATGATTTACTTGATACCATTTTTCAAACTCTTCTTTACTATCAAGTCTATAATCAGCACCAAGGTCTATTACTTTTATTCCTTTATCTACTGCTTTTTTAGCAAGTTCTATAGATTTTCCATGTGGAAGAGCTAAAAATAATACATCTATTTCATCATATTTTTCTACTGCTTCTTCTGTAGATACTAATACATTATCTATTATTCCATAATAATTAGTATATATATCTGAATATTTTTTACCACTATAAGAATTTGAACTTAAAAATATTATTTCTACTTCTTTATGATATTTTAATAGATATACAAGCTGTTGTCCTGCATATCCAGTTGCTCCTATTACTCCTACTTTTATCATTTTTCCCCCTTATTTAAATTTTTAGTCACGAATTACACGGATTTTTTGTTACACAAAGAGCACGAAGAAAACCATTAAGGACCACTAAGAATTTTATATAATATTCAACACAGAGACTCAGAGAACACTGCAATACACAGATTTTACCACGGATTACACGAATTTTTTTGAAACCACAGGATTTATACGGGATATACACCAGATTTTATCTTGTATTCATCTGTGCTTATCACTGTTAATCTCGTGGTTCCATATTTTTTCTCTTTGTGGTTCTGATTTTATATCTTTGTGCTCTTTGTGTAATTTTTTTAATCCGCGTTTTTCCATGGCTAAATTTTAATTCTTCTCACTCTTTACTTCTTACTGTTTTTCTCTCTTTATATTCTTCATATAATCTATCTTTTATTTAGAGTTTTTACTTTTAATTAAACTTTGTACTTTTGTTGGTAATGAGAATAATTTTATAAATCCTTCTGCGTCTTTATGGTCGTACATATCACTAGCACCAAATGATGATATTCCTTCATCATATAATGCATATTTAGATATTCTTGCTGCTGGTTTTATATTTCCTTTATATAGTTTTAATTTTACAGTTCCACTTACATTTTCCATTACACTATCAACAAAAGCATCTAATCCATCTTTTAATGGTGTAAACCATAATCCACTATAAGTTAATTCTCCATATTTTTGAGATACTGTCTTTTTAAATGCCATTGTATCTTTATCAAGACATATTGATTCTAATTCTTGAAGTGCAGCATATAATAATGTCCCTCCTGGTGTTTCATATATACCTCTTGACTTCATTCCTACAACTCTATTTTCTACAATATCTATTACTCCTATCCCATGTTCTCCAGCTAATTTGTTTAATTTTGTTACTAAAGATACTGCATCTAATTTTTCACCATTTACAGCTACTGGCACTCCTTTTTCAAATTCTATTTCCACATATTCTGGTGTGTCTTTTGCTTGTTCCAAAGGTTTTACCATCATATATATTTCATCTTTATGTTCATTTTCTAAAAACTCAATATCTCCACCTTCATGGCTTATATGCCATAAATTTTGGTCTCTTGAATATATTTTTTCTTTTGTTACAGTTAATTTTATTCCATGTTTATTTGCATAATCTATTGCATCTTCTCTTGATTTTATATCCCAAATTCTCCAAGGTGCAATTATTTTTATACTTTGGTCAATAGCTGCTATTCCAGTTTCAAATCTAACTTGGTCATTTCCTTTACCAGTACATCCATGACAAATATATTTTGCTCCCTCTTTATGAGCTACTTCTACAAGTTTTTTAGCTATTAATGGTCTTGCATGAGATGTACCTAATAAATATTTATGTTCATACACTGCTCCAGCTTTTAATGCTTTAAATGCATATTCAGTTAAAAATTCCTCTTTACAATCTTCTACATATACTTTAGATGCTCCAGATTCTATTGCTTTTACCTTTACTTGTTCCATATCATCATCTTGTCCCACATCTACACAACAAGCTATAACTTCTAAATCATAATTTTCTTTTAACCATGGTATAGTAATTGATGTATCAAGTCCTCCAGAGTATGCTAATACTACTTTATCTTTCTTCATAAATAATCCCTCCTAAATTTTCTAATTTTTATTTTAAATTTTATTATTTTTTATAAATTCTTCAGCTTCATTTAATTGTCTTTCTACTTCACTATATGATGTTCCACCATAAGAATTTCTATCTTTTATACATGTTTCTATTTTAGCTTTTTCTATAATATCTTCTTCAAAATTACTATTAAATTTTTTATATTCTTCAAATGTTAATTCATTTAAATATTTATTATTTTCTTCACAGTATGCTACAAGTTTTCCTACAACTTCATGCGCCTCTCTAAAAGGTATTCCTTTTTTAGCTAAATAATCTGCTATATCTGTAGCATTTATAAATCCTTTATAAATATCTTTTATCATATTTTCTTTATTTACTTTTATTGTTGCAAGCATCTCTTTAAATATCTCTAATGATATTTTTATATTATCAATAGAATCAAATACTCCCTCTTTATCTTCTTGAGTATCTTTATTATATGCTAATGGTAATCCTTTCATTACAGTAAGAATAGAAATAAGATTTCCATATATTCTACCTGTTTTACCTCTTACAAGCTCAGCTATATCTGGATTTTTCTTTTGCGGCATAATAGATGAACCAGTAGAATAAGCATCATCAAGGTTTATAAATCCAAATTCACTTGTAGCCCAAAGTATAATTTCTTCAGAAAATCTAGACATATGCATAGCTATCATAGCTATTACAAAATTTGTTTCTGCTATAAAATCTCTATCACTTACACTATCCAAACTATTATTAGTTACTTTACTAAATCCAAGCTCTTTTGCTACAAAATGTCTATCAATATTATATGTAGTTCCTGCAAGAGCTGACGAACCAAGAGGCATTATATCTACTCTTTTATATAGGTCATTTAATCTATCATAATCTCTTTTTAACATTTCAAAATAAGCTAATAAATGATGTGCAAAAAGTATTGGTTGCGCTCTTTGAAGATGTGTATATCCAGGTAATATCACATCTTTATTATTTTTAGCTACTTCTTTTATTACTTCTAATAAATCAATAATTATTTGTTTTATATTATTTATCTCTTTTTTTAAATAAAGTCTTATATCAAGAGCAACTTGGTCATTTCTACTTCTAGCTGTATGTAATTTTTTTCCTGTATCTCCTATTTTTTGTATAAGTCTTTTTTCTATTGCCATATGAATATCTTCATCAGCTAATGAAAACTCTAATTCATCATTATCAATTTCTAACTCTATTTCTTTTAGAGCTTTTTCTATTTTTTCTTGTTCTTTATTAGATATAATATTTTGTTTAGCAAGCATTTTTGAATGTGCTATACTTCCCATAATATCTTCTTTATACATTCTTATATCAAAAGTAATTGATGCATTAAATTTTTCTAGTAATTTAGAACTTTCTTTATTAAATCTTCCGCCCCAAAGCTTCATAATATCCCCCTTTAAATTTTCTGATTTTATTATAGGACTTTTTTATTTTGTTTATAAAGAAGCACTGTAAAAAACAGTGCTTACTTTTAGTCACTATTTTTTATTTACAAAGTCTATTTATTTTTCTCTTCTTTAAAATTATACCTAGACCTCATCATTTTTCCTTTCAAAATATTTTATTTATTAAAATATTTATCATAAAGTTTTTTATACTCTCCATTTGATTTTATTGTATCAAATGCTTTATTTAATTTTTCTAATAACTCTTTATCCTCTTTTCGTAAAGCTATCGCATACTCTTCTGTTACTGATACTCCTTCAATTACTTTTATTCCTTTATTTTGTTTTACATAGTTTTTAGCTGGTTCAGAATCAAGTACTACTGCATCTATTTTATTTGCTTTTAAATCTAATATAGCAGCATATGATGCGTTATATTTTTTTACATTTACACCTTCTATATCACTTACTATTAAATCTCCAGTAAATCCAAGCATAACGCCTGCTTTTTTCCCTTTTAAATCATCAAATGATTTTATATTATTTTCATCTTCTCTAACTATTATTACTTGACTTGTTGAATAGTAGCTTTTTGTAAAGTTTACTGTTTTTTTTCTTTCTTCTGTAGCTGTCATACCAGATACTACTAAATCTATTTTTTTAGTTTGTAATGCTGGTAACAATCCATCAAAACTCATATCTTTTATCTCATATTTAATTCCTGCTTCTTTTGATAATAACTCAATTAATTCTATATCAAATCCAACAATTTTATCCCCTTCCATATATTCAAATGGTGGAAATTCTGCATTTGTTCCTACTACATAAGTTTTTTCAGTATTTCCTCCACATCCTACTAAAAATAATGTTGCTAATACTACTAAAGTTAAAATTTTCTTCATACAATCTTCCTCCTTAAATTTTATTTAAATTTTATTTTTAATGATTTAAAACTTTTGATAAAAACTCTTTTGTCCTTTCATGGCTAGGATTTTCAAATATTTTTTTAGGTTTATCATCTTCTAAAATATTTCCTCTATCCATAAAAAATACTCTACTTGCTACATTTTTAGCAAATCCCATTTCATGAGTTACTACTAACATTGTCATTCCCTCTTTTGCAAGAGTTTTCATTACTTCAAGTACCTCATTTACTACTTCTGGATCAAGTGCACTTGTAGGTTCATCAAATAATAATATTTCAGGTTTCATAGCAAGTGCTCTAGCTATTGCTATTCTTTGTTTTTGACCTCCAGATAAACTACTAGGATAGACATAAGCTTTATCTTTTAGTCCTACTTTTTCTAAAAGTTCAAATGCTATTGTCTCTGCTTCTTTTTGCGAAAAACCTTTAAGTTTTATAGGTCCTAATGTAAGGTTTTCAAGTACTGTTTTATGTGGAAATAGATTAAAGTGCTGAAAAACCATTCCGATTTTTTCTTCTCTTACTTTATTTATATCTGTTTTTTTATCTAAAATATCTATTCCATCAATATATATATGACCACTTGTTGGTTCTTCTAAAAGATTTAAACATCTTAAAAATGTTGATTTCCCACTTCCAGAAGGACCTATTATTGCTACAACTTCACCTTTTTTTATCTCTTTATTTATTCCTTTTAGTACTTCTAATTCGCCATAATATTTATGTAAATCAACTATTTTAATCACTTTTTCTCATTCCCTTCTCTACAACTCTCATAAATTTAGTAAATAAACTTGTAAGTACTAAATATATTAATCCAACTGCAAGTAATGGCTCTACCCCTCTATAAGTTTGACTTGTAATAATATTAGCTGATCTAAGTAAGTCAACACCACCAATAAATCCAACTATTGATGTTTCTTTGAGAAGTGTTATAAATTCACTTACAAGTGTTGGTAATATTTTTTTTATTGCTTGAGGAATGATAATCTCTTTCATAGCTAATCCATATGGCATTCCTAATGCCTTAGCTGCTTCCATTTGCCCTTTATCTAAACCTTGTATTCCTGCTCTTATTATTTCTGCTACATATGCTGCACTATTAAGACCAAAAGCAAGTCCTGCTACAACAAATATAGGTGTATTTCTAAGTGCTCCTACAAACACTATATTTGCTAGTATCATCAATTGTACAACTGCTGGAGTTCCCCTAATCAAATCTACATAAATTAGTGCAAACAGCTCTAATGGATTTATTTTTTTTATATTTTCACTTAATCCTTCTATCTTTTTAAAAGGATAAAAAATTGACAATCTAAATAAAGCCAGTATTACTCCTACTACAAGTCCAATAAAAGCTGCAAATAATGTAACTCCTATTGAAAAACCTAATCCTTTTACAATATACATATACCTTCCGTCATTAATAAAGATATTTTTTAATGTTTCTAAATAAGTCATTCTACCTCCCACATTTATATTAAAAATATTTTTTTGTAATAAAAAAAGCCTATAACAGGCTATAGACATACAAAAAACGTGCAAAAACTATAGACTATTACCCTCAATAAAATTTATTTAATTTTCTATTTTTTTCCTTTTCCTTAAATTCCTTAAATTTCTCATTTCATCCACCTCAAATAATTTGTAATAAAAAATACCCCTGTTAATACCCCTTTATTGGAGAAAGTTATATTTATTATTTTCTCCCCATAAAGGCATACTACCAAGGGTAATTTATACTCACAAGAGAAATAACTTCCTCCTGATCTTTGCACAATTTTAATTTAAGTAATTGTAGCAAAATATCAAGAGATTGTCAATAATTTTTCTATATAAAAAATTAATTTTTAATATATATTATATAAACAACTAGTTTTATTAATGAAAAAGCACATATAGATATTGCATCTATATGTGCTAATCATATTAGTTATCTAATGGTAATATTAAATTTTGATCAATATAAATTAAATCTGGATTGTCTAGTCTATTTATTAAAGCTAAGTCTTTTACTATACTTAATATTTCTTTATCACTTAGAGTATTGTCTGCAGCTTTAATTATATTCCATAAACAATCTCCTTTTACTACTTTATAATCCATTACTGGTATCATTATTCCTTCTATATTTGGTACTTTTACTTCTTTTGCCTCTTTTATTGCTTCTTCTAATACATCTCTTATTTGC
>JAICDD010000045.1 GCA_020063625.1 Fusobacteriales bacterium
AAAACATAGAACCACAAAGAGAAAATCCTCAGTGGTCCTTAGTGCTTTTCTCTGTGCCCTTTGTGTAACAAAAAATTTTGTGTGCTATCTCGTGTAAATCTCGTGGTTTCAAAATAATTTATTTTAATATAGAAAGGGTAGGGAAAATGCAAGAAAACAGTAAACTTATGCAAAATGAAATAATCAATCATAATAATTATTATGAAGAAGATGAAATTGATTTACTTGACCTTATTAGAGTAATATGGAAAAGAAAACTCTCTATTATAGTCATTACAATATTATTAACTATTGGTGGAGTTATTTTTGCACTTATATCAAAACCAATATATAAAGCAGAATTAACATTTACAGAAGAAAAATCATCATCTACTTCAAGTATGTTGTCAAGTTTAGCTAGTTCAATACCTTTTGGACTTGCAGGAGGTATAGGGAGTAGTGATAGCGGTAGTTTACTTACTATATTAGAAAGTAGAACTTTTAGAGAAGAGATAGTAAATAAACTAGGGTTATACGAGTATTATATAAAATATAATGAAATAAATTTAGATGAAATAGAAAATGAAGAGGATAAACCAACTATTTATGATGTAGCAAAATGGGTTGGGGATATAGTAGTAGTGTCAAAAGATGAAAAAAGCGGGATATATAGAGTAGAAGTAGAGTTATCTGATAAAGAGATGGTAGCTAAAATAGCAAATGAGTATTTTAATGTATTAGATAATTATTTAAAAGAGCAAAAAGATGATAAATCAAATTTATCATTAAAATATTTAAAAGAACAAGTAGATACAGTAGAAAAACAAATTAATGATAAACAAGCAAAACTACGTGAAATAGAAAAAAAATATAAGACAGTAAGTATACTTGATGAGGCAAAAGTAGTAACAGAAAAAGTAGCTGAATTAAAACAACTTATTATAGAAAAAGAAAATGAATTAAAAATCTCAAAAAAATTTGCGGGAGAAAATAGTTTTGAAGTACAAAAAATAAAAGAGGAATTATCAGTAGCAAAAGAACAACTAAATGCAATAATAAATGGTGATAAAAATTTACCAGTAGATATTATACCACTTAGTGATATACCTCAAATAAAATTTGAATTACAAAAATTACAACAAGAGTTAAATGTAAATATAGAAGTGTATAAAATGCTTAGAGTAGAGTATGAAAAAACAAAATTAGATGTATTAAATAAAAAGAGTATGATAACTATTTTAGATAAAGCAATAGAACCAAAATTTCCAGATAAACCAAATAAAAAACTTATAGTAGTAATATCATTTGTACTTGGTGGATTTTTAGGAATATTTTTTGCATTTTTTATAGAGTTTATACAAAATGTAGAATGGGATAAAATAACAGAAAAAGAGATAAAAGGGGAGTAAAAATGAAAAAGATACTATTATTCTTTATAGTTTTATCAATAACATTATTTGCAGCAGATATTACAACAACAGATGTTACAACACTTATGCAAGCAAATAGTAATATAACAAATTTAAAAAATAATGATACGACAACTAATGATACTGAACTAAAGAAACAAATAGAAGAATTAAATACTTTACAAAAAGAAAATGATAAAATAATAAATAAAGAAGAATTAAATAAAGAAGAATTAAATAAAGAAGAATTAAATAAAGAAGAATTAAATAAAGAAGAATTAAATACTTTACAAAAAGAAAATGACAAAATAATAAATGAATAAGAAAAAAAATCAAATATATTTAAAAAATATCAAAATGATTATATAAAAAATAGAGAAAAATTAAAATTATATGGAATGGATATAATTAATAATAGTGTAGCATTAAAAACTACAAAATCTATTGGAAAAGATTATGTATTAGGAGTAGGGGATACTATAAGTATAAATAGTTGGAGTGATATTTTATTACCAGAAGAGGCAAATAAAAATTTTATGCCAATATTATCTATTGATAGTAGCGGAAACCTATTTATACCAAATATAGGAGTAGTAAAAGCTGAGGGAAAAACAATATCACAATTAGAAAAAGAGATTTTAAATAAAACAAATAAAAAGATTAAAAATTTTAATATAGATATATCGTTAAAAAATAGTAGAACCTTTGCTATAATAGTGATAGGAGAAGTTAATAAACCAGGAATTTATACTGTAGATAAATACTATAATTTATTTAATATATTGTATACAGCTGGTGGAATAAATGAAAATTCTAGTATAAGAAATATAAAAATTAAATCAAAAAATAAAGAAACTGTAATAGATTTATATGACTATATTAATGGTAATAAAAATATAGAAGATATACAAATAACTGATGGAGATATTATTTATATACCTGTTATTAAAGAAAAAGTAGCGCTTTATGGAGAGTTTAAGAAAAAAACAATATATGAATTAAAAAATGAAAAAACATATAAAGAAATTTTTGCAAATATTGGAGAATTTGATATTTTTGCAAACAAAAATTTAATTAAAACAAAATATATAGAAGATTTACAAGTAAAAACATCTAATGAAAAATTAGAAAACAATATTAAATCAAAATTAATATCAATTGAAGTGGGAAGTATAGATAAAGAATCAAAAAATAGTGTTTATATTTATGGAAATATAGTAAATCCTGGAGAATATGATGTAGAAAAAATAAGAGACTATAAAAGCTTGATTGAAATAGCAGGAGGATATAAAAAAGACACATATTTAAATAGTATAACACTTATTAGAGTAAAGAATAATTATGATAAAGAGATAATTACTTTTGATCCAACAAAAGAAAATATTGAGTTAAAAGCAGATGATACAATATATGTATACAATAGAAATGATATAGCTGCTAAAAAATATAGTAATATCATTGGAGCTATAAAAAATCCTGGAAATTATGAGATTTATGAAAATCAAAGAGTATTAGATTTAGTTAATTTTGCTGGAGGATTAGATACAAAAGAAAATATTTATTATAAAAGAGCTGATATATATAGAGTAGATGAGCAAGGGAAATTAAATCTTATAAAATTTAATTTAGAAAAAGCTCTTGCAGGTGATATTGAAGAAAATATTAAATTAAAAGCAAATGATATAGTAAAAATATTTAAATATGATGAAGTAGTAAAACCAGATACAGTATATGTATATGGAAATGTAAAAGAGCCTGGTGAAATAGAGTATTATAAAGGAATGACATTAGAGGATGTAATATTTTATGCAAAAGGATTAGAAAAAAAAGCTGATAGAAATATAGTAATAGCTAGAAATGAAAGACTTAAAGATAAAATTACAGAAGTTGTTGTGGATTATATGAAAAATCCTGATTTTGAGATATTAGCAGAAGATGTAATTTTTGTAAGAAAAGATTCAACATGGCAAGATGTGAAAACTGTAAAAATAACAGGATTTGTAAAATATCCTGGTGAATATCTATTAAATGATGATGAAGGGATAAATTCTATTATAAATAGAGCTGGTGGATTTGAATCAGATGCATTTCCAAATGGTATACAGATAAAAAGAAAAGAAACACAAATAGAAGAGAGTAGAAGTCTAAATTTAGAAATAGATGATAAAATATCATTAGAGCAAAATGTATTTAATTTAAAAGTAACAAACCTTGAATATGATAGAGAATTAAATAGATATAAAAATGATATAAAACTAGTAGATGGAGATGAAATCTATATACCAAATAGACCAACAACTGTAAAAGTAGTAGGTGAAGTATATGCACCTAGTATAATAGCATACAATAATGATTTTAAATTAAAAGATTATATTGATGCAGCAGGTGGATATAAAGAAAAAGCATATGAAAAGAAAGTATTTATTATAAAAGCAAATGGAAAAGCATTGAAAGAAAATATAAAAAAAGCAATTATAGAACCAGGAGATACAATAATAGTACCAAAAGATACTAGAGATAAAAGTAAGTTAGATAGATTTTTAGATATATTGCAAGTAAGTGTACAACTTTTAACAACAGTACTTTTAGTAAATTCAGTTGTAAATTAAGATTTAAACTTCCCTAAAATAAAGGGAAGTTTTTTAAATTTTATAAAAATAAAAGAGGAAAAATAAAAAAAATCAATATAATATTAATTGAAACTCTATATTTAGGATGGGGATAAAATATGAAAGTGATAAAATTAAAAGCAAGAGGTATATTATATTTTGAAAATACTGAGCCTAAAGAGATATATGTATTAAAATCAGGTAGAATTTATTTAAAAAAAGAAAAAGGTTTTTTCTTTTATAATAACAAAATAAATACTTTAAAAGTATTAAATACAGGAGATATGTTTGGATTTGAAGAAATTTTTATAGGAATAAAAAGAGAAGCAAGGGCAATAGCTGATGTTGATTCTGAAATACTATCTTTTGAAGTGAATGAATTTAGTGATTTTATAAAAAATAATATTGAAATAAGTAAAAAAATGATAATATCACTTTCAAGAGAGATTAGAGAATTAGATGAAAGAGTACATTTAGAATCAAAAGAAAAAAGTGAACTTCGTTCTAAAACTCCATTTTTTGATATGTATGTATATTTTATTTCAAAAGGTGATTTTTTAAAAGCTTCTCAAGTTTTAAAAAGAATGATAGTAAATGGAATAGAAATAGAATTTGCAAAGGGAGAAACAAAGCGAATAGAAAAATTCTTAGACTATAGTGTAACAATAGAAAAAATAGATTTAGTAAAAAAATATTATGAAAAATCATCAGAATTATTAATAGCGTTTTTAAAGGGGCTTCGTCCTAATGTAATATATGATGATGTATTGGAAAAACTTCTTCTTGAAACTATTGATATAAATGTAGCAATAAAAAAAGAGGATGAAATTATTGATGAATTAGAGGAGTTTATTGAAAAATTTCAAACTTCATCTAGACATAAAGAGATGATGTTTTTATTACTTAAAATATATGAAGAACGAAAAAATTATACAAAAGCATTTCAAGTGGGAAATTTATTAATGGATGCAGACCTTGACGAAGAGGAAAAAATAAGATTTCGTGAGATGATAACAGTATTAAAAGAAAAACTCACTATAGAAAGAAAAGGTGAGGGAAATGTTTGAGAATAAACAACTTATAGAAAAATTTGGAAAAGAGTTTAATAGTGGAGATATAATATTTTGTGAATATGAAAAGCAATCGAAATTGTATTTTATAATATCAGGTAGAGTAAAAATAACAAAAATACGTAAAAATGAAGAGAAAGTATTAGCATATATTGGTGCAAATCAATTTATTGGTGAGATGGCAGTATTTGAAGATAAACCTCGTACAGCTACAGTAATAGCAGAGGAAGATACAAAAGTATTAGAATTTGATAAAGATAGCTTTTTTGAAATATTAAAATTAGCACCTGATATTGCAGTAAGTCTAGTAAAAGTACTATCTAATCGTAGATATAATACAGAAAAACAATTAGAAATAATATTAGAAGAGGATAGTGAAAGAAAGATACTTCGTTATATATATGAAAAATATTTAAATACTAGAGAAAATGAGATTATATTAACATTAGAAGAGATAAAAAATATTACAAACTTACCACTACAGGAAATAGAGAAATACCTTAAAGTATATAAAGATAGAGGATATTTAGACCTTGATTTTGAAAAAGTATATGTAAGAAATTTAGAATGGTTAAAAGTAAAATTTTCTAAATAATAACTGAAAAGTGAATAGTGAGAAGTAAAGAGTGAGAAGTAAATAACGGAATTAGAATTTAGCCGCGGAAAAACGCGGATTAAATTCAGCACAAAGAAATAAGACCACAAAGTACCACAAAGAAAAAAATTACACGAAGAACACAAAGAGAAAAAATCAGAACCACACAGAAAAAACCCTTAGAGGTCCTTACTGTTTTTCTTCGTGCTCTTTGTGTAACTCAAAAAATTAGAGTTTATTCGTGTAATTCGTGACAAAAATCTGGTGTATATCGTGTGTTTATCCCGTGGTTTCAAAATCTATAAAACTTTATGTATAGGAGCAAAAATGTATAAAATTGAAAAATTAACTATAAGTTTTATACTGTTTTCGATTATATATACAATATTTAATATAAAAGTAGGGATTATAATAACTCTACTTTTTTTGTTTTATAATTTTTTCAAAAAAGATTATATTTATTTTATTATATTAATTCTTTTTTATCAAAGTTATATAAATAGTGATATTTTAGAAAAAAATAAAATTTATAATTTGAAAATAAGAAAAATTGGAGAAAAAATAGAATTATTAAAAATAAATAAAAAAAATCCTAAAGAAGAATATAATATTAAAATTTATGATGATATTAATAATGGAATATTTTATACAACTTCAAAAGTAGAAAATAAATATAAAAATATTGTATATCTTGAAAATTATAAAATAAAAGAGAGTAATTTAAATAAATATAGATATTATTTATTAAAAAATATTGAAAAAATAGATTTAGAATATGATACAGAGAGTTTTGTAAAAGCTATAATTTTAGGAGAAAAAACAGCATTAGATAATGAAGTGAAAAATAGATTTAATAATATAGGAACCTCACATATTTTAGTAATATCTGGATTTCATGTTGGACTTATTATTATGTTATTATTAAAAATAGGTGAAAAATTAAAATTTTCTTATAAACAAAAATATTTTTTTACTTTTATTATTTTGACTATATATATAATTTTAGTAATGTTTACACCATCAGTATTTAGAGCTTATATTATGGGGAGTTTTATATTGTTTTCAAATATATTTTATGAAAAAAATGAAATTAAAAAATCTTATTGTTTATCAATGATACTGTTATTTTTAGCAAATCCATTTATTATAAAAAATATATCTTTTCAAATGTCGTATATAGCACTTTTTGCAATAATTTATTCATATAATTATTATGTTAAATTAATTGAAAATAAATATTTAAAACTAATATTACTTAGTATAATAATTCAGCTATATTTAATGCCAATATTTTTATATTATTTTAAAACTATATATATTTTATCATTTTTAGTAAATGTAATTATTTTGTCTTATGCTGTATTTATTATACCAGCTATTTTTATACTGTATTTTATAAATTTAATTAGTTTTAATATTTTAGGAGAGTTGATTAAATATATAATAGAAGCATTATATCACTCTTTGTATGGAATAGTAACTATGTTTGATAAAATACCTTTAATGAAAATAGATATAAAATATAGTAGTACATGGTTTTTGATGTTATTTAGTTACTTCATAATTTTTCTTATTGAATATGAATTGAGAAAAACAATAAAAAAGTGCTGAAACCACGTGATTAACACTGATTATAGTGAATAGTAAGAAGTAAGCAGTAAGAAGATACAAAAAGCGCATTTTCGGAGGAGATTAGATTTTCTTGATAAATGAATTACACGAAGAACACAAAGATAGAAAAATCAGAACCACAAAGAAAAAAACTTTGTGGTCCTTAGTGTTTTTCTTAGCGCTCTTTGTGTAACAAAAATCCGTGCAATACTTGGCAAAATTCTAATTTATTCCATGTAATATCTCGTGCGATATCCAGTGTACATCCCGTGGTTTCAAAAAATATAAACCTCTATGCATCTTAGTGCTGAAAAAACTCAAAACTAACTTGACAAAGTATATATATAAAGTTATAATTTTATTGTTCAGATATTGAACTATAAATAAAAAATTAGGAGAAGTATATGAAACAAATAATTGATGAAAGTGATATATTAGAGATAATAGAAAAAGAACCAATAATAAGTCAAAGAAAGTTATCTGAAAAAAGTGGAATATCATTAGGAGCAGTAAATTTATTAATAAAAAAATGTGTAAAAAAAGGTTTTATAAAAGTAGAAAATCTAAATTCTCGTACTGTAAAATATATATTAACCCCACAAGGAATGAAAGAAAAAACTAAAAAAACACTTAGATATATTAAAAATTCATATAAATTAATAATTGAATTAAATAATAAAATTTTAAATTTAACTAATAAACATATATCAGAAAATAAAACAATAGCTTTATTAGGCGAAAATGATGAAATAATGGAAATAATAGAAACTACATTTAAGCTAAACAATATATTTTATAAAAAATATAAAAATATTAATGATATAGAAAATTTTAAGAATATTATTGTATATTTGTGGAGTATAGAGCTAGAAGATGAATTAAAAGAAAAGAATATAGAATATATAAATGTGATAAATGGCTAATTTAGCATAAAGAAAAGATTAGGAACCACGGGATATACACAGATTATCACTGATTATAGTAAGAAGTGAGTAGTGAGAAGTTACACGAAGAACACAAAGGTAAAAAACAGAACCACAAAGGGTAGGAACCACGGGATTGCCACAGATGAACACAGAATAAGAAAGAATTGACAATGAATGACACTAATTTAAACGAATTAAATTTAGCCACGGAAAAACGCGGATTTTTCAGCACAAAGATAAAAAGTGGGAACCATGAGATAAACACGGATTTAAATGGATAAATAAAGGATTAAATAAAAAAGCGTCTTTTCAGAGAATATTAGATTTTATTATTAAATGCGTTACACGAAGAACACAAAGACAGAAAATAGAACCACAAAGAGAAAAAATTGAAACCACAAGATTGACACGGAAAAACACAGATTATCACTGATTATATTGAATAATAAGAAATTAGAAGATTTAAGACGCGCCTTTTCGGAGGATATTAGATTTTCTTGATAAATGCGTTACACGAAGAACACAAAGGTAAAAAAATAGAACCACAAAGAGATACTTAGTGGTCCTTAGTATTTTTCTTCGTGCCCTTTGTGTAACAAAAAAATAA
>JAICDD010000046.1 GCA_020063625.1 Fusobacteriales bacterium
ATCAAGTGTATATCCTGTGATAAAAAAAATCTATAAAACTTAGTGGTCCTCAATGGTTTTCTTCGTGCCCTTTGTGTAACAAAAATTATCCGTAGAAACTAGCGCAAAGACTTTTTGCTTACTTTTTTGTCTTTAAAAAAGTAAGTCGCTAAAGGCGAAATAAAAAAGTGCTGAAACCACCAGATGCACACAGGATGAAAAAGAATTATAAATTAGCCACGGAAAAACGCAGATTATCACTGATTGAATTTAGCACAAAGAAAAGAGAATACAAAGTACCACAAAGAAAAAAACTTAGTGGTCCTTAGTGGTTTCTCAGTGTTCTTTGTGTAACTAAAAAAATTCGAGTTCATTCGTGTAATCCGTGGCAAATTTCTAATTTATCTCGTGTGCTATCTCGTGTATATCCCGTGGTTTCAAAAAATCTATAAAACTCTGTGCATCTCAGCGTCCTCTGAGTCTCTGTGTTGAAAAAAATAAAAAAAATATATTTAAAAAAAGGAAAAATAAAAAAAATGCATATATATAAATAGTGATATATTTGACAAAAAAAGTATAAATTAAAAAAATAGATGATTATTATTAAAAAAACACAAAAAAATAAAAAAAGATATTCTAAAAAGGCTAAAGTCCTTAAAAATTAAAGACTATATATATGAAATATATTAGATATATTTAAATCATATATTTGAAGAAATATATAAATCATGTATAATAGAGTAGTATTATAATAATAAATTTTTAGTAATTAGTTTAGTAATAGCTATTATTAAACTAAATTAAAGAACGTAGGAGGGAGATAATAGTGAAAAGAGTAAAATGGCTATTGACATTATTAACATTAGTATTATTTGTAGCTTGTGGTGGAGGTGGAGCTAAAACTGAAACTAAAGCTGAAGCTGAGAAAAAAGTAGTAAGAATTAATTTAGGACAAGAACCTGGAACAATGGATCCACAATTAACAACAGACCAAAGTGCTATGCAAATATTACCATTTATTATGGAAGGTTTAACTAGATTAGGAGCTACAGGAGATGTAGTACCTGGTGTAGCAGAATCTTGGTCAGTAGATGGAAATAAATGGACATTTAAATTAAGAGACACAAAATGGTCAAATGGTAAACTAGTAACAGCTCATGATTTTGTATTTGGAATCAGAAGAGCAATAGAACCTGAAACAGCATCAGAATATGCATATATGACTTATTATATAAAAAATGCACAAGCTTATAATGAAGGAAAAATCAAAGATTTTTCTAAAGTTGGAGTAAAAGCATTAGACGATAAAACTGTTGTATTTGAATTAGAAAAACCAGCAGCATATTTTGCATCAGTTACTGCATTCCCTACATATTATCCTTTAAATGAAGAATTCTTCAAAGAAAAAGGAGAAGAGTATGCATTAGAAAAAGATAATTTCTTATTTAATGGCCCATTTAAAATGACAGAATGGGAACATGATAGTAAAATCGTATTAGAAAAAAGAGCAGATTATTGGAATGCATCAGCTATTAAATTAGACGGAATTACTGCACTTATGGTAAATGATAGTAATACAGCTTTAAATATGTATAAAAATGGTGAATTAGATATAGTTGGACTAGGTGGAGATCAATTACCAGAATTTAAAGATAGTCCAGAATTAGTTACTTATAGTGATGGTTCTGTATGGTATTTTGAGTTTAATACAAAACATCCATTATTAAGCAATAGAAAAATAAGAGAAGCTATTACTATAGCAATTGATAGAAAAGAACTTGTTGAAAAAATCAAAAAAGACGGTTCTAAAGCTGGTCAAGGAATGGTACCTTATGGATTCCCAGGAATTGATAAAGGATTTAGAGAAGATTTTGGAAGTGAATTATATAAAGATAATGATGTAGAAAGAGCTAAAAAATTACTTGCTGAAGGATTAAAAGAAGTAGGACATACTGGACCAGTAGAATTAAGCTTATTAACTGGTACAAGTGATACAGCGACAAAAGAAGCTCAATTCTATCAAGAACAATTAAGAACTAAACTTGGAATAGAAACTAAAATAGAACAAGTTACTTTCCAAATTAGACTTCAAAGAATGTCTTCAAGAGATTTTGAAATTGTACTTGCTGGATGGGGACCAGACTATAATGACCCTATGACTTATATGGATTTATGGGTAACAAATGGTGGAAACAACCATACTGGATGGTCAAATGCTGAATATGATGCTTTAATAAATAAAGCTCAAACTTCATCAGATAATAAAGTAAGAATGGAAGCTATGGCAGCTGCAGAAAAAATCTTAGCTAAAGAATTCCCAATAGGTGTTACTTTCTATAGAAATAGAAACAGATTAGTAAAACCTTACTTAAAAAATGTATACTTTAGAGCAGTTGGTCAAGAAACAGATTTATATTATGCTGATATTCAAAAATAATAATAAATTTAAAAAATAATATAAATGGTCGCTATATATCGGTTATATAGTGACCATTTTCCGATGTTTATTAATAAAAAAAAATATTTTGAAAATAGTAAAATCTATAGTATAATAAACTTACCCTATTTTTTTGTTATAGTGAGAAGCTGAAAAATTTTTTTCATTTTCTCATTAAAAACAAAATTAATTTATATATTTTTAGAGAGGAGATATTATGTTTAATTACATTTTTAAGAGAATTGTATCAGGTGCAATTACATTATTACTAATTACAACGATTACATTTTTTCTAGTTCATCAATTACCAGGAGATCCTTTTGCTAGTGAAAAGGCTATTCCACCAAAAATAAAAGCAAAACTTATGGAAAAATATGGTCTAGATAAACCTTTAGCAGTACAATATGTAACATATGTTGGAAATTTATTAAAAGGTGATTTTGGACTTTCAATGAAAGTAAGAGGAAGAAAAGTTTCTGACATGATAAAAAACCATTTTCCTTATTCACTAGATTTAGGAATCAGAGCTGCAATTTTTGCATTTTTTGTAGGAGTATTTTTAGGAATAATAGCAGGATTGAATAGAGGTAAAAAACTTGATTCAGGAGCAATGCTATTAGCTGTTATTGGGGTATCAGTACCTAGTTTTGTATTAGCTGGAACATTACAATGGATGATAGTTGAATTAAATGCTAAACTTGGAATATCATTACTTCCAGTAGCAGGATATGATACATGGAGACATAAAATATTACCAACTATTGCATTAGGATTATTTCCAATAGCTGTAATAGCTAGAATGATGAGAGCATCAATGATTGATGTATTTAGTCAAGACTATATTATAACTGCAAAAGCAAAAGGACAAAAACCTTTTAAAATAGTAACAAGACATGGTATTAGAAATGCTATTATGCCAGTAGTAGTATATATGGGGCCATTACTTGCAGCAATTACTACAGGATCATTTGTTATAGAAAAAATATTTTCTATTCCTGGTCTAGGAAGATATTATGTAGAAAGTATATATAATAGAGACTATACAGTAGTATTAGGGATTACTATATTTTATGCATTTTTACTAGTAGTAATGCTACTAATAGTAGATATACTTTATGTATTTATAGATCCTAGAATAAGATTAAGTAAAGGAAAAGGAGAATAGTTATTATGAAACATGATTTTACGTTTGTTGGAAAAGATATAGCTGAAAGTGAAAAAATATATAAACCAAGTATGACATATCTTGAAGATGCTATTAGAAGATTTAAACAAAATAAATTAGCGATGTTTTTCTTTTGGTCACTTATTGTAATGTTTTTATTTGCAATAATTGGACCATATTTAAATAAATATGGATATAGAGAAATGAATACTGATATGACTTTTAGATTTTGGGATGCAGAATCATTAAAAGCAGGATATTATTTTGGTACTGATAATTTTGGAAGAGATTTTTTTACTAGAATATGGGCTGGTGCAAGAGTATCTTTTACTATTGCATTAGTAGTGGTATTTATCGAAGGAATAGTAGGAACTTTATATGGTGGTATAGCAGGATTCTTTGGTGGTAAAGTAGATTTTTATATGATGAGATTTGTAGAAATCATGATGGCTGTACCAAGTATGATATATATTATATTATTAATGGTAGTATTAGGACCTGGATTAAAAACTATAATTATAGCTATGGGAGCTACTAGATGGATGTTTATGGCTATGATAGTAAGAAGTGAAGTATTAAGAATAAAAGAGCAAGAGTTTGTTATGGCATCTATAGCTCTTGGAGCAAATCCTATGTGGATAATAACAAAACATCTTATTCCAAATGCATTAGGTCAAATAATAGTTAGACTTACACTTGACATACCTCAAGCTATATTTAGTGAAGCGTTTTTAAGTTTCATTGGAATAGGTATTCCTGTACCGTTAGCTTCATGGGGAAGTTTAGCAAATGAAGGATATCAATTATTACAAAGAGGACCACATCTTTTTGTAATACCAGCATTATTAATATCATTTACAACATTAGCATTTAATATTGTTGGAGATGCATTAAGAGATGCATTAGATCCAAAATTAAGAAAATAATCTTATTTATATACTATTTTAGGAGAGGAATGTAAAGATGGAAAATAAAAAACTATTAGATGTAAAAGACCTTCATGTCTCTTTTGATACATATGCAGGAGAGGTAAAGGTTTTAAGAGGAATAAATTTTTCAGTAAATGAAGGAGAAAGCCTTGCAATAGTTGGAGAATCAGGTAGTGGAAAATCAGTAACAGTACAAACAGTAATGAAACTTATACCTATGCCACCTGGTAGAATAAAACAAGGTGAAATAATTTTTGATGGAGATAACTTAGTAAATAAATCAGAAGCAGAAATGCAAAAAATTAGAGGTGGAAAAATAGGAATGATATTCCAAAATCCACTATCATCACTAAATCCTACTATGAAAATAGGAAATCAAATAGTAGAAGGAATACTGCTTCATCAAGATATGACTAAAGAACAAGCAAAAGAAAGAGCTGTAGAAATGCTTAGACTGGTAGGAATACCAAATCCAGAAAAAAGATTTAATCAATACCCACATGAATTTTCAGGTGGAATGAGACAAAGGGTAATAATAGCTATAGCGCTTGCATGTAATCCAAAATTACTTATAGCTGACGAACCTACAACAGCACTTGATGTTACAATACAAGCACAAATATTAGATCTTATGAATGAATTAAAACATAAATTAAATACAGCAATTATAATGATAACACATGACCTTGGAGTAGTGGCTGATATCGCAGAAAGAGTAATTGTTATGTATGGTGGGGAAGTTATGGAAGAAGCTTTAGTAAAAGATATATTCCATAATCCAGAGCATCCATATACATGGGGATTACTTAGATCTATGCCTAGACTTGATATAGACAGAGAAAAAGAAAATTTAGAATCAATAGATGGAACTCCACCTGATTTATTAGCACCACCTGTAGGATGTCCTTTTGCTCCTAGATGTGAATACGCTATGAAAGTATGTAAAGAAAAAAAACCAGGATTCTTTAAAGTAAGTGATACTCATAAAGTAGCTTGTTGGCTACATCATGAAGATGCACCAAAAGTTGAGAATCCTATTGTTAAGCAAAAGGAGGAACTAAAATAATGGCAAAAGAAAAATTATTAGAAGTAAAAAATCTAAAAAAACATTTCCATGTAGGGCATAAACAGATATTAAAAGCTGTAGATGGCGTTAGCTTTGATGTATATAAAGGAGAAACTTTAGGATTAGTTGGAGAGTCTGGATGTGGAAAAACTACTTTAGGAAGAACTCTTACAGTTCTTTATCCAAAAACTAGTGGAGAAGTAATATATAATGGAACTAATGTAAATAAAATACCTACAAAAGAGTTTGCAAAAAAAGCACAAATGATATTTCAAGATCCTCAAGCATCATTAAATCCTAGAATGACAGTAGCTGATATAATAGCAGAAGGATTAGATGTACATAAAATGTATAAAACAAAAGAGGAAAGATTAGAAATAGTGTATAACTTACTTGAAAAAGTAGGATTAAATAGAGAGCATGCAAATAGATTTCCTCATGAATTTTCTGGAGGACAAAGACAAAGAATAGGTATAGCAAGAGCATTAGCTGTAGATCCAGAGTTTATAGTATGTGATGAACCAATTTCAGCACTTGATGTATCTATACAAGCACAAGTAACAAATTTACTTAGAGAACTACAAAAAGAGAGAGGGCTTACATATATATTTATAGCTCATGACCTTAGTATGGTAAAATATATTTCAGATAGAGTAGCTGTAATGTATTTAGGAGATATGGTAGAATTAACAGAAAGTAATAAACTATATGAAAAGCCACTACATCCGTATACAGAAGCTTTATTGTCAGCAGTACCAATAGCAGA
This sequence comes from Fusobacteriales bacterium, assembly GCA_020063625.1. Taxonomy (GTDB): domain Bacteria; phylum Fusobacteriota; class Fusobacteriia; order Fusobacteriales; family Fusobacteriaceae; genus Hypnocyclicus. The sequence continues at coordinate 6,343 of JAICDD010000046.1, forward strand.
CCCAGAAGTAGAAGCTACTAAAAATAGAATAAAATTAGAAGGGGACTTACCAAGTCCAATAAATCCACCAAAAGGTTGTAAGTTTTCAACTAGATGTAAATATGTAAAAGATAAATGTAAGCAAGAAAGACCTGTAATGAGAGAAATAGAGCCAGGACACTTTGCTTCTTGTCATTTTAGTGAAGAAATTTTTTTGAATAAATAAACTTTGTGTATAAGTTAAAAAGTACAAGAATGTAAAAAAATTATCAAAGGGTATTGACTTTTTGAAGAAAATAAGTTATTCTTGTAAATGTAAGGTCTTAATTATATATATACCATTTATGAGCACACATTTTTAAGTGTTCGAAAATAGAATAAAAATCGATAAAAAAACATTTTTGAGATAAAATGTAAAAAAAGTGTAAAAAAAATAGTAAAAAAACTCAAAAAATATCAAAAAAAGCTTGAAAAAAATTTTAAAAAATGGTAAATTAAGACTAGAGTATTAAAATTTTATTTTAAAAAATTATTTTTTAAACTAAATACTATATTTTGTGTAGTATTTAACTTTTTATTATAAAAAAAAGACTAAAAGAGGAGATGATGTTCACATGAAAAAAACAGCAACTTTATTAGCTGGATTATTACTAGTTACAGGTACAGTATTCGCAGCTAATTGGGACGTTACTACAGCAACAGTAGAAGGAGATATTTATTTATTAAGTACTGAAAATGGATCTTTAGGAACAAGCGCAGGAGATTTAAACTTTAAATTAGAAGCAGTTAAAAGTGGAGATTTTGGAACTCTAACAACAACAATAGCAGTTGATAAAGCTTCAGAAGATCAAACAGCAATTAACTTTGCTTATGAAAAAACTGAAGGAGATTTTACTATTGGAATAGGAGCAGATGTTGCTACTACTGATGGTGCTGGAAATACAGCTACGTGGGCATTCAAAACTAATGAATCTTCAGATGCATACATTGCATGGAATGTAATGGGAAGCGAAACAGTTAAATTTACTTATTATCCTTATGAAGTAGATGGAATGTCTTGGGATAATGATACTTGGGAATCATTTGCACAAACAAGCGATCCTGGATTTGCTTTAGATTTAACTTTAAGTGAAAATACTACAGTAACAACTAAAGTAGCTGTAGCTAATGGAGATAGCAATACTAAAAATAGTTACACAGCTAAATTAGAATTATCAACTGTAGTTGCAGGAGCATCTGTAAGTGCAGCAGTAGGAGCTTCTTCATATAATGCTGTAGCAACTGATACTACTAAAAATACTATGTTAGTAGCAGCTTCTGTATCAAAAGATTTAACAGATACAGTATCAGTATCAGCTGAATATAACATGGAAAAAGTTGAAGATACAGATGCTTTAACAGGAATCTATGTATATGGATCAGCAGATTTAGAAGAAGTTAATGGATATAAACCAACTGCATATGCAGCATTAACTTTATTAAATGATATGGCTGCAAATTATGATAATGTTGATTCTAATGGAGCATTTACTGAATTAGAAGTTGGATTAGATATGGCTCAAGGAAATATAACAGTAACTCCATATGTAGTATTTGATAGTAGAGAAGAAAAAGCTTATTCTAAAGAAGATTCTTTAGATACTTCTAAAACAGCAACAACTGTAGCAGTATCTTTATCTTACTCATTCTAGTTATAAAAAATAATAGAATATAGATATATGAGAAGTGGATATCCACTTCTCTTTTTTATATACAAAAATAGTGTGAAGTAGTAGTATACAAAAGCTTTTAAAATCAATATTATTGTGATATAATAGAGTGAAAATAGTAAGAAGTAACTAGTAAATAGTGAGGAGTGAGAAGTTACACGAAGAACACAAAGGTAAAAAAATAGAACCACAAAGGAAAGGATTTTGGGAACTAAAGAGTGAGTAGTGAGAAGAATTAAAATTAGCCACGGAAAAACGCGGATTTAATTTAGCCACGGAAAAACACGGATTTGAACGGATAAAGATAGGATTAATAAAAAAGCGTATTTTCGGAGGAGATTAGATTTTCTTGATAAATGCGTTACACGAAGAACACAAAGATAAAAAAACAGAACCACAAAGAGATAGTCCTTAGTGGTCCTTAATGATTTTCTTTGTGCCCTTTGTGTAACAAAAAATCCGTGTAATCAATCTATAAACCTCTGTGTATCTCAGTGTCCGTTGAGTCTCTGTGTTGAATATTATCTCTTGTATCTTAGTGGTTCTCAATGGTTTGCTTCGTGCTCTTTGTGTAACTAAAAATCCGCGTACTCCGTGGCAAAAGTCTTATTTATCTTGTGCAATATCACGTGTTTATCCCGTTGTTTCAAAAATTCTTTAATTCTTTGTGTAACAAAAAAATAAAAAAAGGTGAAAATTATGAATAAAAAATTAGCAATAGGAATAGATGATTTTAAAAAAATAATATCAGAGGATTATTAT
>JAICDD010000047.1 GCA_020063625.1 Fusobacteriales bacterium
GCCTTTGGCGACTTACTTTTTTAAAGATAAAAAAGTAAGCAAAAAATCTTTGCGCTAGTTTCTACGGAAAATTTTTGTTACACAAAGGGCACGAAGAAAAGCACTAAGGACCACTAAGGTTTAAAATAATTTTTTGAAACCACAGGATAAACACTAGATATGCACCAGATTTTATCTTATGTTCATCTGTGATAATCTTGTAGTTCCAAGTCTTTTCCTTTGTGGTTCTTATTTTTTCTCTTTGTGTTCTTCGTGACCTTATTTCTTTGTGCTGAAAAATCCGCGTTTTTCCGTGGCTAATTTACTTCTTACTTCTCACTTCTCACTAACTTCCCATTTTCAATTTTTTCTTTCTCGTGGTTTTGAGTATTTTTTATTAATTAATAAATAAACTTCCTTGTATTTTCAAGGAAGTTTACTCTAGTTAGAATTACTCTTTATTTTTCTAATTTTTTTGCTAAATCTAATAAATATGATTTTAAATCATCTTTTATTTCAGGATGCTTTAATCCAAATTCTATATTAGCTTTTAAAATACCTAGTTTATTTCCTGTATCATATCTCTCTCCAATAAAATTATAACTAAGTACTTTATCACCAAATTGAATTGATTTAAGTATAGCATCTGTTAATTGGATTTCTCCACCTTTTCCTTTTTCTGTTTTTTCTAAATAATTAAAAATTGATGGCTCTAATATATATCTTCCTAAACAAGCTAGATTTGAAGGAGCTTCCTCTTGTGATGGTTTTTCTATAAAATCTTCTATTTTATATGTTCTATCATCAAATTTCATACTAGGTTTTACTATACCATATGATGATACTTGCTCCATAGGTACTTCTTGTACTCCTATTATACTTCCACCATGATACTTTTCTCTTACTTCTAGCATTTGCTTAATAACAGGAGTATCACAACATACAATATCATCTCCTAATACTACTGCAAATGGCTCATCACCTATATGTTTTTTTGCAGTTAATATTGCATGTCCAAGTCCTAATGGCTCTTTTTGTCTAATATAATATATATTTGCCATTTCAGATATTTCTCTTACTTGTTTAAGTAACTCATATTTTCCTTTTTTTTCTAATTGATATTCTAATTCTACTGAATAATCAAAATGATCTTCTAGTGCTCTTTTATTTCTACCTGTAACTATTGTAATATCTGTAATTCCTGATTGTACTAATTCTTCTACTATATATTGTATAGCAGGTTTATCTACTATTGGCAACATCTCTTTTGGTTGTGATTTAGTAGCTGGTAATACTCTAGTCCCTAGACCTGCTGCTGGAATTACAGCTTTTCTTACTTTTCTCATCTACATCCTCCTTCAACATCTATCTTACTATTGTTCCATTTTTTATAGCACTATCTATCTCTATTAATTTTACTCTTTTCTTCTCATCAGTTGTAAGTAACATTCCTTGCGATAATTCACCTTTTAATTTTACAGGTTTTAAGTTAATTACAGCTAATACTTTTTTACCTACTAATTCCTCTTTATTTGGATAATATTTAGCTATTCCTGATATTATTTGTCTTTTTTCATTTCCTGTATCAACTATAAATTTTAATAATTTATCTGCATTTTTTACATTTTCTACTTTTAATATTTCTACTACTGAAATATTTACTTTTGAAAATTCATCTATTGATATAGGATTTTTTATTTCAAGATTTTCATTAATTTCATCTTCTAATTTTTTCTCTTCTTCTACATATTCTAATCTAGGAAAAATTGGTGATGCTTCTCCTAAAATATGGTTGTATGGCACATTTCCCCAATCACTTATATCGTCAATTTTGGCTTTTTTAATATCTCCATCAAATCCTAATTGATTCCATATTTTTTGAGCACTCTCTGGTATAAATGGATAAACAAGTACTGCTATTTTATATAAAGATTCTACTAAATTATATAACACTACTTTTAATCTAGGATGTTTTTCTTTATCTTTTGCAAGTGCCCAAGGCATAGTTTCATCTATATATTTATTCATTCTTGAAATAAATTTCCATATAGTTTCAAGTGCAAAAGAGAATTGTAATTTTGACATATATTTGTCTACTTCAACTAAAGTTTTATACCATAATTCTTTTATTTCATCATCATAAATCTCTGTTCCTTCACCTTGCAATACTTTTGAATCAAAATATTTTTTTGACATTCCAAGAGTTCTATTTAATAAATTACCTAAATCATTTGCAAGGTCTGCATTTACTCTATATACCATTGCTTTATCAGAGTAATCACCATCATTACCAAAATGTACTTCTCTTAATAGGAAATATCTAAATGCATCTACTCCATATTTTTCTATCTCTTTTAATGGATCTACTACATTACCTTTTGATTTTGACATTTTTTCTCCATTAACAGTCCACCATCCATGTGCTACTACTTTATCTGGAAGTTTTTCTCCAGCAGATAAAAGCATACATGGCCAAATAATAGCATGGAATCTTAATATATCTTTTCCTATAATGTGTACTACTTCTCCATTATTCCAAAATTTATCATACATTTCAGGATTACTTTCATAACCTACAGCTGTTAAATAATTTGTAAGAGCATCAAACCATACATAAACTACATGATTTTCATCTATTTCTAATGGTATTCCCCATTTAAATGTATTTCTTGATATTGATAAATCTTGTAAACCTTGTTTTATAAATGATATAACTTCATTTCTTCTAGTTTCTGGTAAAATAAAATCTGGATTTTTTTCAATATGTTCTAATAATTTATCTTGATATTTAGACATTTTAAAGAAGTAACTTTCTTCTTTAACTATTCTTAATTCTTTTCCACAATCTGGACAATGATTTTCATTTACTACTTGATTTTCTGGAACAAAAGTTTCACATGATACACAGTATTTACCTTCATATTCACCTTTATAGATATCTCCATTATCATATACAGTTTTTAATATTTTTTTTACTGCTTTCATATGTCTTTCTTCTGTTGTTCTTATAAAATCATCATTTGAAATATTTAATTTTTCCCATAAATTTTGAAATCTTGGAGCCATTTTATCAACCCACTCTTTTGGAGTGAATCCCATTTCTTTGGCCTTTTCTTCTACTTTTTGACCATGTTCATCTGAACCAGTTAAAAAATATACATCTTTATTTTTAATTTTATTATATCTTGCTATTACATCACTTGCTATTGTTGTGTATGCACTTCCAACATGTGGATCTCCATTTACATAATATATTGGTGTTGTCACATAAAAATTTTTTTTATCCAAATCTATTCTCCTTTCAAATCTTAAACTCTTTTATTTTATAAATAATTTTAAATATATTCTACTTCAACAAAATTTAACAAATCATTTTTCTTGTTTTTTATAATATTAATTGCAGTAGATACTGCTTTTCTTAAACTACTTTCATCTGCCATATTTTTACCTGCAATATCAAAAGCTGTCCCATGGTCAACAGAAGTTCTTACAAATGGAAGTCCTATTGTTATGTTTACTGCACTTCCAAAACTTTCTAATTTTACAGGTATTAATCCTTGGTCATGATACATAACTACACTTATTACATATTCACTTTTTAACATTTTTACAAATAATGTATCTGGAACAATAGGTCCTTCTACATCTATACCTTGTTCTTGCATCTCTTTTACAGCTGGAGCTATTTCTTTTATTTCTTCATCACCAAATAAACCATTTTCTCCATTATGTGGATTTAGTCCAGCTACTGCTATTTTTCCATTTAATCCTAATTCTTTTTTAGCTATTTCTGCTAATTTTATTTTATCTATAATATTATCTTTTTTTACTTTTTTAATTGCATCATTTAATGATAAATGAGTTGTATTTAATAAAACTATTACTTTTTCGCCTTTTAATATCATTGCAAAACCTTTAGTTTTAGTTTTTTCTGCAAAATAAGTAGTATGTCCGCTATATTTATACCCAGCTAAATTAATACTATTTTTACTAATTGGAGCTGTAACTATACCATCAATAATTTCATAATTACATAATTTTATAGCTTGGTTAAGATATTTTATAGAGTATTCTCCGCCAAGTTTACTATCCTTACCAATATCTTCTTTATTAAATTCAAAATCTATATTTAATAATGGCAATACTCCATTTTTATTATTTAAATTTTCTATTTTATAAATATCTTCAATTAATTCTATTTCTAAATCTATTTTATATTTTTTTAAATAATATTCAATAACACTTTTACTTCCAATTAAAAAAACAAAAAAATTTTTTTCTTCTATTTTATAAAGAGTATCAAAAAATTTAATACTTATTTCTGGACCTATTCCAAAAGGGTCTCCCATTGTAATAGCTAACCTATTTTTCATTTAGTATCCTTTCCGCTTCTTTATTAGCTTCATGTATTTTTTGATTTACTATTTCAATATATTCCTCTATATTTACATCTTTATCTATTTTTATTGGTTCACCTATATATGTAACTGATTTTGAAAAAGGTAATGGAAATTGAAATTTATCCCAAGCTTTTTCAAATACTATTTTTTTACTAAATGCACCACCAATTGGAACAATTTCTACTCCTGTTTTTTGTGACATAAATATTATTCCTGGCTTTATTTGATATATAGGCCCTCTAGGTCCATCTACAGCAATTCCTAATGAATATCCTTTTTTTAAATGTTTTATCATACTCATAAGGCTACGAATATTTTTATCATTTGAAGAACCTCTTATTACTTCATATCCAAATTTTTTTAATATCACACTAAGCATTTCTCCATCACTTGAGGGACTTACAAGTGTAGTAACTTTCTTTAAATAATTTAAAGATAATGATGGAAAAATTATTTTTTCGTGCCAAAATCCATAAATATAATTTTTATCTTTTACTGATTTATGTTTTACTACTTTATTTCTCATAGTTAATGTAACTACTTTTATTAAATAATACAACATATAGCCATATCTTCTATATTTTTTTTCTTTTTTCAATCTTTTTTTATCTTTAGTATCCATTTAAACCACCTTAAATTATATAAATCACACAAATTATATCATATGCAAAATAAAAATTCAATTATATAAAAAAAGAGAACTAATGTTCTCTTAAATAAGACCAGGTATTTCAATTCCACCAGTTACTTTAGACATCTCTTTTTCAGCTAATTCCTCAGCTTGTCTCATAGCTTCTTTTACAGCTGATACTATTAAGTCTTCTAGCATTTCTTTATCTTCAGCAGCTTCTTTTACTATTTCTTCTGATAAATTTATGCTTATTATTTCTTTTTGACCATTTACTTTAGCTACAACTGCTCCTCCACCAACTGATGCTTCTACTTCTTTCTCTTTTAATTCTTCTTGAACTTTAAGCATTTGTTGTTGCATTTCTTGAGCTTGTTTTAAAATGTTTTTGCTCGAATTTTTAGCTTTTATTTTTCTTACCAATTTTAGTCCCTCCTTAAATATTAACTAAAGCAAGTTTAAATATATCATACTTTATTCATTTTTTCAACTATATCTAACTATTTTTTTAAGTCTATTACAAATGTAAGACCATGAAATTCATTTTTATACACATCTATTTTACCATTATGCTCTTCAACTATTTTTTTACAAATAACAAGTCCTAGTCCTGTTCCTTTGTTTTTTGTAGTATAATATGGTTTAAATAATTCTGCTAAAGAGATAAAACTATTTTTATCATAATTTGTAATAAAATGTATCTCTACACTATTTTCTTTATCAATCAGTTTAATAAAAAATATTTTTTCATCTAAATCTTCAATTGCAGAAAGTCCATTGTCAATTAAATTTAAAAAAACTTGTTTTATTTTATCTTCATTTACCATTACAAAGATTTCTTTATTAATAGGATTATCATTTTCATCCACTAATTTAATTATATTATCTATATTTTTATATTTTATTAATTTTTCAATTATATCTACTATATTTTTTCTATTTAAGGTAAGTGGCTCTCGTTTTGTATAATCTAAAATATCACTAACCATTTTTTCCATTCGTTTCGTTTCATCAAATATTACTTTTATATTTTCTTTTATATCACTTATCTCATTTGATTCTTGTATAAGTTCTGTAAATCCAGAAATTAAATTTAAAGAATTTCTTACTTCGTGTGCTATATATTTTGCTAATTGTTCTTTATCTTGTTCTAATTTCTGTTTTTCTACTTCTTCTGTTAATTTTTCCAAACTAACATCTTTGATTAAAAGAATAGCTCCTATCATTCCTTCATCATTAATAATTTTTTTCTTACTTAATTCTAATACTTTAGAATTATATCTAACAATTTTTCTCTCAAAGTCTTCCTTGTATGCTATAAATAGATAAATTGTATTTTCTAATTCCTCATCACTAATATCCATATCTAAAATATTTTTAACAGCATCATTAATATATGAAATATTATACTCTTCATCAAAAAACACTATCCCTATATCTATTTTTTTTATTAAAAACAAAACTAAATCTTTATTCATTTTTTTCCTCCAAAATTTTCTTTAATCTCTCATTTTCTTTTGTAAGGTTATTGTTTGCGATTTTTAATGAATTTATTTTTTTTTCTAAGTTACTTATTCTATTCTCTTTTTCACGGTTTTCTTCTTGTAATTTTTGTATTTTATTTTTTTGTTCTTGAAAAATTTTATTTTGTATTTTATATTTTTTAGCTAAATCATTTTTTCTTTTTTTTATTACCTCATATTTTTCATAAGTTATTTTTTTATCTACATATACAACTGCTTTTATTATTTTAATTATTATATTTTTAATCTTATTTAACATTCGTATCACCTACTTAAATCTAGTTTTTTATTTTAATTAAAGTATACCACATAAAAAAAATTTTTAAAATAAAGGATTTTTGTATTTTATTAGTATAAAATTATAGAATCTTATTATAATTAGGAGGTTGTTTATGGCAAGTTTAACAAATATTTTAAGTGTAAAAAGAGAAAAAATCGATATTCCAAAAGAAGTTTCAAAATTATTAACTAATTTAGAAAAAAAGAAAAAAGAGTTTGCTCATTTTGAGAAAAATTATTTAGAAAAAATTCTTGAATTAAACGAATTAAAATCTAAACTTGCTTCTCTAGAGAATAACATTATCACAGAAAAAGAAAAATTTTTATCAAAAGATAGTATTGATAATTTTGCACTTACTGAAAAAATTGCACACCTTCAAAAAGAATATTCAAAATTAAAAGAATCTATACAAACAACAAACAAATCTATTACTGAAATTAAAGTAAAAATGGATAAACATTCAAATGAATTAGAAAAAGATATCTCTTTACTTGAAAAAGAGAAAGAAAATTATAATTTTGCTAATATAAAAAAAGAGTTTCACTCTAATAAAACATTTAATGAAAATTTTGAAAAACAAATTTTAGAAAAAGCTCCTTCTACTAATGAAAAAAGAATAGAATATTTTATCGAATTAGAAAAAGATTATTTCATTAAAAAAATTCATTCTGAATTTGAAATTATAAATCTTTATAATCCTCTTTTACCTCTTATTGAAGAAACTAATGAAATTAGAAATGAAATTTTAGAAAAAAGAGAACTTTTAATTGATTTAGATGAAGAAGCATTTTTAGAAAATAATTATTTATTAAAAGAAATTTTAGAAAAAAAAGAAATTTATACAGAAAACATTAATAATATAACTAATACAAATAAAAATATACAAGCTATTTTTAATTCTTTAATAGAATACGAAACTTCTATTAAATTTATAAGAGAACAATTAAAATCAATTGTTGAATAATTTTTTATTTATTCTCATTTTTAATTTGTACTATTTTTTTAGTATAATTATCACAAAAAAATGTTGCATTAATTTGACATTTATGATATTATTTTAAAAAATGAAAATTGGAGGTAAAAGATGTATAGAATATTTAATCACCATCATCATAGATAGCTTGGGATTATATTTGTGAATGTCACAGATATAAGCCCGTTTTGTGCTGTATCTGTGATGAACATCTTTTACTTATGAGTGTCATCTAGATATAGCATCTAGATGACTTTTTTATTTTTAGTTATATGAAAAATTAGGAACCACAAAGAAAAGAGTAGAAACCACGGGATACATACTGATAGACACAAAATGAAAAAATTAGTAAAAAGTAAGAAGTGAGTAGTGAGAAGAATTATGGACCACTAGCAAAACTTTCGGTATTTTTCTATGAAAAACACCTTAGATAAAAACAGATAAACACAAGATAAAATAAAATTAGCCACGGAAAAACGCGGATTTAATTTAGCGCGAAGAAAAGAGACCACAAAGTATCACAAAGATAGAAAAACCAGAACCACAAAGAGAAAAGAGTGGGAACCACGGGATTAACACAGGATAAAAAATGGACAATTAAAAGTAACCATGAATGACACTAATGATAGTGAGAAGTAAGAAGACTTAAAAAGCGCATTTTCGGAGGATATTAGGTTTTCTTAACGAGGTGAGCGTTAAAACCGAGAGCTGTTTGAACTATAAAATTTACGAAGTAAATTTTATAGTGAGTTTTCGAGGTTTAGCGAATGAGTTATAGAAAATCAATATCCGTAGAAACTAGCGCAAA
>JAICDD010000048.1 GCA_020063625.1 Fusobacteriales bacterium
TAAATACATATGGAGCTGTAAATTTAGTATCTGGACTTGAAGTAATGGTAGGAAATCCAAGTTTTAGACCTACATTTAAAACACCTTGGTATGTATCATTAATTGGGGCCTTAGGTTCTTATTCTGTAATGTTTTTAATTAATAAAATGGCAACAATAGCTTCGATAATTATTATATTAGCTATATATTTTTATTTAAGTAATAAAAATTTTAAAACAACATGGGGAGATTTAAGAACAGGAATATGGGCAGCAATAGCAAGATTTTCATTATTAAAAATAAGATTTGATACTGATGTAGAGATTAATATAAAAGAAAAAAATTGGAAACCCAATATTTTAGTATTTTCAGGAACTCCAAATCAAAGACAAAGGCTTATTTATCTTGCAGATGTATTGTCAAAAGGAAAAGGAATAATTATATTGCTTACTTATATAATTGGTGAAATAGAAAATAAAATAAAAACTAAAAAAATAATTATGGAAAATATGAGAAAATATATTCAAGAAAATAATATATTAGCATTTCCAGAAGTAATAATAGCAAAATCTATGAGAGAAGCTAGTACCTATGCAGTACAAGCTAATGGAATAGGAAGTATAAAATCAAATACTGTGTTATTAGGACTTACAGAGAATAAAGAACATTATGTAGATTATGTAGGATTTTTAATGGATATGATAAATATTGATAGAAATATAATTTTATTAAAATATGATGAAGAAAGAGAGTTTGGGAATAAAAAGCAAATAGATATATGGTGGGGAGGTCTTGAAAATAATGGAAGACTTATGCTAACAATAGCACATATATTTTCTCTAAATGATGAATGGAAAAATGTAAATATAACACTAAAAAGTATAATAACAAATAAAGAAACACAAGAAAGTAAAAAGCAAAAATTAGAATATATGTTAGAATATCTAGGAATGAAAGCAAAAGTAGAAATGATACATATAGATGGGAAAAAAGTAAAAGATATTATACATGAAAATTCACAAAATGCTGATTTAGTTATAATGGGACTTGCAAAACCTATTTTAGGTATGGAAGAGGATTATATAAATAGAATATATGAATTAACAGAAACATTGCCAACAACATTACTTGTAAAAGGTGTAAATTTAATAGAAAAATAAATAACTTATTCTAGTGAATAAAAAACCGAGTTCTTTAAAAAGTAAGAACTCGGTTTTTAGTATATTTAAAGGTTATAAACACAAAATTTTATTAAAAAACTCCTTTATTTTCATAAGATAACATATATGTTCTTTCATCATCCCATTTAATGCCAAATTCTAAATTACTTCCATCAGCTACATTTATATTTAGTTTTGTAGCAAGAGAAGCAGAATTTATATCAAAATCATTATCAATTTTTCCTTCGATACCTAAATTTGCTTTTTCATTTAATAAAAATGATAAAGTAGTATATAACTCTTCATATTGTTTGTTATCATCTTTTTCTAGATAAAATCTATAATCTACATTTAGTAGAGTAATCTCTGAAACATAATAATCAAGTAAAGCATCTAAAGTGTTTTGTAATCCTTGACTTCTAAAAGTATATTTTGCTCCAAAAGTATATTTTGTATATGAATAATATGGATTTTCAACAGGAATTCCTAATTTTATACCAAATTCTGTATAAGTTTCATTTGCAAAATATTGATTTAAAGATAATTCAGTAAAATCAAATATTCCATATTGTAATGAAACATTATTATTTCCTTTGAAATTTGTTTTTACTTTTAAGAAATAATTATGTGGTTTTAAAGCAGTAGCTCTTACAATCTCATTACCTGTAGAAAAATAATTTGTATCAAGTGGATATTTTGATAACTTTCTTTCTTTTTGTAATTTCTTTTTATAATCATATAACTCTCTATCAAATCCACTATAAATAGCAATTTGTCCTTTTTTTATTGATAGTAAATCAGTGGTATTAATAATTTTTGCATTACTAGTATTATCAAATACCTCTGTTATTTCAATTTCTCCAACTTTTTCTTTAGAGAAATCTTCAGTTTCATTTGTAACAGCATTTTTTAATTTATCAGAAAGTTTATATACATTATATATTTGATGAGGTTTTATATTTCTATTTTTTCCATAATTTAAAGTAACAGTATTTAATTTTTTATTTACAATAACTATTTCATCTTTGTATTTTAAAATATTTTCTTTATATTTTTTTTCTTCAAGATTATTCATTACAATAAAATCATTTAATTTTTCTCTTTCGCTATCATTAATTAATTCAACTAACCATACATAATAAAAATCATCATCTTCATAACTATCAACTAAAGTAGTTGATAATTCTGCTTTTACATTTTCTTGTGTAGTAATTTTAGTTTTAGTTCCATCATTAGTTCTTTCAGTATTTAATTGTGATTCAATAATTACTTTTTTATTAGCAGCTAATTCAACTCTAGCACTAGTTATAGCTTCTTTTCTAATTTCATCAATTGTTTTATTTGGTGATTTTGCAGCAGAACCAATGGCAGAATTTACTCCATTAATAATATAATTATTTAACCACCAAGGTGCTTTATTTTGAATCTTATAAATATTGAAACTATCTTCAGCAAAAGAGAAAGAGAATGTTAAGATAAATAAAAATAAAATTATTTTTTTCATTGATTACCTCCATTTAATTTTAAAATAATATTTGAGTATTATAAATTTAATTTTTAATATTAAATTTTGATATACACCTCCAGCTACATTATAAATTAATATTGTAAATCTATACTATATTTTCACACTTTTAAATTAAATATTACTTAAAAATATCTTTTCTAGCTAATTCTAATCTATCAATTGTACTACTAATATTTTGATTTTTTACAAAATCATATAAAATATCAGCACTTATTGTAGCAAATTTTTCATCTGTATCTCTATCAAAAAATTGAGTAAAATTAATAGTATTATTAATAAGTTCTTTTCCTTTTTTAGTTAGATATTCATAATTAGAGATATCAGAATTTTTATTATAAGGTAAAAATCCAAGAGAGCTATTAAATTTTGTTTGTATATTATATTTTGTTAAAAATAGTAATAATTTTTTAGCATCATTTTTATTTTTTGAATATTTATTTAAAAAGAATATATCAGTAGGTTTTTCTTCATATAATGGTAATGAATTTGTAATTATTGGAAATCTAAAAAAATCAATATTTTTTTTGAAATTTTTAGGTATATATGAAATAATAAAATTTCCACTAAGAAGCATAGCAACTTTTTCTCTAAACAAATAAGGAGTAACAGATTGCCAACCATATTCATCTTTTGTATCAAGAAAATAATCGTTATCTAATAAAAATTTCCATTTTATAAAAATAGATTTTATTTTTTCATCATAAAAACTTATTTCACCATTTAAAAGTTTTCTATGAAATTCAATACCATTTATACGTAAATTAAGATATGAAAACCAACTAAGTAGAGTCCATTTGTCTTGTAAACTAAGAATAAGAGGTTTTATAGCATTATTTTTTAAAATTTCACAAATATTAATAAACTCATCCCAAGTTTTAGGTGGTGAAAGATTATATTTTTTAAAGATATTTTTATTATAATAAAATCCCCATTGATAATAGGATATAGGAATAGCCAATATATTGTTATTATATGATAAATGAGTAATATTTTTTGAAAAAATAGAGTATAAATTCTGTTCATTCCATAAGTCATTTATAGGTTCTACATAACCTTGTTTATAAAGAGATTGAAGTTGATAACCTGCAAACCACCAAATAATATCACTATTTAAAAATTCACGTTTTTTAATATAGTTATGATAATTATCATTATTAGCTTCATAGATTTTTACAGTTAAATCTGGATTTTCATCTTCAAACTCTTTTATGATTTCTCTTATTGTATATCTTTGAGTAGGAGTTGTAATAAGGAGAGAGATAGATATCTCTTTTGAATAAATTGTATTTATAAAAATAAAAAAAATAATAAAACTGATATATTTTTTCACTGTTTCACCTCACTTCAAGTTATAATTTAGTATACTTTTTTTTATTAAATTTGCAAAAAATAAAAAAATATAATATATATTTAGATTAGATTAAAAATTTAAGGTGGTATATATGAAAGTACATTATAAAATGTCAATTTTTACAGCAATATTTATTGTTATTTCTATTATTTTTTATACAATGTTTAATCTAAAAACTGAATTAAATGATGAAAAAAATAGATTTAGTAAAAAAATAGAAAAAAATAATATTATTATAAAAAACACTTTAGAAGAATCTATGTGGATGCTTAATGAAGAGATTATAAGAAAAAATATAGATTTTTTTTTAGAAGATAGTGAAATTATAAGAATAAAAGTGTATGATAATTTTATTCATATTGATGTAGGTGATGATAAAAATTTTATAAATAAAATCAAACAAAAATTTGTATTAAAAAAAGAGAATATTGTTATAGGAAATTTAGAAATAATATATAGTAATGATGCTAGATTAAATGAAATTCAAGAAAAAACAAAATTTATATATAGATTTATGTATTTTTTAATAATATTAATATTTTTTATAAATTATGCAATATTAAAATATATTAATAAACCTATTAATGATTTACTTTATGGACTAAAAGAGGTAGAAAAAGGAAATTTGGATATTGCGATAAATGTAAAATCTAATGATGAGTATAAAATTATTGCAAATAGATTTAATAAAATGGTGAGAACGTTAAAACTAGATAGAAAAAACATTTTAACAAAAGAAAAACAGCTTAAAATAGCTAAAAATGAAGCAATAGCATATAGTGAAGAATTGAAAAAATTAAATGAAGAACTTGAAAATATTATAGTAAAAAGAACAGAGCAATTAGAAAAAGAAAGAAAAAAAGCAGTAGAAGCAAATAGTGCAAAAGATAGATTTTTAGCTAATATTAGTCATGAAATGAGAACTCCTCTTACTCCTATTATTGGATTTACTAAAAATTTAATAACTAATATAAAAGATGCAGAAGTTGTTAAAAAATTAAAAATTATTAAAGAAGCTGGAGAAAAACTACTTAATTTAACAGATGAACTATTAAAATTTGTAAAACTTGACAAATATGAGATAAACATTGAAAAAGAGGAGATAAACTTAAGAGAATTTTTTAATAATATATATGAATTTACAAAAAATAGAGCAGAAGTTAAAAATTTGAAATATGAAATAAATTTAGATGAAAATTTGCCAGAAATTATATATTTTGATAATATGAAACTATATGAAATAGTAATAAATATAATACAAAATGCTATAAAATATACAGATAAAGGATTTGTTTTAGTAGAGATAGCATATGAAAATAATAGCTTGATATTTGATGTATATGATAGTGGAATAGGGATACCTAAAGAAAAATTAGAACATATATTTGAAGCTTTTGAGCAGGTAAATATACAAAGTGAAGGTATAGGACTTGGATTAAATATAGTTAAAAGATTTGTAAAAAGTTTGAATGGGAAAATAAATATTGATAGTTTTGTAGGAAAAGGAACACATCTAAATATTGTTTTGCCAATAGAAAAAAATGAAAATATTATAAAAAATAGTTTAATGAAAAAAATAGATAGTATTGAGCAAGTAGAGAAAAAAATATTGACTTTAAAAGCATTGATAAAAATACCACTTCGATTAGAAAAACTTTATGAATACATAGAAAATGGAGAGATAGAGTCTTTTAATAAAGAGATACATAGTTTAAAAGGAGTAACAGGAAATTATAAATTTGATGAACTTTATGAAATTGTATTAAAAATAGAAAAAATAAATAAAAATGAAATCAATGTATTAAAAGAATATTTAAAAAGAATAAAAAATATAATAGCTACAATTGATTTTAAAAAGATATTGTTAGAATTAATAAAAAATAGAGAGATAAAAATCTTAATTGCAGAAGATTTAGAAGAAAATAGAGAGTTATTAAAATTATTATTGGATAGTAAGAGTTTTAATGTTGATTATGTAAATGATGGAGAAGAAGCATATGAAAAATATAGTAAAAATAAATATGATTTATTACTTTTAGATATTCAAATGCCAAAATTAACAGGAATTGAAGTAGTAGAAAAAATAAGAAAAAATGAAATTGAAAACAAAAATAAAATATTAGCACTTACAGCACATGGATTTATAAAAAATATAAAAGAATATAAAAGAATAGGATTTGATGATTTTATTTCAAAACCAATTGATGAAATAATACTATATAGTAAAATATACGAGTATATAAAATAGTACTATTTTATAAAGTTTTTAAGTATATAAAAAATAAAAAGGTTAAGGAGTAGAGATGAGGTTAGTAATAATTGAGGATGATGAAGAGATAAGAGAATTAGTAAAATATGCAATTAAAGATTTAAAAATAAATATTTTTGAAGCAGATAATGGAAAAAAAGGACTTGAATTAATTGAGGTAAAAAAACCACAACTGATAATATTAGATGTAGGACTTCCTGATATAGAAGGTTGGGATATATGTAAAAGTATAAGGGAAAATAATAGTAAATATGAAAATCCAGCTATAATAATGCTTACTGCAAAAGAAGATGTAATAAAAGGATTTGAAATAGGTGCAGATGAGTATATAGTAAAACCTTTTGATGAAAAAGAACTTTTTTATAGAATAAAAAGATTTACAAATAGATTTATAAAAGATGAAGAGGTAGTAGAGTATGGAGATATTCAATTATATACTAAAAAAATGGAGTTGTATTTAAATAAAGAAAGAATAAAATTAGGGAAAAAGGAACTAGAATTATTAGAGTATTTTATTTTAAATAGAGGGATTTTACTTAGTAGAGAAGCGCTACTTAATAAAATATGGGAAAATGATTGGGAGGTAGGAGATAGAGCAGTAGACCAGTGCATAAAAAGACTTCGAGCAAAACTTCCAATATTAAAAGAAAATTTAGTTACTAAAAGAGGATTTGGATATATATTAAAAAAAATAAGATAAAAAGAACAAGTTTTAAACATAAGTTAATAAAGTAGAACAATTTTTTGATATATTATTTGACAAAAAATAAAAATTAAAGTATACTTAAAATATAACGCGCGTTCGTTGAGGTGAAAAATGAAAATAACAAGTAATGAAATAGCTAAAATAGTAGGAGTATCTAGAAGTACAGTATCAAAAGTACTAAATAATTATCCAAGTATTCCTGAAAAAACAAGAAAAAAAGTGTTAGATGCTATAGAAAAATATGGTTATGAACCAAATTTTGCAGCACAATCACTTGCAGGAAAAGAAAATAGAGTAATAGGAGTATTTATAGGAGATATAAGAAAAAAAAGCGATAATCTATTTTCTGGTGAAAAATCACCATATTTTTTAAAATTTATATCTGCTTTAAGTAGAATATCAAAGCAAAATAGATATAATATATTAATAAATTTTATTTATGATATACAAGAAATAGAGGATATAGAGTTACTTTTTAAAAATAAAAATATTTCAGGTGCTATTTTCATAGGATTTAATAAGTCAAATAAAGAGATATTAAAATTTGGAGAAAATTACAATTGTGTTTATGTTGATATTTTTAAAGATAAAAAAATAAATTATATAAATGTAGATAATGTAAAAGGTGGATATTTAGCAACTAAATATTTAATAGAAAATGGACATAGAGAAATATTACATTTATCTGGTGGAAAAAATAGAATATCAAGTATAGAAAGAGAAAAAGGGTATAAAAAAGCACTATTAGAATATAATATAGAAAACTATTATATAGAAAATTGTAAATTTGAAGAAGAATTAGCATATAAAAAAACAATAGAAATTTTTAATAAAAATAATAATATAACAGCTATTTTTTCATCAAATGATATTATGGCATATGGAGCGATTAAAGGATTAAAAGAGTTAAATTTAATAGATAAAATTTCAATAATAGGATTTGATAATATAAATATTAGTAATTATATTACACCAAGGCTTACTTCTATAAATCCACCAATTGATTTATTAGCAGATAAAGCATTAAAATTTATAATAAATAAAGAGAAAAATAGTATAATAATAGATAAATTAGAAATAATAAAAAGAGAAAGCGTAAAAAAAATAAAATAAATTTTTTTTAAAACATAAGGAACTCGCGTTCCTAAAAGGAGGGAAAAATGGCAATATATTTTAATGAAAATGAACAAACATTTCATTTGCAAAATAGTAAAATAAGTTATTTATTTACAGTATTAAAAAATGGTTATTTAGGGCATCTATATTTTGGGAAAAAAGTTAGACATAGAGATAGTTTTACTCATTTGATACAAAAGGATAATACAAGAGAATTATTAAAACAAGAATATCCTGCGTATGGCAATACTGATTTTAGAAGTCCTGCGTATCAAATTCAGCTTGAAAATGGTTCTACTATTTCTGATTTAAGATACCTATCTCACAAAATCTATAAAGGTAAACCTAAATTAGAAGGGCTTCCGGCTACTTATGTTGAAAATGAAGATGAAGCTGATA
>JAICDD010000007.1 GCA_020063625.1 Fusobacteriales bacterium
GTGTAACAAAAATTATCCGTAGAAACTAGCGCAAAGATTTTTTGCTTACTTTTTTATCTTTAAAAAAGTAAGTCGCCAAAGGCAAAATAGAAAAAATTAAATTTAGCACAAAGAAAAGAGGACACAAAGTAACACAAAGATAAAAAATCAGTGAGAAGTAAAAAGTGAGCAGTGAGAAGAATTAAAATTAGCCATGGATAAACACTGATTATCACTGATTCTAGTGAATATCTCGTGTAAATCCCGTGGTTTCAAAACTCCTTAGTGGTCCTCAATGTTTTTCTCCGTGTTCTTTGTGTAACAAAAAAATCTTGTGTAACATCCCGTGTATATCTCGTGGTTTCAAAAAAATCCTTAAAATCCGCGGCAAAAAATCTAGTGTAAATCCAGTGGTTTTAAAAATAATTTTATATAAAAAATGGAGGAATAATGAAAAAAGTATTAACTTTTTCTGAAATAGATATTTTAGTTGATAAATTATCAAAAATTATAAAAAAAAATGATGTAATAGCTTTAATTGGTGATTTAGGTACCGGAAAAACTACATTTGTAAAAAGAATTGCAAAAAATTTAGGTATAACAGAGAATGTAAAAAGTCCTACTTTTACTTATGTAATGGAATATAGAGATATAGAGCCACCACTATTTCATTTTGATGTGTATAGAATATGTGATGCAGAAGAGATATATGAAATAGGTTATGAAGATTATCTGCATAATGGTGGAATTGTAATTATAGAGTGGGCCAACCTTATTGAAAGTGAACTTCCAGAGGAATATTTGAGAATAGAATTATTTCATAATGATGAAAATAGTAGAGAAGTAGAAATAAAATATGTGGGAAATGAAAAAAGAGAAAAGGAGATAATAGAATATGTTAATTTTAGCAATTGATACATCAACTAGTACAGCTTCTGTAGCACTATATGACAGTAAAAAAGGTGTTATAGGAGAGATAAATTTAAATATAGGTTTAAATCATTCAGAGACAATATTACCAATAATAGATAATTTATTTAATATTACAAAATATACAAAAGATGATATAGATAGAGTAGTAGTATCTATAGGACCAGGTTCTTTTACAGGAATAAGGGTAGGAGTAGCAATTGCAAAAGGAATGGTTTATGGAAAAGATATAGAGATAGTTGGAATAAATGAATTAGATATGTTGTCTCATACAGTATCAAAAACAGATAAAAAAATTGTATCTATAATAGATGCTAGAAAAGAAAAAGTTTTTTATGCTGAATATAGATATAATGACAATGAAATAAAAAAAATATCAGAATATAAAGTAGAATTTATAAAAAATATTATTGAAAACAATGAAGAAGGAATTATTTTTACAGGAGAAGCAGCGATAAAATATAGAGAAAAAATATTAGAATATAGTAATAATAGAGATATTGTTATAAATAATAGTATAGGCTACTCTAGAGCAGTAATATTAGCAGAATTAGGTGCAAAAAAAGAAGCTAAAAGCGTACATGAGATAGAGCCATACTATATAAATAAAACAGAAGCAGAACTAGAAAAAGAAAAAAATGTATAAAAATGATATAAAATACTTGAAAAAAATACAAATAAAGAGTATAAATAATAGTGTAAAAAGTGTTGTTGTATAAAAGACAACAAGCTAGGAGTGGTAGTTGTGAATAATGATATTATAATAGAAAAATTAAAATCATTTAATTTTTCTAAAGCTGAAGCACAAGTATATATGACACTTATAAGATATGGGGAATTAAATGGCTCTCAAGTATCAAAACTTATTGGTTTAAATAGAGGGACAGTATATACTGCACTTAATAATCTATATGAAAGAGGTGCAATAGTACTATTACCAGAGCAAACTAATGTTTATAGAGCTGAAAATCCAAAAACTCTTATTGAAAATTTAACTGAAAAATATATTCAAGAATATAAAAATTCAGCAGAACTTTTAAAAAAAGAATTTGAAAAAATGGAAGAGAAAGATACTGTTAAAGTAGAATCTATTAATCTAAAAGGATATATGAATTTTATTTTAAAAGCAAAATCTCTTATTTATTCTGCAGAAAGTGAGCTTTATATAGAAACAAATGATAATTTAATAGATTTTTATGAAGAGTTTAGAGAATTAGTAGAAAAAGATGTAGATTTATACATTAGAGTATATACAAATGATAAAGTAACAGAACTTGTAAATGAAGATTTTCCAGAATCATTTAATGAGATAGAATTTAATAATGATAATTCAAAAGAAAGAAAAACAATGATAGTAGTAGACAATGAAAAAGCTCTAATAGGTAATGGTAAAAAAGGAGATGATTTCATAGCTACATTTACAAATAATAATTATTTAGTAAGTATAATATCAGATAGAATTCACTACAGTATATATCTTGATAATATTGTAAAAAATGAAGGATTGAATTATTTAAAAAAACATAAAATAAATACTTTACATGAAGAAAATATTTTGAAAAAAATAAAAAAATATTTAAAAATATAAAAGGGGGAGGAAATGAAAAAATTTTTATTATTAATTCTCATAATTCTCTCTTTTTTATTTGCGTTAAAATATAGAAAAGAAAATCTTTTAAAAAAATCACATAGAATAAAAGTAGGATTTTTATTAAAAACAATGCAAGAAGAGAGATATATAAAAGATAAGAAATATTTTGAAGAAGCAGCTAAAAAATATAAAATGGATGTAATATTTGATAGTGCAAATAACAATGAAAAACTACAAATGGAAAAATTAGAAAATATGTTGGCAAAGGGTATAGATGTACTTGTTTTGCAACCTGTTAATACAGGAACAGCATCAAATATGGTAGAAATAGCTCATAAAGAGGGAATAAGAGTAGTAGGATATGATTCTATGATAGAAAATAGTAATTTAGATGTACATGTAATGCAAGATAGCTGGAAAGTAGGAGAATTACAAGCAGAAGCTATGGTAAAATGGTTTAAAGAGCATAGAGGAGAAGTAAAAGGAAATGTAGCACTTATAATGGGACAACCAGGAGATTCAAATGCAAGAGCTATGAGTGAAGGAGTTTTGAAAGTTATTGCACAAAATCCAGGACTAAAGCTTGTTGCAAAACAATCACATGAAAATTGGGCTACTGATAAAGCTATGACTACTACAGAAAATCTTATGGCAAAATTTAATAATAATATAGATGCTTTTATTTGCAATAATTCAGGGCTTGCTAGAGGAGTAATAGCTGCACTTGCAAGTTATAATTTAGATAGTGTTGGGAAAATATTTGTAGCAGGAGCTGATGCAGACCTAGTAAATGTAAGATATGTAGCAGAAGGTAAACAAGCAATAGAAATATATAAAACTATAAAACCATTAGCTGAAAAAGCTGCATATGCTGCATATAGACTAGCTATTTATAAAAATAAAACAAATATAGATGAGATACTCATATATGATAGAAAAGTATATAATGGTTATAAAAGTGTACCTACAATTATTACACCTATATATGAAGTAAATAAAGATAATATAGAAGAAGTAATTATTAAAAATGGTTTTCATAAACGAGAAGACATATATAATTAAGAGGTAAATTATGAAAAATATAGCTGTAAAAGTAGAAAATATAATAAAAGATTTTCCAGGAGTAAGAGCATTAAATAATGTTAGTTTAGAGGTTAAATATGGTGAAGTACTTATTTTAGCTGGAGAAAATGGTGCAGGAAAATCCACTCTAATAAAAGTTATTTCAGGTGATTATGACTCTTATTTTGGTAAAGTATATATAGATAATATTTTAAGAACAAAAGAAAGTAAAACAAAAAAGATAGCTGTAATAAGACAGGAACTTAATTTAGTAGAAGAGCTTAGTGTAGCAGAAAATATTTTTTTAGGAAGATTATTAAAAAATAGATTTGGACTTATTGATTGGGAAAAAATATATTATGAAGCAAAAGAGTTGTTGAAAAAATTAAATGTAGAAAATATTAATGTAAAAGAAAAAATAAAAAATTTAAGTATTAGCCAAAGACAGATAATAGCTATTGCAAAAGCTTTGTCTAAAAAAACAGATATTATAATATTTGATGAACCAACAAGTGCACTTAGTGAAAATGAAATAAAAATATTATTTAAAATAATAAATGATTTAAAAAGTAAAGGGGTAGCAATTATTTATATCTCACATAAGATTGATGAATATTCATATATAGGAGATAAAATAGCAATACTTAGAGATGGCTCTTTGATAGGTGAAATTCAAAAAATAAAAGATATAACTTTAGATGAAATAATTACTAAAATGGTAGGTAGAGACATAAGTGATATGTATCCAAAAGAAAGAGTAGATATAGGTGAAAAAATATTTGAAGTAAGAAATATTTCTTTAAAACATCCTAAATATAATGATAGATATGTAGTAAAAGATGTATCTTTTCAATTAAAAAAAGGAGAGATTTTAGGTATAGCAGGATTAATGGGAGCAGGTCGTACACAGCTTATGTTAAGTATATTTGGGGCATATGAAGGAGAGATGGAAGGAGAAATTATATTAGAAAAAAAAGGACTTGATATAAAATCTCCAAAAGATGCTATAGAACATGGAATAGTTATGGTAACAGAAGATAGAATGAAAAAAGGACTATTTTTAGAAAATGATATTAATTTTAATGTAATTACAGTAGATAAATTACTTAGAGAAATATCAAATAAAATAGGTGTGTTAAATTTTGATAGAGGTAAAAAATTAATTAGAAAATATATAGATGAAATAAAAGTTAAAGTAGAATCGTTAAATATACCTATAAAAAATCTAAGTGGTGGAAATCAACAAAAAATTATACTTAGTAAATGGTTAGCAACTAATCCTAAAATTATTATATTAGATGAACCTACAAAAGGAATGGATGTAGGTGCAAAAGTAGAAATATATAAAATAATTAACAAATTATTAAAAGAAGGAATGTCAATAATACTTATTTCTTCTGAACTGCCAGAATTATTAGGATTAAGTGATAGAATCTTAGTAATGAATGAAGGAGAAATTGTAACAGAGTTTTCTAGAGAAAATGCAACACAGAAAAAAATAATGGCATTCGCAACAGGTAACTTTAAAAGAGGTGAAATAGATGAATAAAATTGTAGCAAGTAAGAGAAAAAAGACTAAAAAAGTAAAACTAGAAAAATTTTTAAAAAAGAATATGAATTGGATAATTTTATTAGTAATGATACTATTTCTATCTCTTGTTACAGATAGTTTTTTAACAGCAAGAAATCTAAGTAATTTAATAAGACAAAGTACAATAGTAGGAATAATAGCAATAGGAATGACAGGAGTTATTCTTTTAGGTGGTGTAGATTTATCAGTAGGTTCAGTGGTAGGATTAGCAGCTATTACTGTTACACTATTAATGGAAAAAGGATTAAATGAGTGGCTTGCAATAATTTTAACTTTAATTATTGTAGGAGGATTAGTAGGATATTGGAATGGTTATTGGATATCAAAATATAAGATGGAGCCATTTATTGTAACCTTGGGAATGATGACAATTGCTAGAGGATTAGCATTAACAATATCTAATAATAGCTCTATACCTGTAAAAAATACAAATTTTACTAAAATTGCAGGAAGTTATATATCAATAAAATGGTCAATTATTTTACTTTCTCTATGTTTATTGTATATATTAATAGAAGCTATTTATTATGCAGTAAAAAAAAGAGAAGTTTTTAAAAATAAAAGTTATATAAAAAATACATTATTAAAAATATTTGGGATAGTACTTTTATTTTTAATATTTATTATGTATAAAGGAATACCAAATCCAGTAGCAATATTTAGTATAATAATAATAATTTCTATTTTTATATTAAATAATACAAAATTTGGTAGAGATATATATGCAGCAGGAGGAAATAGAGAAGCTGCAAGATTATCAGGAATAGATATAGATAAAGTGCATATGAGAGTTTTTATAATAACTTCAGTTTTAGCAGCATTTTCGGGAATTATTTTAGCCTCTAGACTAAATGGAGCATCTCCAAATTTAGGGAATATGATGGAATTAGATGCAATTACAGCAGTTGCTATAGGAGGAACTAGTTTATCAGGTGGTGTAGGAGGGACTTTTGGTACATTATTAGGTATATTTATAATAAGTATATTAAATAATGGAATGAGTTTATTAGGGTTACCAGAGTCATATCAGCTTATAATAAAAGGACTTATTATAACTATGGCTGTTTGGGGTGACATTGTATCTAAAAATAAAAAATTTCATAGATAAATAATATAAAAAAAAGACTGATTTAACAGTCTTTTTTTAATAAAATTTTTAAATAATCGTTCACTATTGCAAATAAATAAAAATGTGTTATAATAAAATTGTAAAATAATATGTCAAATTAAAGAGGGATCATAATGCACAATGAATTAGAAGAAAGAAAAAAACAATTTTTAAAGACACAAAATGAAAAAAGCTTCTATTTAGGAGAATACAAAGAGAGAGTTATAGCAGCTCTAAAAAAAGATCAAATTTTAGAAGATGATGTATATCAAGAGATATTAGATGCAATAAATAGTAAAGATGCATATATCTTAAAAATGAGTAGAGATTTAGAGTTAAAAAAATTAAAACCATATATAGAAGAAGCAGAAAAAACAGGTCTAAAATATCAACTTGTTGATGGAATTACATATATAGGTGATATAGGACTTATAGTAGCAGCAAAAGATGCATTAGATGAAACAAAAGACAATGTAGTAATTAGGGATATGGACCAAGATTTTATTGATGCAGGACTTGGTGAAATTTTTAGTAAAAATAGAGGGAAAAAAATTTGTTCTGATTGTTATGAAGAAGTAGAGGATAAACTTCCACAATATTTAGGTGAATTTAAAAAAATAAATTTTTTGGATAAATTAATAGGTGTAAAATGTCCAATTTGTAAAATAAAAAATAAAAAATAGTGCTTAGGAGGAATTTTTTAATGGATGCATACAAAATTATTGGTGGAAACAAATTGGAAGGGGTTTTAAATGTAAGTGGTTCAAAAAATGCTACATTGCCAATTTTAGCTGCTACCCTTATTGCAGAAGGAGAGTATATTTTAAAAAATGTACCAAGTCTAAAAGATGTACGTACAATGTGCAAATTATTAGAAAAATTAGGATTAGAGATAGAAAAATTATCTGAAAATAGTTATAAAATAATAAATAATGGAATAAAAAATATAGAAGCAACTTATGATTTGGTAAAAACAATGAGGGCTTCATTTTTAGTAATGGGACCAATGCTTAGTCATATTCAAAAAGCAAAAGTTTCACTTCCTGGTGGGTGTGCAATAGGTACTAGACCTGTAGATTTACATTTAAAGGGATTTGAAGCAATAGGAGCTAAAATTGAGATATCACATGGATATGTAGAAGCTACAGCTAGTGAATTGATTGGAAATAATATAATTTTAGATTTTCCTAGTGTAGGAGCCACAGAGAATATTATTATGGCAGCTGTAAGAGCAAAAGGTATTACAGTAATTGAAAATGCAGCAAGAGAACCAGAAATAGATGATTTATGTAATTTTTTAAATAAAATGGGAGCAAAAATAGCTGGAATAGGTAGTAGTAGAATAGAAATAGAGGGAGTAGAGAAATTAAATGCAGTAGAATATACTATTATTCCTGATAGAATAGAAGCAGGAACATTTTTAGTATTATCAGCTCTTTCACAAGGAAAAGTAGGAGTAACAGATTTTAAAATAGAACATTTAGAAGGTTTTGTTTTAAAATTAGAAGAGATGGGATATAAAGTAAATGATAAAAATGGTATTTTTTATGTAGAAGGAGATGTAGAAAACTCAAAACCAATAAGAGTACAAACTATGCCATATCCTGGATTTCCTACAGATTTACAAGCTCAATTAATGACATTATTATGTTTTGCAAATGGAACAAGTGAAATAAAAGAAACAATTTTTGAAAATAGATTTATGCATGTGTCAGAATTAAATAGAATGGGAGCAGATATAAAAATAGATGGGAATATTGCTATAATTAATGGTAAAATAAGATTTAGTGGAGCGGAAGTTATGGCATCTGATTTAAGAGCAGGAGCAGCTCTTGTTATAGCAGGATTATTATCAGAAGGAGAAACTTTAGTACAAAGAATATATCATATTGATAGAGGATATGAAAAATTAGAAGAAAAATTAAAAAATATAGGAGCAAATATAGAAAGGGTAAAGGTAGATTTAATATAATGAAAAAAATAATAGGGATAAATCCAGTAAGAGAGTTATTAATAAAAAGAACAAAACTTGACCATATTGAGATTTATAATGGATTAAATGAAAATACAAAAAATGAACTAATAGAATTAGCTAAAAAAAATAATACTAAAATAAAAAAAACAAATAAAAGATATGAAAATTCACAGGGAGTTATAGCATATATAGAGGATTATGATTATTATATTGATTTCTTAGAACTTATTGAAAAAATGGCGAAAAAAGATAAAAGTATTATTTTATTATTAGACGGAGTACAAGATCCTCGTAATTTAGGAGCTATAATTAGAAGTGCAGAAATTTTTGGGGTAGATGCAATTATTTTACCACAAAAAGGATCAGTAAAAATAAATGAAACAGTAGTCAAAACTTCTACAGGAGCCATTGAATATGTACCTGTATCAATAGTAAACAATTTATCAGAAGCAATTGATAATTTAAAAAAAATAGATTACATAGTTTATGGAGCAGATGGGAAAGGGGAAACTTTTTATCACGAAGAAATATATCAAGGGAAAATTGCATTAGTATTGGGTAGTGAAGGATTTGGAATGAGATTTAAAACACAAAAAAAATGTGATAAATTAATTAAAATTCCAATGAAAGGGAAAATTAATTCTTTGAATGTTTCAGTAGCAGCGGGGATTTTATTAGCAGAAATATCAAAAAATATTTAATGGGGTGGCGTTAAGTATGACTATTGTAAATGAGATTAGTGATGAATTAATAGAACAAGCTAAATATGGTGATACTGAAGCAATAAATGAAATTTTTACACAATATAAAAATTTTGTTTTTTTAAAATCAAAAAATTACTTTTTAATGGGTGCAGATAAAGAAGATCTTATTCAAGAAGGAATGATTGGATTATTAAAAGCTATAAGAGGATATGATAAAAACAAATTAGCTTCATTTAAAACATTTGCAGCAATATGTATAAAAAGGCAACTTATTACAGCAATAAAAACTGCAAATTCTCAAAAAAATGTAGTTTTAAATAATGCTGTAGGAATAATGGGAGAAAATGAAGAAAATAGAGAAGTTAGCTATAGTAGAGGATTAGAATCCTATATTTCATATGACCCAGAAGAGATTTTTTTGACAAAAGAACAAGTAAAAGGATTGAAAAATTATTTAAATGAAAATTTAAGTAAATTTGAAAAAGAAGTTTTTAAATATATGGTAATGGGACTTACTTATAAAGATATAGCTGAAAAATTGGGGAAAAAAGTAAAGTCTGTAGATAATGCTATTCAAAGAATAAAAAGAAAAAGTGAAATGTGGATAAAAGATTATAAAGAAAACTAATAAAAATAATAAATGCAAAATAAGACTTGGCATATGTCAAGTCTTTAAATTATGTAAAAATCTAAAAAGTATTAATTAAATAATACTTGTCTAATAAAAATAATTATGATATATTGAATGGTATAAAAATTAATAAAATTAAGGAGTGAATATTGGTGAAGGAATATAATTTTAAAGAGATTGAAAACAAATGGCAGAAAGATTGGGAAGAAAAAAATCTTTTTAAAACAGAAAATAAAGTAGAAGGAAAAGAAAACTACTATGTTTTAGAGATGTTACCTTACCCTTCAGGAAATCTTCATATGGGACATGTAAGAAACTATACTATAGGAGATGTTATAGCTAGATATAAAAAAATGAAAGGGTTTAATATCCTTCATCCAATTGGTTGGGATTCATTTGGATTACCTGCTGAAAATGCAGCTATTCAAAATGGCGCTCATCCAGAAAAATGGACAGCATCAAATATAGAACAAATGAAAAATCAATTAAAAAAATTAGGTCTTTCTTATGATTGGGATAGAGAGATTGCTAGTTATAAAGATGATTATTATAGATGGAATCAATGGATATTTAAAAAAATGTATGAAAAAGGATTAGTTTACAAGAAAAAATCACTTGTAAACTGGTGCCCTGATTGTCAAACAGTACTTGCAAATGAACAAGTAGAGGATGGAAAATGTTGGAGACATAGTAAAACAGATGTAGTACAAAAAGAATTAGAGCAATGGTTTTTTAGAATAACAGATTATGCAGATGAATTATTAGAAGGTCATAAAGAGTTAAAAGGTGGATGGCCAGATAAAGTTCTTACAATGCAAAAAAACTGGATAGGAAAATCATATGGTACAGAAGTTA
Source organism: Fusobacteriales bacterium (assembly GCA_020063625.1). Classification (GTDB taxonomy): domain Bacteria; phylum Fusobacteriota; class Fusobacteriia; order Fusobacteriales; family Fusobacteriaceae; genus Hypnocyclicus. The sequence goes on from JAICDD010000007.1 coordinate 10,427, forward strand.
AATTTAAACTAGAAAACAGTGATATAGAAATCCCAGTATTTACAACAAGAGCAGATACATTATTTGGAGTAACTTATTGTGTATTAGCTCCAGAGCATCCTTTAGTTAATGAAGTTATATTAAAAGATAATCCTAGTATAAAATCTGATATAGAAAATATGATGAATCAAGATATGATTACTAGAACAGCTGAAGGAAAAGAAAAAAATGGGGTATTTACAGGAAAATATGTAATAAATCCTATAAATAATGAGAGAGTACCTTTATGGATAGGAGATTATGTACTTATGAATTATGGTACTGGAGCTGTAATGGCTGTACCAGCTCATGATGAGAGAGATTTTATGTTTGCTAAAAAATATAATCTTCCTATAAAAGTAGTTATTACTCCTGTTGATAAAAAAACAAAAGAAAAAATAGAATTAAAAGCAGAAGAATTAGAAAATGCTTTTGTAGATAAAGGAGTATTAGTTAATTCAGGTGAATTTAATGACCTTGACAATAAAGTAGCTATTACAAAAATTGCAGAATATTTAGAAGCAAATAATTTTGGAGAAAGAACAGTAAAATATAGATTAAAAGATTGGGGAATTTCAAGACAAAGATATTGGGGAACTCCTATTCCTGTATTATACTGTGAAAAATGTGGAGAAGTATTAGAAAAAGATGAAAATCTACCAGTAAAACTTCCAGAAGATGTAAAATTTACAGGAAATGGTAATCCAATTGAAACTTCAGAAACATTTAAAAATGCAACATGTCCAGTATGTGGAGGAAAAGCAAGAAGAGAAACTGATACAATGGATACATTTGTAGATTCTTCTTGGTATTTCTTAAGATATACAGACCCTAAAAATGAGAGCTTACCATTTGAAAAAGAGATAGCTAATGGATGGTCACCAGTTGACCAATATATAGGTGGAATAGAGCATGCAGTAATGCACTTGTTATATGCTAGATTTTTCCATAAAGTTCTTAGAGATTTAGGACTTTTATCAACAAATGAACCATTTAAAAGATTATTAACTCAAGGAATGGTTTTAGGGCCTTCATATTATTCTAAAAATGAAAATAGATATTTATATCCTAGAGAAGTAGAATTAAAAGGTGAAAAAGCTTATTCAAAAGAAACAGGTGAAGAATTAGTAGTTAAAGTAGAAAAAATGTCAAAATCTAAAAATAATGGTGTTGATCCACTTCATATTATAGATGAATATGGTAGTGATACAGCAAGACTATTTAGTATGTTTGCAGCTCCACCTGAAAAAGAACTTGAATGGAACGAAAATGGACTTGCAGGAGCAAATAGATTCTTATCAAGAGTATGGAAACTAGTTATAGAAAATAAAGAACATTTTAATACAGAAAAAATAGATTATAATAATATATCAAAAGCAGATAAAAAAGTACTTAGAAAATTACATCAAACAATAAAAAAAGTAACTGAAAGTATAGAAGATAACTATCATTTTAATACAGCAATAGCTGCTGTAATGGAGCTTTTAAATGATATACAAGATTATTCAGTAAATGTAATAAATAAAGAAGAGTCATCAGAATCTAAGAAAATATTTACAGAATTATTATTAAAAACAGTATTATTATTATCTCCATTTGCTCCACATATTACACAAGAGCTTTGGAATGAAATAGGAAAAACAACATATTTATTTGAAGAAGAATGGCCAGAATATATAGAAGAATTAACAGAAGAAGATGAACTAAATATTGCTGTTCAAGTAAATGGAAAATTAAGAGGAACAATATTAGTAGAAAAAGCTGATATTAATAATAAAGAGCTTATAGAAAAAATGGCATTAGAAGTAGAAAATGTAAAAAAATTTACAGAAGGGAAAAATATAGTAAAAATTATTGTAATACCAGGTAAAATAGTAAATATAGTTGTAAAATAATAAAAGGATGACTGAAAAGTGTAATATGAGCATAAGTTTAATCTCTAAATTCTTATTTTAAGATTTATTATTAAATTTATTATATTAATCAACTTTTCAGTCTCCTAATTTTTTTATTAAAAATTTTTTCAAAAATTTGTATTAAAAAAAGTAGATTATTAAATAATTTTTTAAAAAGGGTGATAACTTGAGAAAAATAGCTGATATTAAAAATATTGTAGTAAAAATAGGGAGTTCGACTCTTACATATGAAAATGGACATTTAAACTTAGTAAGAATTGAAAAAATCGTAAGGTATATAGTAGAACTAATGAATAGAGGATACAAAGTAACATTAGTTAGTTCTGGAGCTATTGGAGCAGGAATGGGAAAATTAGGATATGAAACTAGACCTAAAACTATTCCTGAAAAACAAGCACTTGCAGCAGTAGGACAAGTAGCACTTATTCATATTTATCAAAAATTTTTCTCAGAATATAGCAAAAATGTAGCTCAAGTTTTATTAACTATGGATGATTTTAGTAATAGAGAAAGATATATAAATGCAAGAAATAGTATGAGAGTGTTACTTGAAAAGGGAATAATACCAATAATTAATGAAAATGATGTAGTAGTAATAGATGAAATAAAAGTAGGAGATAATGATAGTTTATCAGCATATGTATCAGCTATTGTAGAGGCAGATTTATTAATAATTTTATCTGATATAGATGGACTTTATGATGATAATCCAAAAGAAAATAAAAATGCAAAACTTATAAAAACAGTAGAAAATATTGATGATAATATAAAAAAATTAGCAAAAGGTGCAGGAAGTAAGTTTGGGACTGGTGGAATGGCAACTAAAATAAAAGCTGCAGAAATATGTACTAATTTTGGTATAGCAATGATAATAGCACATGGAGAGAATCCGTATAATCTTATTGAAATACTAGAAGGAAAAGAGATAGGTACATATTTTAAATCAAATTCAAAAAAATTAAATCATAAAAAACATTGGATAAAATACAGTAGTAAAAAAGAGGGAATAATTTATATTGATAGTGGAGCAGTAAAAGCTATGCAAAAACACAAAAGTCTATTAGCTATTGGTATAAAAAAAGTTGAAGGTTTTTTTGAAAAAGGAAGTAGTATCTTAATAAAAGATATGGAAAATAACGAAATAGGAGTAGGACTTATAAATTATTCTTCAGAAGAACTTAATAAAATAATAGGTAAAAAGAGTAGCGAAATAGAAAAAATATTGGGATATAAAGATTATGATGAAGTAATACATATAGATAATATGTATATAAACTAAGGAGGAAACTATGAGTGAGTATATTTTAAATCTTGGGAAAAAAGCTAAAGAAGCTTCAAAAATTTTAGCTACAATGAGTACAGAAACTAAAAATAATATTTTATATAATTTAGCAGAAGAACTTATTAAAAATGCAGAATATATAAAAGAAGAAAATAAAAAAGATTTAGAAGCTGGAAAAGAAAAAGGATTATCAAAAGCATTTATAGATAGACTTACACTTACTGATGCTAGAATAAAATCTATGGCAGAAGGAGTAAGACAGATAGCTGATTTTACAGACCCTATTGGAAAAATAGAAAAAGGATTTAAACATAAAAAAGGTATGAGTATAACTCAAGTAAGAGTACCACTTGGAGTTATTGCTATGATTTTTGAGTCAAGACCAAATGTTACAATAGATGCAGGTGCTTTAGCTTTAAAATCAGGAAATGCAATAATACTTAGAGGTGGAAGTGATGCACTTTACTCAAATAAAGTATTAAAAGAAATATTTGCTAAAGCAGGAGAAAAATATGGATTACCTGAAGGTGCTGTGCAATTAGTTGAAAGAACAGAAAGAGAACTTGTACAAGAATTAATTACATTAAATGAATATATAGATGTAATAATTCCTAGAGGTGGGAAAGGATTAAAAAAAGCAATACAAGCAAATGCAACTATTCCAATGATAGAGACTGGAGCAGGATTATGTCATCTATATATAGATGAATTTGCTGATAAAGAAAAAGCAATCAAAATAGCAGTAAATGCAAAAACACAAAGACCAGGAGTATGTAATGCAATAGAAACAATACTTATTAATAAAGAAAAATTAGAAGAAATATTACCAGATTTAGAAAAAGCATTAGTAGAGAAAAATGTAGAAATAAGAGCAGATAAAGATAGTATAAAATATTTAAAAAATGCAGTTGAAGCAACAGAAGAAGATTGGGAAACAGAATATTTAGATTTAATAGTATCAATAAAAACAGTAGAAAATATAAATGAAGCAATAGAACATATAAATAAATATGGAAGTATGCATTCTGAATCAATAATTACTGAAAATTATAATAATGCAGAAAAATTTTTAAATGAAGTAGATGCTGCTGCAGTATATGTAAATACTTCTACTAGATTTACAGATGGTGGAGAGTTTGGTTTTGGAGGAGAAATAGGAATAAGTACTCAAAAACTTCATGCAAGAGGGCCTATGGGAATAAATGAATTAACAAGTTTAAAATATATAATTAGAGGAAATGGACAAATAAGAGAATAGAAAGAAGGAGAAAATATGAAAATAGCTATTATTGGCTGCGGAAATATGGGAGAAGCGATTTTAGCAGGAATAATTGATTCAAAATTAACTGCAAGAGAAAATATTTTTATATATGATAAAGATAAAAATAAAGAGCAAAAAATAGGTGAAAAATATTTAGTAAATTTTAAAAAAGATGGAACTATTATAGATACAATAAAATATACAGATTATATTGTATTAGCAGTAAAACCAAATATTATAGAAAGTGTATTAAATGAGATAAAAACTATAATAGGAAATAAAATAATAATAAGTATAGCAGCAGGAGTATTGATTTCAACTATAGAAAGTGTTATAGGAAATGACAAAAAAGTAATAAGAGTTATGCCAAATACACCTGCACTTGTAGGAATGGGTATGAGTTCTATCTCTATAAATAATAATATAACTAATGAAGAATTAGAGAAAACAAAAAAAATAATAGATAGTTTTGGTAAAAGTGAAATAGTAGATGAAAAATTAATTGATGCTGTAATAGCAGTAAGTGGAAGTGCACCTGCATATGTATATATGTTTATTGAAGCAATGGCAGATGGAGCAGTATTACATGGAATGAGTAGAGATATGGCGTATAAATTTGCAGCTCAAACAGTAATGGGAGCAGCAAAAATGGTATTAGAAACAGGAGAGCATCCAGGACTATTAAAAGATAAAGTTTGCTCACCAGGGGGAACTACTATAGAAGCAGTAGCAGAATTAGAAAAAAAAGGATTAAGAAGCGCAGTAATATCAGCAATGGAAAAATGTGTAGAAAAATCTAAAAAAATGAGCAAAAAAAATTAATATTTTTCAAACAAAAAATATTGACAAATAAAATTAATTATGGTATGATACTTTGCGACTTAGCGTTTAAGGTCGTTATACCACACCAAATTAATGGTATGGGAGGAAAAAAAGAATTCCGATTTAAATGGAGGTGTAAAAATGAGAGTAAATGTATTATTAGAATGTACAGAATGCAAAAACAGAAATTACAGTGTAAGTAAAAACAAAAAAAACACACCAGAAAGATTAGAACTTAAAAAATATTGTAAATTTGACAAAAAAGCTACAGTACATAAAGAAGTAAAAAAATAAGAAAATTGACGAAGGTTTACTAAAATAAATTAAAAGCATGCAGGTCAATGGCTCAATTGGTAGAGCATCGGTCTCCAAAACCGAGGGTTGGGGGTTCGAGTCCCTCTTGACCTGCCATTTTAAATTAAAAGGTGGCGTGTGTATGGCTTCTATAAGAAAGACTTTCAAAGAAATAAACGATGAAATAAAAAAGGTAAGATGGCCTAAAAAAGAAGAAATAACTAATGCTACTTTATTAGTGGCGATAATAAGTATTTTTGTCAGCATTTACATAGGTGTTTTTGACTTGGTGTTTTCAAGATTTATTGACAAGCTATCTACCATTTTTGGAGGATAAGTAATGGAAATTAACGGTTTGAAATTTGAAAAAAAATGGTATATTATCCATACATATTCTGGTTACGAAAAAAAGGTTAAAACAGACCTTGAAAAAAGAATAGAAACTTTAAATCTAACAGATAAAGTTTTTAGAATAATAGTGCCAGAAGAGGAAAGTGTAGAAATGAGAAGAGGTAAGAAAAAAGTTATCTCTAGAAAAATATTTCCTGGATATGTAATGGTAGAAATGTTAGCTGAAAGAGAAGAGAATAACGAAGGTATCGGGTATAGAGTAGATAGTGATGCTTGGTATGTTATTCGAAATACAAATGGTGTAACTGGATTTGTTGGAGTTGGAGCAGAACCTATTCCAATGGAAGATGAAGAGGTGCACAAACTGTTTGCGATGATAGGATTGGAAACAGAGAAAAAATCAGAACCTAAGATAAATTTAGGGTATGATATTGATGATGTTGTGAGAATAATAAAAGGAAGTTTTGAAGGTAGTGAAGGAAAAGTATCTAATATTGACTTCGATCACAAAAAAGTAAAAATAATGATAGATATATTTGGTAGAATGACTCCGGTTGAAGTAGAATTTGATGGAGTTGAAAAGGTTTAATACCTTTTTGTGGGAGAGAGATCATTATTACCACGAATATTACGGAGGTGTAAAAATATAAAATGGCAAAAGAAGTAGTAGGAAAAATAAAATTACAATTACAAGCTGGGAAAGCTAATCCAGCACCACCTGTAGGGCCTGCTTTAGGACAACACGGTGTTAATATAATGGAATTCTGTAAAGCGTTTAACGCTAAAACTCAAGATAAAATGGGATTTGTAATTCCTGTAGAAATTAGTGTATACAAAGATAGAAGTTTTAGTTTTGTATTAAAAACTCCACCAGCATCAGATTTAATTAAAAAAGCTGCTGGAATATCAAAAGGAGCTTCAAACTCATTAAAAGAAAAAGCTGGAACAATAACAAAAGCTAAATTACAAGAAATAGCAGAAACAAAAATGGCAGATTTAAATGCAGCAGATGTAGAAGCTGCTATGAGAATGATAGCTGGTTCATGTAGAAGTATGGGAGTAAAAATCGAAGATTAATTGCTTATATTATAGATGTGAATTTAGTGGTAGGATAAATCCGTTTAACCACAAAAGGAGGAAAGAATGGCAAAAAAAAGAGGTAAAAAATATTTAGAAATAGCAAAATTAGTTGATAAAACTAAATTATATACAGCTAGTGAAGCTTTAGAATTAGTAACAAAAACAAGAACTGCGAAATTCGTAGAAACAGTTGAAGTAGCATTAAGATTAGGTGTAGATCCTAGACATGCAGATCAACAAGTAAGAGGTACAGTTGTATTACCTCACGGAACTGGTAAAACTGTAAGAGTTTTAGCGATAACTCAAGGTGAAAATATAGATAAAGCTTTAGAAGCTGGAGCAGATTATGCTGGAGCAGATGAATATATTACTAAAATTCAACAAGGATGGTTTGAATTTGATATAGTTATAGCTACTCCAGATATGATGCCTAAATTAGGAAGATTAGGAAGAATATTAGGAACAAAAGGATTAATGCCTAACCCTAAATCTGGAACAGTAACTGCTGATATAGCTACAGCTGTTCAAGAGTTTAAAAAAGGTAAATTAGCTTTCAGAGTAGATAAATTAGGTTCTATTCACGTACCGATTGGTAAAGCTGATTTTGAAGTATCTAAATTAGAAGAAAACTTTAAAGCGTTTATGGTGGAAATCAATAGATTAAAACCTGCGGCGTCTAAAGGACAATATTTAAGAACAGTAGCTGTATCATTAACTATGGGACCAGGAATAAAAATTGATCCTATAGCATTATCAAAAGAGTTATAAAATTTTATATTTAAAATATAAAAACTAAGCCAAAGACAGTAGGGGTGCAAACTTAAAAATCCTACCGAGGTTAAGGTTTATAAGATAGACCGACCTTAATTACTTGCAACCTTCGTCTTTTGTCTTTGGGACGGAGGTTTTTTATTAAGAGGAGGTGAAATGGGAATGGCAAATGATGCTAAAAAACAAATAGTTGCTGAATTAGCAGAAAAAATCAAAGCTTCTCAAGCAGTTATAATGGTTGATTATAAAGGTTTATCAGCTGTAGAAGCAGATCAATTAAGAAAACAAACTAGAGAAGCTGGTGTTGATTATTTCGTAGCTAAAAATAGACTATTTAAATTAGCTTTAAAAGAAGCTGGAGTAGAAGCTGACTTCGAAGAAGAATTAAATGGTACAACTGCTTTCGCATTAGGGGCAGATCCAGTATCGCCAGCTAAAGTTATCTATGAGTTTGGAAAAGCTAAAGGTGATTTATTCAATATAAAAGCTGGTTTAGTTGAAGGTAAAAAAGCAGATGTAGCTACAATAGAAGCTTTAGCAAAACTACCTTCAAGAGAGCAACTACTTTCTATGGTATTAAATGGAATGTTAGGTCCAGTAAGAAAACTTGCTTATGCATTCAACGCAATAGCAGACACAAAAGAAGCTTAATAGCTTAATTATAGTATAAATAAAAAAATAAAATATTTAAGGAGGAATAATAAAAATGGCATTTGATAAAGAAAAGTTTATAGCTGATTTAGAAGCAATGACTGTATTAGAATTAAAAGAATTAGTAGAAGCATTAGAAGAGCACTTTGGAGTAACTGCATCTGCACCTGTAGCAGTAGCAGCTGCTGGAGCTGGAGAAGCTGCAGAAGAAAAAACTGAATTTGATGTAGTATTAGTAGAAGCAGGAGCTAAAAAAATCAACGTAATTAAAGTTGTAAGAGGAATAACTGGATTAGGATTAAAAGAAGCTAAAGAATTAGCAGAAGCTGGTGGAGTAATTAAAGAAGGTGTTTCTAAAGACGAAGCTGAAGATATTAAAAAACAATTAGAAGAAGCAGGAGCAAAAGTAGAAGTTAAATAATCATGCTAGAATAATAGAATAAGGCACTTCTTTAGGAGTGCCTTATTAGTCTTATTAATAATTATTTAATAATTGGTGAGATTTGTTTATTATGATACACAAATTTTATTAATTATTAAATGTAAATACTATATGAGGGGTGAGAATCTTAATGAGTAAATTGATCGAGAGATTGAATTTTGGAAGAATTAAAGAGAGGGGGGAAATGCCACACTTTTTAGAATTCCAGCTTAGCTCATACGAAGATTTTATACAAGCTAAGAAAGCTCCAAATAATAGAGAGAATAAAGGATTAGAGCAAGCTTTTAGAGAAATGTTTCCAATAGAGTCATCTAATGGAGATATAAGACTAGAATATATGTGGTATGAACTTCATGAAAATGATTTTCCATTAAATGATGAGTTAGAGTGTAAAAAAAGAGGAAAAACATACTCAGCCTCTCTTAAAGTAAAGCTTAGACTAATAAATAAAAAAGCTGGAGATGAGATACAAGAAACACTTGTTTATTTTGGTGAAATTCCTTTAATGACAGAAAGAGCTACTTTTATTATAAATGGAGCAGAAAGAGTTGTTGTTTCACAGTTACATAGATCGCCAGGAGTTTCTTTTAATAAAGAGATGAATATCCAAACAGGAAAAGATCTTTTTGTTGGGAAAATAATTCCATATAAAGGAACTTGGTTAGAATTTGAAACTGATAAAAATGATTTTTTAAATGTAAAAATTGATAGAAAGAAAAAAGTATTAGCAACTGTATTTTTAAAAGCAGTTGAATTTTTTAATACTAATACTGAAATTCTAGAAGAATTTTTTGAAACAAAATCTTTATCATTAAAAGAATACATAGCTAAGTATGATTCTAAAGATGAGTTAGTAGAAGTATTAAGAACAAAATTAGAAGGAAGTTTTTTAAAAGAAGAAATCTATGATGAAGAAACTGGAGAAGTAATTTTAGAGTCAGAAAAAGTTATAGATGAAGAAACAGTTAATAAAATATTAAATTTAGGTATAGAAGAAGTAGTATTTTGGGAAGTAAAACCAGAAGATAAAGTACTAGCAAACTCTATAATTCATGATAATACTAAAAATAGCGAAGAAGCAGTATTAGAGGTATTTAGAAAATTAAGACCTGGAGATTTAGTTACACCAGATAGTGCTAGATCTTTAATTAGACAAATGTTTTTTAATCCTCAAAGATATGATTTAGCTATTGTTGGAAGATATAAAATGAATAAAAGACTTAAATTAAATCTTCCAGAAAATGAAATTTTACTTACAAAAGATGATGTTGTAAGTACTATTAAATATTTGAAAAAATTAATTAATGGAACTGGAAATACAGATGATATAGATAATTTATCAAATAGACGTGTTAGAGGTGTAGGAGAATTACTTCTTATGCAAATAAGAAGCGGAATGGCTAAAATGACTAAAATGATTAAAGAAAAAATGACAGTACAAGAAGCTACTAGCCTTACACCACAAAGTTTATTAAACACAAGACCATTAAATGCATTAATTTTAGATTTCTTTGGTAGTGGACAATTATCACAATTTATGGACCAATCAAATCCGCTAGCAGAACTTACACATAAAAGAAGAATATCAGCATTAGGTCCAGGAGGACTTTCAAGAGAAAGAGCTGGATTCGAAGTAAGAGACGTACATGATTCACATTATGGTAGAATCTGTCCAATAGAAACTCCAGAGGGACCAAATATAGGACTTATAGGGTCGCTTGCAACTTATGCAAAAGTTAATAAATATGGATTTGTTGAAACTCCATTTGTAAAAGTAGAAAATGGAAAAGCATTATTTGATGAAATAGTATATTTAGCTGCAGATGAAGAAGAAGGATTATTTATAGCGCAAGCAGATACTAAAGTAGATGAAAATGGAATGTTAGAAGAGGAAGCTGTATGTAGATATGGACATGAAATAACACATGTACCAAGAGAGAAAGTACATTATTTAGATGTATCACCAAAACAAGTTGTATCTGTATCAGCAGGACTTATACCATTCTTAGAGCATGATGATGCTAACAGGGCACTAATGGGATCAAACATGCAAAGACAAGCAGTACCATTACTTAGAACAGAAGCTCCTTATATAGGAACTGGTATGGAAAGAAAAGTAGCAGTAGATTCTGGAGCAGTTGTTACATCTAAAGTAAAAGGAAAAGTAGTAGCAGTAGATGCTAAAAAAGTTGTTATAGAAGATGAAAAAGGTAAAGAACATATATATAGACTACTTAATTTTGAAAGATCAAACCAAGCTATGTGTTTACATCAAAAACCATTAGTTGATTTAGGTGAAGAAGTTAATGTAGGAACTATTTTAGCTGACGGACCAGCAACTCAAGGTGGAGATTTAGCACTTGGAAGAAATATCTTACTAGCATTTATGCCATGGGAAGGATATAACTTCGAGGATGCGATATTAATATCAGATAGACTTAGAAAAGATGATGTGTTTACATCAATTCACATAGATGAATATGAAATAGAAGCAAGATCAACAAAACTTGGTGATGAGGAAATTACTAGAGAAATACCAAATGTAAGTGAAGAAGCACTTAGAAATCTTGATGAAAATGGGATTATTAGAATTGGAGCAGAAGTAGGACCAGGAGATATTTTAGTAGGAAAAACTACACCAAAAGGAGAAACAGAGCCTCCTGCTGAAGAAAAATTACTTAGAGCTATATTTGGAGAAAAAGCTAGAGATGTAAGAGATACATCACTTAGAATGCCACATGGTTCTAAAGGAACAGTAGTAGAAGTACTAGAATTATCTAGAGAAAATGGTGATGAATTAAAAGCTGGAGTAAATAAAGTAATAAGAATATTTGTTGCTGAAAAGAGAAAAATAAATGTTGGAGATAAGATGTCAGGTAGACATGGAAATAAAGGTGTTGTTTCAAGAGTACTTCCAGCAGAAGATATGCCTTTCTTAGAAGATGGAACACATTTAGATATATTACTTAATCCACTTGGAGTTCCTTCACGTATGAATATAGGACAAGTATTAGAAGTACATTTAGGACTTGCAATGGGTAACTTAAATGGAGGAACACATATAGCAACTCCAGTATTTGACGGTGCTTCAGAAGAGCAAATTAAAGATTACTTAGAGAAAGCTGGATTTGATAGAAGTGGTAAAGTAACATTATATGATGGTAGAACTGGAGAAAAGTTTGATAATCCAGTAACTGTAGGTAGAATGTATATGTTAAAACTACATCACTTAGTAGAAGATAAAATGCATGCTAGGGCAATAGGACCATATTCATTAGTTACTCAACAACCTTTAGGAGGTAAAGCTCAATTTGGAGGACAAAGATTAGGAGAAATGGAAGTATGGGCTCTTGAAGCATATGGAGCATCAAATATTTTACAAGAAATGTTAACTGTAAAATCAGATGATGTTGTAGGAAGAACAAAAACTTATGAAGCAATAGTAAAAGGTGAAGAGATGCCAGATCCAGATATTCCAGAATCATTTAGAGTATTATTAAAAGAATTCCAATCATTAGCATTAGATGTAGAACTATTTACTGATGATGGAGAAACTATTGATATAGATAGAGAAAGTTTAAAAGAAGATGAGATTACAGAGTTTTCTTTAGCAGATTTGAAAAAAACTGAAAAGTAATAATATAAAAGAAGTTAAAGAACTTTTTTAAGGAGGCTTTATATTATATGAATATAAAAAAGTTTGATCGTATTAGAATTAGGTTAGCTTCTCCAGAAAAAATAAGAGAATGGTCTTATGGTGAAGTAAAAAAACCTGAAACTATAAACTATAGAACGCTTAATCCTGAGATGGAAGGTCTATTCTGTGAAAGAATATTTGGACCAACTAAAGATTGGGAATGTGCTTGTGGAAAATATAAAAGAATGAGATATAAAGGTTTAGTTTGTGAGAAATGTGGAGTAGAAGTAACTAAATCTAAAGTAAGAAGAGAAAGAATGGGGCATATATCACTTGCAGCCCCTGTATCTCATATTTGGTATTCAAAAGGTACTCCTAATAAAATGAGTCTGATTTTAGGAATAAGTCCTAAAGAATTAGAATCTGTATTATATTTTGCTAGATATATAGTAACAGAAAGTCATGAAAGCTCTGTAAAAGTAGGGAAAATATTAACAGAAAGAGAGTACAAACTATATAAACAACAATATAAAAATAAAATAGAAGCTAAAATGGGTGCAGAAGCTATATTAAAACTTTTAGAAAATTTAGATTTAGATGCACTACATAAAGAATTAGAAAAAGAGTTAGCAGATGTAAATTCTGCACAAAAAAGAAAAAAAATAGTTAAAAGATTAAAAATTGTAAGAGATTTTATTAATTCAGGAAATAAACCTGATTGGATGATACTTAGAGAACTTCCAGTTATACCAGCTGACCTTAGACCAATGGTACAATTAGATGGTGGGAGATTTGCTACATCTGATCTTAATGACTTATATAGAAGAGTTATAAATAGAAATAATAGATTAAAAAGATTAATGGACATAAATGCACCTGAAATCGTTGTAAAAAATGAAAAAAGAATGTTACAAGAAGCAGTAGATGCTTTAATAGATAATGGTAGAAGAGGAAAACCAGTTGTTACACAAAATAATAGAGAATTAAAATCTCTTTCTGATATGTTAAAAGGAAAACAAGGAAGATTTAGACAAAACTTACTAGGAAAAAGGGTAGATTATTCTGCAAGATCGGTTATCGTTGTAGGACCTAGTTTAAAAATGAATCAATGTGGTATTCCTAAAAAAATGGCTTTAGAGTTATATAAACCATTTATAATGAGAGAGCTTGTAAAAAGAGAAATAGCTACAAACATAAAAACTGCTAAAAAACTTGTAGAAGAAGCAGATGATAAAGTGTGGGATGTAATAGAAGATGTAATACAAGACCATCCTGTGTTACTAAACAGAGCTCCTACACTTCATAGATTATCAATTCAAGCATTTGAACCAGTACTTATAGAAGGTAAAGCAATTAGACTTCATCCATTAGTATGTTCAGCATTTAATGCCGATTTCGATGGAGACCAAATGGCAGTACATTTAATGCTTTCACCAGAAGCTATAATGGAAGCAAAACTTCTTATGCTTGCACCAAATAATATAATCTCACCTGCAAATGGACAGCCAATTGCAGTACCATCACAAGATATGGTTATGGGATGTTATTATATGACAAAAGATAAAAAAGGATCAAAAGGAGAAGGGAAAATTTTCTCTAATATAGATCAAGTAATAACTGCATATCAAACAAAGGTAATAGATACTCATAGTATAATAAAAGTAAGAATAAATGGAGAATTAGTTGAAACTACTCCAGGAAGAATTTTATTTAATGAGATGTTACCAGAAGAAGTAAGAAATTATAATGTTACTTTTGGTAAATCAGAACTTAAAAAACTTATTAGTTTATTATATGAAAAATATGGATTTACTCTTACTTCAGAGCTTATAAATGATATTAAAAACTTTGGATATCATTATGCTACATTTGCTGGAATAACTGTTGGTATAGAAGATATAGAAATACCAAAAGAAAAAGCAGAGATATTAAGAAAAGCTGAAGAAGAAGTAATGCAAATTGAAAATGAATATAGACAAGGTAAAATAATAAATGAAGAAAGATATAGAAGAACAGTATCTGTATGGGATAGAGCAACAAATGAAGTAACAGAAGCTATGAAAAATAGCTTAGATGAATTTAACCCAGTATTCATGATGGCTAACTCAGGTGCCAGAGGATCAATGAGACAAATGAGACAGCTTGGAGCAATGAGGGGTCTAATGGCAGATACACAAGGAAGAATCATAGAAATCCCAATTAAAGCTAACTTTAGAGAAGGACTTAATATATTAGAATTCTTTATGTCATCACATGGAGCAAGAAAAGGTCTAGCAGATACTGCATTAAGAACAGCCGATTCAGGATATTTAACAAGAAGACTTGTAGATATATCTCATGAAGTTATAGTTAATGAACATGATTGTGGAACTCATAATGGAATAGAAGTAGCTGACTTAGTAGTAGAAGGAAATGTTATAGAAAAACTAGAAGAAAGAATAAATGGTAGAGTATTAGCAGAAGATTTAGTATTTGAAGGAGAAGTAATAGCTCCAAGAAATACAATGATTAGAAAAGAATTAATCGAAGAAATCAAAGCTAAAGGAATAAATAAAGTAAAAATAAGATCACCATTAACATGTGACCTTGAAAAAGGAGTTTGTCAAAAATGTTATGGAATGGATCTATCTAACCATCAAGAAATTCTTTTAGGAGAAGCAGTAGGAGTTATTGCTGCACAATCAATTGGAGAACCAGGAACTCAGCTTACAATGAGAACATTCCATACAGGAGGGGTAGCACAAGCTACAGAAGTTCAAAAAGATATTAAAGCTGAAAATAGTGGAACAATTGAGTTTAAAGATATGAGACTATTAGAATACAATAATGAAAAAATAGTTGTTTCTCAATCAGCTAAAATAATAATAGAGCCAAATGAATATGAAATACCTACAGGTTCTATCCTTAGAGTAAAAGAGGGAGATAAAGTTGAAAAAGGAACAATATTAGTTGAATTTGATCCTTATCATAATCCAATAATTACTGAAAAAGATGGAAGAGTAGAATATAGAGAAATATATGTAAAAGAGATACATGATGAGAAATACAATGTAATAGAAAGACTTGCTGTAAAACCAATGGAAGCAGGAGATATAACTCCTAGAATAGTTATATTTGATAAGCAAAATAAAAAAGTAGCTGAATATAGAATTCCTTATGGTGCATACTTAATGGTAGAAGAAAATGCAGAAGTTAAAAAAGGAGAAATATTAGCAAAAATTATAAAAACAGGTAGTGGTACAAAAGATATCACTGGAGGTCTTCCAAGAGTACAAGAATTATTTGAAGCAAGAACACCTAAAGGAAAAGCAATAGTAAGTGAAGTAGGTGGAAGAGTAAGAATACCTGGTAAGAGAAAGAAAAATATGATAATTGTTAATATTCATTCTCTAGAAAATGAAAATGATTATAAAGAATACTTAATCCCAGCAGGAGAACATATTATAGTAACTGATGGACAAATTATTAATCCAGGAGATAAGCTAATAGAAGGAGTTATTTCTCCACATGATATACTTGCAATAAAAGGATTAGTTGCAGCTCAGCAATATATACTTGAAGCAGTACAAGAGGTATATAGAGAGCAAGGAGTTACTGTAAATGATAAACATATAGAAATTATAGTAAAACAAATGTTTAGAAAAGTAAAAATTGTTGATTCAGGTGATTCATTATTCTTAGAAGATGAAGTAATTGACAAAAAAACACTTGATATTGAAAATGAAAAATTAAAAGCAGAAGGTAAAAGAACAATTAAATATGTACCTGTAATACAAGGTATTACAAAAGCAGCAGTAAATACAGAAAGCTTTATCTCAGCAGCATCATTCCAAGAAACTACAAAAGTTCTTGCAAATTCAGCTATTGAAGGTAAAGAAGATTACCTAAATGGATTAAAAGAAAATGTAATCATAGGTAAGAAAATACCAGCAGGAACAGGATTTAATGCATATAAATATATAGAACCTTTAGTAAAAGAAGAGAAATAATAATATGGCGACTTATTTAGTCGCCTATTAATTTATAAATTATTTTAAAAGGGGCGGTACTTATGCGAAGTATGACAGGATATTCTAAAGTTATAGAAGAAAATGAAAAATTTAGAATATCACTTGAAATGAAAAGTGTTAATAATAAAGGATTAAATATAAAAATAAAAATGCCAGCTTTTTTAAATTTTTTAGAAAATACTCTAAAAACTGAAATAGGTAAAAAGATTCATAGAGGATATATTGAATTAAAAATAAATTTTGAAGATAAAAGAGAAAATGAAAATTTGTATTATTATAATAGAAATAATGCACTGTCATATATGAAAATATTAAATGAAATAGAAAATGATTTTTCATTAAAACTTGAAAATAAGATAGATATGATAGTAAAATATAGTAATAGTATAAATAAACAAGATATAGAGATAGATGAAAATGAATATATTGAATTTATATTACCTGTTTTAAATAAAGTAATAGATAAGATAAATGAGATGAAACAAACTGAAGGTGAAAGATTAAGAGAGTATTTTATAAACCTTGTTGAAAATATAAAAAATAATATCAAAGATATAAGTTATTTAAAAGAAAAAGTAGTAGAAAATTATAAAAATAGATTATTAGAGAAAATAAATAATTATAAAAATGAGATAGAAGTAAAAGAAGAGGATATTTTAAAAGAGATACTTATTTTGACAGATAGAAGTGATATATCAGAAGAATATTCTAGACTTATAAGTCATTTAGAACAATTTTTAATAGAATTAAATAGTAAAAATAATTATATAGGTAAAAAATTAGACTTTATACTTCAAGAAATATTTAGAGAATTAAATACAATGGGAGTAAAAAGTAACTATTATGAAATATCAAAGCTTGTAGTTGAATGCAAAAGTGAAGTGGAAAAAATAAGAGAACAAGTTATGAATATAGAGTAAAATTAGGAGGAGAAATGAGTGTAATAAGAATTGGATTTGGAAATATAGCAATGAAAGATAGAATAATAGCTATTGTAAATCCAGATACTGCTCCTAGTAAAAGATTAAAAGAAAGAGCTAAAAATGAAAATTTATTGATAGATGCTACAAATGGAAAAAAAACAAGAGCATTAATTATTACAGATAGTAATCATGTAATTATGTCAGCTATAAATCCAGAAACATTATTAGGAAGAATAGAAAAAGGAGAAAAATAATGAAAGGTAGATTATTTATAGTATCTGGTCCTAGTGGTGCGGGAAAATCAACAGTTACAAAGCTAGTTAGGAAAGAACTTGATATGACATTAGCTGTGTCTGCAACAACAAGAAAACCAAGAGTAGGTGAAGTAGATACAGTAGATTATCACTTTTATACTATGGAACAATTTCAAGAAGCAATAAAAAATGATGAGTTTCTTGAATATGCAAATGTACATGGAAATTATTATGGTACATTAAAAAAAGAAGTAGAAAAAAAATTAGAAAATGGAGAAGATGTAATACTTGAAATAGATGTGCAAGGCGGACTTCAAGTAAAGGAAAAGTTTCCAGATGCTAAACTTATCTTTTTTAAAGCACCAAGTGCAGAAGAATTAGAAAAAAGACTTAGAGGAAGAAATACGGATAGTGAAGAAGTAATTCAAACTAGATTAAAAAATTCTTTAAAAGAGATGGAATATGAAAAATATTATGATGAAGTAATAGTAAATGAGAATGTAGAAAGTTCAATAAAAAAATTAATAGAAATAATAAAGAGAGGAAAATAGGAGGGGAAAATGAATAAAATAGAGAATAAAAAGAAAATGTATGACGAATTATTAGAAAAGATACCAAATAAATATATACTAACAATAGTAGCGGGAAGAAGAGGAAGAAACTTATTAAGAGGAGAAAGTCCAGTAGTAAAAGTAGGACCAAAATCTACAATGGTACAGACAGTATTTAAAGAAATTTTAAATGATAAAATTACTTATACTGATAAACCATTAAAAGAAGAGAGTCAAAATGAAACAAGTGAAGATAAATAAAATAATTATATTATTTTTAATGATTGTAATTTTAGGATGTGGAACTAAAGTAGAAAAATATGAAAAAACAGAGTTTGCTTTTGGGACTTTAATTAAAATAATAATTTACGAAAAAAATATAAAATTAGCTGAAGAAGCTACAAATAAAGCATTTGAAGAAATAAAACGTATAGATACTAATTATAATACTAAAGTGGAAAATAGCTTGTTTTATAAACTGAATTCATCTAAAAATAAAGAGATAATCTTAGCTGAAGAAGCTAAAATTTTAATGAAAAAAGTATTAGAAGTTTCTAAAGAAAGTGATGAAATGTATGATATTACAGTTTCCCCATTATTAGAGTTATGGGGATTTTATAATGAAGAAGCTAAAGTAAAAATTCCATCTAAAGAAGAATTAGAAAACACATTAAAATTAGTAAATTATAAAAATATTATTATAGATAATAATAAAATGTATTTAAAAAATAAAGAGCAAAAAATAGATACAGGTTCTTTTTTAAAAGGATATGCTATTTATAAAGCAAAAGAAGTATTAAAATCAGAAGGAATAAATTCAGCATTTATATCAGCACTATCAAGTATAGAGCTTATAGGAGATAAACAAGGAAAAAATTGGAGAATAGGTCTTCAAAATCCTAATAATCCAAAAGAAATATTAAAAATACTTTCTATATCAGATAGAGCAATAGGAGTATCAGGTGATTATCAAACATATGTAGAAATTGATGGTAAGAGATATCATCATATTTTAAATCCTAAAACTGGATATCCTTCTAGTGAAAATAAAATGGTGGTTATTGTAGCTGATAATGCTTTTCTTGCTGATATATATTCTACAGCTCTTTTTTCATTTAATTATAAAAAAATATTTGATTTTATTAAGAAATATAATGGTATGGAAGCTTTTGTAGTAGATAAAAATAATAATATACATATAAGTGATGGGTTAAAAGAAAATATAGTAGAACCTTAAAAAAATCTTAAAACTAAACAAATATAACTTGAATATATTCAAAAAATGTACTATAATTTATAATGGTATTTAATCTATTTTTTGAGGTAAAATAATGAGGCTAAAATTTCGAGAAGAAGATATACAAAAGCTTTTAGACAATGTAAATATAGTAGATGTAGTTTCTGAATATGTTCCATTACAAAAAACAGGGGCTAATTATAAAGGATTGTGTCCTTTTCATCAGGATAGGAATCCATCTTTTATGATTAGTCCTTCTAAAAATATATCTAAATGTTTTGTATGTGGAAAAGGTGGAAATCCTATTACTTTTTATAAAGAGTATCATAAGATATCATATGAAGAGGCAGTACTAGAACTTGCTAAAAAATATAATATAAATATAAAAGTAATAGGTAAATACAATAAAATCAATGAAAAAAATAGTATTTATTATGAAATATTAAATGAAGCTTTAGAATTTTATAAAGAGAATATTTTTAAAAATGATGGTAGAAGTGCATTAGATTACCTATATAAAAGAGGATTTAGTGTTGATTTTATAAAAAAATATAATATTGGATATTCATTAAACAACTGGAATAGTTTATATGAATACTTGTTAAATAAGTCTTATAACATAGAAGATATAAAAGCTGTAGGACTTATTAAGCAAGGTGAAAATGGATATTATGATACTTTTAGAGATAGGATAATGTTTCCTATATATTCTGTTTCAGGAAATATAATAGGATTTGGTGGACGGATATTAGAAGATAGAAAAGATATTGCTAAATATCTAAACTCACCAGAAACCGTTGTATTTAATAAAGGTAGAAATCTTTATGGAATAGAAGAAAAGGGTTTTGAAATAAAAAAGAAAAATTATGCTATTCTTATGGAAGGATACATGGATGTACTTAGAGCAAAAAGCTTTGGATTTAATACAGCTATAGCATCTCTTGGGACATCACTTACAGAAAGTCAAGCAAAATTATTAAAAAAATTTACTTCTAATGTAATAATAGCATATGATATGGATAATGCAGGACAAGAAGCAACTGAAAGAGCTATAATGATATTGAAATCTAATGGATTTAATATCAAAATTGTAACATATAAAGATGCAAAAGATCCAGATGAATTACTTACAAAATTTGGAAAAGCTAAATTTTTAGAAGCAATAAAAGAATCAAAAGAAGATTTTCAATTTTTATATGAAAAATATGTAAATTTATATAACATAAATGATATAGTAGGGAAAAAAAAGTTTATAGAACATTTTAAAGAATTTTTTCAAAATATAAATAGTGAGCTGGAAAAAAATTTATATATAGAAAAATTTTCTAAGCAAATAGATATAGAAATAGATGTATTAAAAGATATACTTATAGATAAAAATAAAAAGACTAGAGTATATAATACAGAAATAATAAATAATTTTGTAGAAAAACAAAAAATAAAAAAAAGAGATAAGATAGAAGAAGATATAATTAGAATATTTTTTTTGAATAAAGATTATATAGAGTATTTTAAATCTTATGAATTTAAAGATGAATATTTTAATTTAATAAAAAATTATATGTTAAAAAAAGATAAAGGATTGAAAGAAATATTAAATTCTAATGAATTTAGTGAAGAAAATAAAAAAGAGATTTTAGATATAGTAAATCTTAATTTTAAGCTTTCAAATAATGAAGAAAAAGAAAAATTTTTTTTAGATACCCTTATTGCATTCATTCGTAGAGATATAAAAGAAAAAATGAAAAAATATAGAGAAACTAATGATACAATGAGTTATTTTAAATTAAAAATAGAATTTGAAAAACTAAAAAATCTTCAACTAAAAGAAGAGATACTAAAATTTTATAATCAATATATTTTGAGTAATATTGAGAAAGAATAATCTTGCATTTAATATTTATTTATCATAGATTAAGGAGGAAGCAGGATAATGAGAGAGTTTATAAAAAATGAAAAAGTTCTTGCTTTAGTAAAGAAAGCAATGGAAAAAGGTAAGATATCTTATGAAGAGATAAACAAAGATTTGCCTGACAACTTTCCTGCGGAACAAGTTGAAATTTTAATTGAAGGAATGGAAAAGCAAGGAATAAAAATAGTCTCAAATAAAGAAATAGAAGAAGAATCAAAAGATGAAAAATCTTTAAAAGAAGAAACATCTAAAGAAGAATCAGTAGATGAAAAAATAGTAGAAATTACTGATGAAGATGATGAAGATTTTAATTTTGAAGAAGAATTAGAAGAATTAGAAAAATTAGAAAATGATGCAATATCATTAGGTAGTGGAATAGATATGGTCGATGAGCCTATAAAAATGTATCTTAGAGAAATAGGTCAAATACCATTACTTACTCATGAAGAAGAGATAAGACTTGCTAAAGGGGCTGCAGAAGGGGATGAGTATTGTAAACAACAACTTATAGAAGCTAACTTAAGACTTGTTGTAAGTATTGCTAAAAAACATACAAATAGAGGATTAAAACTTCTTGATCTTATTCAAGAAGGAAATATGGGACTTATGAAAGCTGTTGAAAAATTTGAATATCAAAAAGGATATAAATTTTCAACATATGCAACTTGGTGGATACGTCAAGCAATAACAAGAGCTATAGCAGACCAAGGTAGAACTATAAGAATTCCTGTACATATGATAGAAACTATAAATAAAATAAAAAAAGAGAGTAGAATATATCTTCAAGAAACAGGAAAAGAAGCTACTCCAGAAGTTTTAGCTAAAAGACTTAATATGGAAGTAGAAAAAGTAAAACAAATATTAGAGATGAATCAAGACCCTATTTCACTTGAAACACCAGTTGGAAGTGAAGAAGATAGTGAACTTGGAGATTTTGTAGAAGATAATAAAATACTTAGTCCATATGAAGAAGCTAATAGAAATTTATTAAAAGATCAATTAAGTGAGGTACTTCGAACTTTAAGTGATAGAGAAGAAAAAGTACTTAGATTTAGATATGGACTTGATGATGGATGCCCAAGAACTCTAGAAGAAGTAGGGAAAATATTTAAAGTAACTAGAGAAAGAATAAGACAAATAGAAGTAAAAGCACTTCGAAAATTAAGACATCCAAGTAGAAGAAAAAAACTAGAAGATTTTAGAAGCTAAAAGGCGCAAAATTTTGTGCCTTTTATTAATTTAAAAAAGGAAAAATGTATATTTTTAATAATAATATAAAAGATAATTATAGATAAAGGGGAGATAAGAGATGATAAATTTAGAGGAAATAATAAAGAAAAAACAAATTAAGCAATCAGAATTTGAAGATTTTATGGAAAAATGTGAATTATCAGAAAAAGAATATTGTGAAATAATAGATAAGATTGTAGAGTCAAATGTAGAAATAATAAGTGATGACGATAATTTTGAAGATGAAGAAGAAAACATTGTTTCATTTTCAGAAAATTATTATACACAAGATATATTAAACCAATATTTTCATGATATATCTAATTATGAATTACTTACAAAAGAAGAGGAAAGAGAGTATTTAAAAAAAGCTAAAGAGGGAGATGAAGAAGCAAAAGAGAAAATAATTACATCAAATCTTAGACTTGTAGCTAAAATAGCACTTCATTATAGTAGAGCAGGAGTATACTATTTAGACCTTATCCAAGAAGGGACAATAGGTTTAATAAATGCAATAGATAAATTTGATTTATCAAAAAATTATAAATTTTCAACATATGCTACATGGTGGATAAAAAAAGAGATTATAGATGCTCTTAAAAAAAGAGTAAATATGATAAAAATACCAAATTATATATTTTTAATCCATAAAAAGATTGATATGTTTGAAAATGATTATTTAAATAAAAATAATAAAAAACCTGAAATAAAAGAGATAGCTAAAGCATTAAATATAAGTGAAGAAGATATATTAAAAGTAAAAAATGCAATAGATATGAATATGGTAGATATGAAAGTAGAAACAAGTAAAGAAAGTGATGACCATTATGATATAAAAGATTATAGTACAGTTGAAGAAATAGATAAAGATATAGAAAAATTATTAAAACAGAAAAAAATCTCAACATTATTAAAAAAATTAAATAGTAGAGAAAAGAAAATAATAGAAATGTATTATGGATTATCAGTAGAAGGAAAATTTACATTTAAAGAAATAGGAAGTGAATTAAATATATCAGCAGAAAGAGTAAGAGTATTGAAAGAGAGAGCTTTAAATAAACTAAAATATGTAGGAGAAAGACTTTGGGAGGAGTAATGATACTAAAAGATATTATAAATATATTAGAAAAAAAATATCCTAAATATTTAGCAGAAGAATGGGATAATGTAGGTCTTTTAATAGGTGATGAAAAAAAAGATATACAAAAGATACAGATATCTCTAGATATAACAGAAAATGCAGTAGAAAATGCTATAAAAAATAATGTAGATTTAATAATTTCACATCATCCTTTTATTTTTAGTGGGATAAAACAGATAAATACAAATACTATATTAGGAGATAAAATAATAAAACTTATAAAAAATGATATAGCAGTTTATTCTATGCATACAAATTTAGATGCAGCAAAATATGGATTAAATGATTTTATTTGTAAAAAATTAGGAGTAGAAAAGAGTAAGATAGTTTCAGAAGATATAGTGAATTTATATAAAATAAAATTTGAATACAATGAAAAAATACTTAAAAAGTTAGAAAAATATAATTTTTATAATCAAAAAAACAATGTACAAACTATAGAGATTTTTGATACAATAGAAAATATAAACAAAGTTGTTTCTTTATTAAATTCAGTTGGGATAACTTATGAATTATTAAAATTAGAAAATAAGTTAAAATTAAATACTGGACTAGGAAGAATATATAATTTAAAAGAAGAAGTTAAATTATTAGATTATATTGAAGTAATTAAAGAAAAACTTAATATAAATAATGTAAGATTAGTATATAATGAAAATAAACTTATAAAAAAAGTAGCTATTGTAAATGGAAGTGGAATGTCATTTCTTAAAAAAGTAAAAAAAGAGAAAGTAGATTTATTTATTACAGGTGATATTAAATATCATGAAGCATTAGATTGCTATGAAGAAGGATTTTCCATTGTAGACATTGGACATTATGAAAGTGAGCATTTTTTTAATGAACTTATATTAGAAGATTTAAAAGAAACAAAATTAGATATTATAGTATTTAATGACAAGAAGATTTTTAACTATTTATAGAGGAGTTTACTATATGCTGAAAAGATTATTTTTTATTTATTTAATATTGATAACAACTATTTATGCAAATATTGAAAAAGATGAGTTGAATTTTTTTAATAAAGAACAAATAAGTAAAATAAATAAAAAAATAGAAACTATTGAAAAAGAACGAAAAGTTAATATCAATGTGTTTATATTAAAAGAAGAACCAGAAAACCAATTGATAAAAGATAAAAAAAGTGTTATAATACTTCTGTTTAAAAAAGAAAATGGAAATATAGGTATAAATCTTAAATTTACAAATGATATAAATATTGTTGATTATAAAAGCGAAATTGATAATTTATTAGATGAATTGTCACCTCTTATTATTAATCAAGAATATGAGGATTTTATTTATGAGCTTTTAGCTAATATTACTGATATTTTAATATTTGTAGAAAAAGATAGTATTGAAGCACAAACTACAATAGAAAAAAATAGAGAAAATAAAAAAATAATAGTAAAAAATATATTAAATGTAATATTAATAATATTTTTAGTTACAATATTAAGCTTTGGAATATATGCACTATATTTAGTTTATATAAAAACAAGAGATAAAACAAGATGTAAAGAGTGTAATGTAAATATGCATATAGTAGATAAAATAGAAAGTAAAAATGGAATAATAAAAATATATGAATGTCCAAAATGTAAAAAAATAAAGCAGGTAGTAGAAAAGAAATAGGTATTAGAGATAATCGCATGAGTAATCATGAGGAACGTCCGGACTCCGTAGGGCAAAGAGGGCAGATAACGTCTGCTGAGAGTAATCTTAAGGAAAGTGCCACAGAAAACAAACCGCCAAAGTTAAAGTAATTTAACATGGTAAGGGTGAAAAGGTGGTGTAAGAGACCACCAGTATTTTACGAAAGTAAAATAGCTAGGTAAACCCCCTCTGGAGCAAGACCAAGAATTGAGATATATAGGAAATTGCCCGTTTCTGTCTCTGATGGTAGGTCGCTTGAACTTATAGGTAACTATAAGTCTAGATAAATGATTATCAAATACAAAATCCGGCGTATACTAATACCTTTTTAAAATAAATACAAAACTCCCCTAATTTAGGGGAGTTTTTTTTATCTAAAATATAGTTTTGTTAAATCTCTTAATTTAAGAGCTAATTTTTTATTTAATTGACCTTTTATATATCTCCATTGCCAGTTACCAGCTGCTAATCCTGGAGTATTCATTCTTGATTCATTTCCTAATCCTAAAATATCTTGAAGTGGAGCAATAGCTATATTTGCTACAGAAGCCCAAGCTGCTGTAATAAATTCCCAATGAACATCATAAGAAGATTTTTTTATACCAAGGTATTTTTTTGCAAACTCTCTATCATCAGGATTTGCATTTGTATACCATCCAATTATAGGTTCGTTATCATGAGTCCCTGTATAAACACAAGTATTTTTAGAATATATATGTGGCAAGTGATTACTTTCATCTTTTGAATCAAATGCAAATTGAAGTATTTTCATACCAGGGAAATTGAAATAATCTCTAAGTTCTTCTACATCAGGAGTTATTACTCCTAAATCTTCTGCTATAATAGGAAGTTTTCCAAGAGCATCTCTTATTGCTTGGAAAAGCTCTTTTCCTGGTGCAGGAACCCATTCACCATTAATTGCTGTATCTTCATTAGCTGGTACAGCCCAATAAGCTGCAAAGCCTCTAAAATGATCTATTCTAATAATATCTGAAAGTTTTAAGTTAGCTTTAACTCTATCTATCCACCATTTAAAATTGTGCTCTTTCATATAGTCCCAATTATATAATGGATTTCCCCATAATTGTCCTGTAGCACTAAAGTAATCAGGTGGAACACCGGCTACTTTAACAGGTTTTCTCTCTTCGTCAAATAAAAATAGTTCAGGATGTGACCATGCATCAGAACTATCAAAAGCAACAAATATAGGAATATCTCCAATAATTTTTATTCCATTTCTATTTGCATAAGCTTTTAATTCACTCCATTGTTTAAAGAATGTATATTGTAAGAATTTTCTGTAATTTATTTCATCTTTTAATTCATTTGTATAATGAGCTATTGATTCAGGTTTTCTAAAAACAATATCTCTATCATCCCATTCAACCCAACATTTTCCACCAAAATGGTCTTTTACAGCTCTATAAAGTGCATAATCTTCTAACCATTCTTTGTTTTCTTCACAAAAAACTTCAAATTTACTATTTAATATAGCATCATTTTTAGCTTTGAAATTTTCATATGCTTTTTTTAATAATGGCATTTTAAAATTAATAACACGACCATAATCAATATAATTATTATCAAATGGTTCTTCGAAAACTAAATCTTCATTTGTTAATAATCCTTCTTTTTTTAAGATATCTAAGCTAATTAATAAAGGATTTCCTGCAAATGCTGAAAAACATTGATAAGGTGAATCACCATATCCAGTAGGTCCTAATGGGAAAGTTTGCCATAATTTTTGACCTGACAAAATTAAAAAATCAATAAATTCATATGCTTCTTTTCCAAGCTCTCCAATACCATATTTACCTGGTAATGAAGTAGGATGAAGCAAAATACCGCTGCTTCTGCTAAATTCCATCTCTCTGTTTCCTCCTTACAAAAATATAAAATGTGTTAAACTGCACTAATATTTTAACATATTTTATATGTTTTGTCATTAATTTATCTAAGTTTATATAGAAAAAAATTATTAAAAATGATAAAATAATAAAGTGAGAGTAAAAAACAATAAATAGTAAAATAAAAAGAAAATATATTTGAGTAAAAGTAATAAAATAGGAGGAGTATTTTATGATTATCATAACAGGTGCAGCAGGTTTTATAGGAAGTGCTATAGCATGGAAACTTAATGAAAGTGGAAGAGAAGATTTAATATTAGTAGATAAATTAAGAACAGAAGAAAAATGGAAAAATATAGCAAAAAGAGATTATATTGATTGGGTAGATAGAGATGAGTTATTTGAATATTTATCTAATGAAGATATAGCTAAAAAAGTAGAAGCAGTAATTCATATGGGAGCTTGCTCTGCAACTACAGAAAAAGATATGGATTTTTTAATGAAAAATAATTATGAGTATTCTAAAA
Source organism: Fusobacteriales bacterium (assembly GCA_020063625.1). Classification (GTDB taxonomy): domain Bacteria; phylum Fusobacteriota; class Fusobacteriia; order Fusobacteriales; family Fusobacteriaceae; genus Hypnocyclicus. The sequence continues at coordinate 38,240 of JAICDD010000007.1, forward strand.
AATTATGGGAGTTTTGTACAAAATATAATATAAAATATATTTATGCATCATCAGCAGCAACATATGGAATGGGAGAACAAGGTTATAACGATGAGATTGATTTAGAAGGACATAAAAATTTAAGACCACTAAATAAATATGGATATTCTAAAAAAATATTTGATGTATGGGCATTAAAACAAAAAAATACACCAAAAAATTGGGCAGGATTTAAATTTTTTAATGTATATGGACCAAATGAATATCATAAAGGAAGAATGGCATCAATGGTATTTCATTCATATAATCAAGCAAAAGAAAATGGATATGTAAAACTTTTTAAATCTCATAATAAAAACTTTGAAGATGGGAAACAATTAAGAGATTTTGTATATATAAAAGATGTAGTTAGTGTAATAGAATATTTTTTAAATAATGATATAGAAAATGGTGTATATAATTTAGGAACTGGAAAAGAAAGAAGTTTTTATGATTTAGCATATAATACATTAGTAAGTGCAAAAGAAAATCCTAAAATAGAATTTGTAGATATGCCTATGGATTTAAGAGGAAGATATCAGTATTATACAAAAGCTGAAATGAATAAATTAAGAAAAGTAGGATACACTAAGGAGTTTTATACATTAGAAGAAGGGATAAAAGATTATGTAGAAAATTATTTAGAAAAAGAGGATAAATATTTATAATTTTTTTGGGGGGATAAAATGAATATTTTGCTAGTTATAATACTTTCTATAGTAGAAGGGATTACAGAATTTTTACCAATAAGTAGCACAGGACATATGATACTTGTAAATAATTTTTTAAAGATAGGGAATTTAAGAAAAGAGTTCATGGACTCATTTTTAGTAATAATACAACTTGGAGCTATTTTATCAGTTGTAGTATATTTCTTTAAAGAGCTAAATCCTTTTGTTAAAGATAAAGAGATATTTAAAGAAAAAATTATTCTTTGGAGTAAAATAGTAGTAGGAGTATTACCAGCAGTAGTATTAGGACTTTTATTTGATGATATGATAGAAGAATATTTTATGGATAGTAGTATTATAGTAGCATCAATGCTTATATTATATGGAATAATATTTATATTTATTGAAAAAATAATAAAAAAATCAAAAATAAATAAATTTGATAATATAAATTATAGTACAGCATTAATAATAGGTTTTTTTCAATGTCTTGCTATGATACCAGGGACATCTAGATCAGGAGCTACAATAATAGGTGGATTATTATTAGGATTAACAAAATCTGTAGCAGCAGAATTTTCATTTTTCTTAGCGATACCTACTATGGCAGGAGCTACTTTATTAAAAATAGTAAAAAATGGATTGAATTTCACATTAAATGAGTGGGGATTATTATTTTTAGGTTCTTTTTTATCGTTTGTAATTGCATATTTATCAATAAAATGGCTTATGGATTATTTAAAAAATAAAAGTTTTAAAGTATTTGGTATATATAGAATAATATTAGGAGTAATAGTATTATTATTTTTATTATAAATTATTATATAAAAGGGTGTGATTGAATTGACTATGTTAGAAATTTTGCAAAAAGCAAGAGAAGAAGGAGCATCAGATATACATATTATTGCAGGAAGAGCACCAGTATACAGAATAAAAGGTAAAATTGAAACTTTTTCAGATGAAAGACTTATGCCAGATAGTGTAAAGGAACTAATTTATTCAATACTTAATGAGGAACAAAGAGCAAAATTTGAAATGGATAAAGAGCTTGATTTTTCATTTGGAATAAAAGGAATGGGAAGATACAGAGCAAATATACATTATCAAAGAGGGACTATAGCAGCAGCACTTCGTTCAATAAATACTGAAATACCAAGTATAGAAGAGTTAAATTTGCCAGATACACTTAATAAATTTTGTGAATTAAAAAATGGAATAGTACTTGTAACAGGACCTACTGGAAGTGGAAAAAGTACTACTCTAGCAGCTATGATAGATAAAATAAATAGAGAGCAAAAAGCACACATTATAACAGTTGAAGACCCTATAGAGTACTTACATAGACATCAAAACTCGATAATAGAACAAAGAGAAGTAGGGACAGATACTGATAGTTTTTCAAGAGCGCTTAAATATGCATTAAGACAAGACCCAGATGTAATTTTAATAGGGGAGCTTAGAGAATTAGAAACTATAGAAGCAGCTCTAACTGCAGCAGAAACAGGACATCTAGTATTTGCTACATTGCATACTAGAGATGCAGCATCTACAATAGATAGAATAGTAGATGTATTTTCTCATGACCAACAACAACAAATAAGATTACAACTTTCAAACTCTTTAAAGGGAGTAATTTCTCAACAACTTATTCCTAAAAAAGATAATTCAGGAATGGCACTTGCATATGAATTATTAGTAGGAACGCCAGCTATTGCAAATCTTATAAGAGAAGCAAAAACACATCAAATATATTCTATGCTTGAAACAGGTAGAAAATATGGAATGAGAACAATGGAATCAGTATTACGTGATTTAGTAGCAAGAAATATAATAGATGAAACAGAGATGATAAAAAGACTTCGAGATGGAAGCTTTTTAAATTCTAAATCAATGACTAGTGGTGGATGGAATAATTTTTATTAATAGAATAGAGGATAGTTATGTTTAGTGTAAAGTCAAATTTTGAAATAAGAGAAGAGTCTATAAAAGAATTTGTTAGAGTATTAATTCCAGAAATTCTTGATAAAGAGATAGAATTTAATTTAGAATCTATAGATAAAGATATATTAATTAATACAAAAATAGATAATAAAAAAATAAATTTTAAATATAAAAATTATGAAAATTATATAGAAGACCAAGTAGTAGTAATGGCAAAAGTTTCGTTATTATTACTTATGGATAAAAAATATCCATGGGGTGGACTAATAGGAGTAAGACCTACTAAAAAATTTTATACAATGTATGAGGTAATAAAAGATGTTGAATTGGTAAAAAAATTATTAAAAGAATTATATCTATTAAGTGATGAAAAAATAGAACTTTTAGAAACTATATTTTATAAAGAACAAAATCTTTTAGATAGAGATGATATGGATAAAATAAATATATATATTGGGATTCCATATTGTCCTACAAAATGTAGATATTGTTCATTTGCTTCTTATGAAATAGATAGTACAATAGGTAAAAGTTATAATGAATTTGTAGAGTATTTATTAAAAGAAATAGATATATGTAGTGAAATTTTGTCTAAAAAGAAAATAGAGAGTATATATATAGGTGGAGGAACTCCTACAACACTTTCAGAAGAAGATTTAGAAAAAGTATTAATAAAAATTAATGAAAAGCTAGATTTTACTTATTTAAAAGAGTTTACAGTAGAAGCAGGAAGAATAGATACGCTATCAATTAAAAAACTAGAAATAATGAAAAAATATAAAGTAGATAGAATAAGTATAAATCCACAAACATTTAAAGAAGAAACTCTTGTAAAATTAAATAGATATTATAATAAAGATGAATTTGATAAATATTATGAAATAGCTAAAAAATTAGGTTTTATAATAAATATGGACTTTATTTTAGGATTACCAGGAGAAACAACCCAAGATATATTAAATACTTTAGAAAATATAAAAAGATATAATATAGAGAATTTAACAATTCATACATTAGCTTTAAAAAGGGCCTCAAATTTATATCAAGAAAATTATAAACATATAGAGCTTGATAAGATAAAAATAGAAAATAAAATAAATGAAATATTAAAAGAGAAAAATTTAAAACCATATTATATGTATAGACAAAAAAATACATATGATTGGGGAGAAAATATTGGTTATGCATTAGAAGGAACAGAATGTCTTTTTAATATGCGTACAATATCAGAAGACCAAGATACCTTTGGTTTTGGAGGCGGAGCAATAACTAAAAAAATAGAAAAACTAAAAGATGGAACATATAAAGTAGATAGAATAGTTAATCCAAAAGATCCAAATGCTTATATAAAAGAATTTTCTGAAAGAGTAAACAAAAAAATAACTTTTTTCAATAATTAAAAAAGTTTCATTAAATGATATGCCCCTGTCTATTTGACAGGGGCATATTTAAAATTTAGAGAATCTTAAATTTTACGTTTTTTTTCCATTTCTAGAAAATGGTATAATGCTCCTACTTTTCCAGCATCATTAATAAATTTGCTTCTAACAATTTTAGGTAATTTTATTTTTTGTAGGAAAAAGTTTTGAGAAATAATAAAATTTAATCGCTTACTAATTTCTTCGAAAAGTTCTTCTCTAACACTTATAGCTCCACCAATTATAATCATTTCAGGATTAAGAACTACAATTAAATTAAATATCATAATAGTAACATCTTCATAAAATTGTTCTATAACTTCTAAAGCATCTTTATCACCATTTTCAGCTAACTCGTATATTAATTTACCAGAAACTTCTTCTTCTTTTAAACCTTTTCTTTCAGCATAAGCTAAAACTAATCCACCACGTGTACTAGAAGTCATATTATGTACTACATTTTTTCTTTGATTAATTTGCATACCAAATTCTCCAGCACCAAAACCATATCCTCTAATTAATGCACCATTAAAAAATACTCCTCCACCAATTCCAGTACCTATTGTAAAAGAGATAAAATTATCAGAATTTCTAGCATGACCACGCCATTTTTCAGCAAGTGCTACACAATTTGCATCATTTTCAACTTCTACAGGTATACCAGTCATTTCTTCTAAAGTTTTTTTAAATTCAAAACCATAGAATTTTTTGATAATACCACCAGTTATGGAATATCCTTTATTTACATCGATTAATCCAGGCAAACTAAAAGCTAACCCTGAAATAGTATAATCTTTTTTATATTTATTAACTATTGCAACTAAATCATCTAGCATTTTATCGCCATCTCTATTTGTAGGAAGTTTTGATGTTTCTAAAAAATTTGCATTTTCATCAGATAATGAATATTTTATAAAAGTACCACCTACATCAAAAGTTAAAAAATATCTCATTATAAATCCTCTCCGTTTGAATCGATAACTTTTTTATACCAATAAAAACTATCTTTTTTATATCTTTTTAATTCTTTTTCACTTTCTTCATCTCTATCAACAAATACAAATCCATAACGTTTTGAATAACCATTTAGCCATGAGAATAAATCTTGGAATGACCAAGTACAATAACCAAGTACATTACATCCATCATTTATTGAATCTCTTATAGCCTCAATATGTTCTTTTAAATATTCAATTCTATAATCATCATGAATTTGACCATCTTCTAATGTGTCATATGCACCTAGACCATTTTCAGTAATTAAAGTAGGTAAATTATATCTAGATGTAATTCTTCTAAGTGCTATTCTAAGTCCGTCTGGATCTATAACCCAGTTCCAATCTGTTAATCTAACAAATTCATTTTTTGCAGGGACAAAAAGTTTGTCAGTAATTAATTCTTTTACATCAGATTGAACGGTATTTCCTTTTTGATTATTTATCTCATCTGCAATTCTTCTAGTAATGTGACCATAAGTAGCAGTAGAGTAATAGTTTACTCCCATAAAATCAGGGATACCTTTTTTTAATAATTCTTTATCTCCTTCTTGAAAATCAATTGTAATTCCAATAGATTTTAATAGATTAATTGCAAGTGGTGAATACTCTCCACGAGCATATACATCTAACCATAAGAAATTATTTAATTCTTGAGCATTTTCCATAGCTAATACATCTTTTGGATGAGCTGATTTAGCATAAGTAGGACCATATGCAAAAGATGGTCCTATTAAGCCATTGGGTACATGTTTTCTAAATTCTTCAATTGCTCTAGCATTTGCTAAATTGGCAATATGATTTACATTTATAAATGTTTGCATATTGCTTTTTTTGGGAGGGTGTAATTTTAGCAAATATCCTAGAGAAGTAAAGATATTTTGTTCATTTAATGATACCCAATATTTTACTTTGTTACCATACTCTTTGTATAAAACATTACAATAATTTGCAAAATCCTCAATTATTTCACGACTTTCCCAACCACCATATTCGTCTTGTAATGCTTGAGGTAAATCCCAATGATATATTGTAAGAATTGGTTCAATATTATTTTCTATTAATTTATCAATAACTTTATGATAAAATTCTATTCCTTTTTGATTAACTTCACCTTTTCCTTTTGGTAAGATTCTAGGCCAAGAAACAGAAAATCTATAAGCTTTTAAACCCATTTCTTTCATTAAATTAATATCTTCTTCATATTTATGATAAAAATCTATAGCAACTTCACCAGTTGTGTTTTTAAATGTATTTCCTGGGATACTTGAATAAACATCCCAAATAGATGGACCTTTACCATCAATGCTAGCAGCTCCTTCTATTTGATATGCAGCTGAAGCACTTCCCCATAAAAAATCTTTTGGAAAACTCATATATATCCTCCTAAATTAATATATTTTTAAAAATAAGGGGTATTTCTACCCCTTTAAAATTACTCTTTTACAGCACCTATTGTTAATCCATTTATTATGTATTTAGAAAGAACAGAAAATGCTATTAATATAGGTACTACTGATATTGCTATTGCTAAATACATAGCTCCATAGTTTGTACGATATGCGCTACCTCTAACTATAGAGATAAGTACAGGTAATGGATATTTTTCTCTAGTAAATAGTAATACTAATGGAGAAATATAGTTATTCCATGATCCAACAAAGTTAAAAATACTCATTGTAGCAATAGCCGGTAACATAATAGGTAATGAAATTTTATTAAATATCATAAATTCACCAGCACCATCAATTCTAGCAGCTTCTACAAGTGATTTTGGTAGTGATTGTTCTACATATTGTTTTAAGAAAAATATAGTCATTGTATTTGTAAGTGCTGGAATTATTAGTGGGATATAAGTATCTAATAATCCTAATTTATTGTTAAGTTCAAAGTATCCTATAAGTCCTAATTGTTGAGGTATCATCATAGTAGCAAGTATAAATCCAAATAAAAAGTTTTTATACTTGAAATTATAAACAGCAAACCCATAAGCAGTAAGGGCACCAAAATAAGCACTAAGAATAGTAAATGGTACTGCTATAATTAAACTGTTTCTAAAACCTCTCCATATATCAATTTTTTCCATTAATATTCCATAGTTTACTATCATTATATAAAAAGGAATAAATGATAGTACAGTAAGAAATATTAATACTCCATAAACATATATTTTTGTTCTTAATTCTTTTCCTTTATTATTCATATTAATACCACCTTTTATTTATTTCTCATTTCTCATATATTTAAATATAATAAATGAGAGAACACTAATAATTGCAAATATACCATAAGCAACAGCTGACGCATAACCAAAGTTTTCATATCTAAATGCTTGATTATATAAGAAAATAATCATAGTCATTAATGAATTTTGTGGAGCACCTATACCATCTGTAAGTACAGCAGGCACATCAAATAGTTGCATACCACCAATTAATGATGTAACAGATACATAAAGCATAGTAGGTCTAAGAAGTGGTAATGTAATTTTAAAGAATATTTGCATTTTAGTAGCGCCATCAACTCTAGCAGCCTCATAATATGTTTCTGGAATAGCTGACATACCAGCTAATAATATAATTGTAGTTTGACCAAACCACATCCACCATTGAATAAGTGATACTGTGTTTTGAGCATAACTAGGAATATTTAAAAAGTTAATAGGCTCTTTTATAAAGTTTAAAGCCATTAATATTTGATTTACTGGA
>JAICDD010000049.1 GCA_020063625.1 Fusobacteriales bacterium
GACAATTAAATGGTACTTAGATAATCAAGAGTGGGTAAAAGAAGTAATAAGTGGAGATTATCAAAAATATTATGAACAAATGTATGAAAATAGATAAATAATTTTTTGAAACCACAGGATATAATATTCAGCACAGAGACTCAGAGTACACTGAGATACACAGAGTTTTACAGGTGAAACCACGAGATATACACTGGATGTTATACTAGATTTTTTGTCACGAATTACACGAATGAACTCAAATTTTTTGTTACACAAAGGGCACGAAGAAAAGCACTAAGGACCACTAAGGATTTTCTCTTTATGATTTTCCTAGCTTTGTGTTCTTCGTATAATTTTTTCTTTTTTCGCCTTTGGCGACTTCATTTTTTCCTCGTGTAACGCATTTATCAAGAAAATCTAATATTCTCCGAAAATGCGCGTTTTTTTATTAATCCTAATATTTATCCGTTTAAATCCGCGTTTTTCCGCGGCTAATTTTATTTAATCTTTTTCTCTGCGATACTCTGATTACTCTGTCCTCTGGGTTGATTTTAAAATTTTCTATCTTTGTGCTACTTTGTGCCCTCTTTTCTTTGTGCTGAAATCAATCCGCGTTTTTCCGTGGCTAAATTCTAATTCTTCTCACTGCTCACTCCTAACTTCTCACTCTTCACTATTAATAAAAATTTAATATAGAAAAATTATTATATATATGCTAAAATAAAATAAATTTTTAACGAAACTATGGAGGGTATATTATGAAAATAGCAGTGGCAGGTACAGGGTATGTAGGGTTATCGATAGCAGTTTTATTTGCACAAAATCATGAAGTTGTAGCACTTGATGTAATAAAAGAAAAAGTAGACATGATAAATAATAAAAAATCTCCAATTGTAGATAAAGAGATAGAAGAGTTTTTAGCTACAAAAAATCTTAATTTAAGAGCTACTTTAGATAAAGAGGAAGCATATAAAGGAGCAAAATTTGTAGTAATAGCTACTCCTACAAATTATGATGAAAAGAAAAATTATTTTGATACAAGTAGTGTAGAGACAGTAATAGAAGATGTATTAAAAATAAATAAAGATGCAATTATGGTAATAAAATCTACAATACCAGTAGGATATGTAGAATCAATAAAAGAAAAATATGGTATAGATAATATAATGTTTTCACCAGAATTTTTAAGAGAAGGAAAGGCATTATATGATAATTTACATCCTAGTAGAATAATAGTAGGAGAGCAATCAGAAAGAGCAAAAGAGTTTGCAGAACTATTAAAAGAGGGTGCAATAAAAAAAGATATGCCAATTTTATTTACAAATGCAACAGAAGCAGAAGCAATAAAATTATTTGCAAATACATATCTTGCAATGAGAGTAGCATATTTTAATGAGTTAGATACATATGCAGAAGTAAGAGGATTAAATACAAAACATATAATAGATGGAGTGGGATTAGATCCAAGAATAGGTACACATTATAATAATCCATCATTTGGATATGGTGGATATTGTCTGCCAAAAGATACAAAACAATTACTTGCAAATTATGATAAGGTACCAAGTAATATAATAAAAGCAATAGTAGATGCAAATACTACAAGAAAAGACCATATAGCAGAGATGATATTAGCAAGAAATCCAAAAATAGTAGGAATATATAGATTAACAATGAAAAAAGATAGTGATAACTTTAGAGCATCATCAATACAAGGGGTAATGAAAAGAATAAAAGCAAAAGGGATAGAAGTAGTAATATATGAACCAGTATTAAAAGAGGATAGTTTCTTTAATTCAAAAGTAATAAGAGATTTAGATGAATTTAAGAAAATAAGTGATGTAATAGTAGCAAATAGATTTGAAGAAGAGTTAAAAGATGTAGAAGAAAAAGTATATACAAGAGATTTATATAGAAGAGATTAATAAAGAGTCTAAATAGACTCTTTTTATTTTTTATATTAATTTTAATAAAAATTATGGTATAATTTAAAAGGGAAAGTTTTAAAAAAAGAAACAAAATAATAAAAGGGGATGGGGAAATGAAGAAAATCGTTGTAAAAGGATTATTTTTTGTTGTATTAATTTTTATTGGGATAAGTATTGATAAACGTTTAAATAAGAGTTATGAAACAGAGAAAAGAGAAAGAAAATTAGTATTTCAAGAAAGAGTTATACCTACTGAAAAATTAGATATAAATATAGCTACAAAAGAAGAATTTTTAGAAAAAAATGTATCACTTAGTAAATATGAAAAAATAAAAGAGTATATTGATATTGTAGGTGGAGTAGAAAAAATAGAAGATTTAATCATAATAAAAGGATTTGGTGAAAAAACTATTGAATCATTAAAAGAAAAATTTTATACTGAAGGAAATATAAATAGAAAAAAGCTGTATATAAATAAAGCAACAGATAAAGAGTTATTATATTTTGGTTTTACAAAAAAAGAGATAGAAAAAATAAAAAAATTTAAAGAAGAAAATAAGATAGTTTATTCAAATTTAGATTTATTAAAAATATTAGAAAGAGATAGATATAACGAATTTAAAGACTATATAATGTATACAAAATATAACTAGAGGTGAAAAATATGACTGAAAAAGATATAATAGAGATATTGAAAAGTCATGAAAAAGAAATAAAACGGTTTGGAGTAAAAAAAATAGGAATATTTGGCTCATATGTAAAACAAAATTATAATGAAAATAGTGATATAGATATATTAGTAGATTTTGAAAATGTATCACGAATATCAAAATCTTATTTTGGATTAAAATTTTATTTAGAAGACTTATTAGGAAAAGAAATTGATTTATGCAGAGAAAAAGATATAAAAAAAGAATTGAAAGAGGAAATTTTAAGGAGTGTAAAATATGTCTCGTAAATGGAAATTAAGAGTAAAAGATGCTTTAAAATCTATAGAATATATTCAAATAGATACGAAAGAAATGGACTTTGAAGATTTTGAAAATAATAGATTAGTAAGACAAGCAGTAGAAAGAAATTTAGAGATAATAGGAGAAGCTTTAAATAAAATACCACAAAATATAAAAGAGAAATATAAAGAAATTTCATGGAGAGAAATAGTGGCTGTTAGAAATTTTGTAGTACATGAATATTTTGATGTGTCGCAAGATATTGAGTGGGATATTATACAAAATGATTTAGATGAATTAAAAATTAGATTGTTAGAAATATTGGAAAAAGAAGAAGAAATATAACTAGAGGTGAAAAATATGAAAGATTTTTTAGAAGAAATAAAAAGACATAACCCAAATATGTCAAATATAACAAAATATATTTATTTAGGGATTTTAGGATTAATATTAATTTTAGTAAGTAGTTCAATAATTAATAATCCATGGATATTAGCACAAATTATTGTACTTATAATATCAGTATCACTACATGAATTAGCTCATGGATATACAGCATATAAATTTGGAGATCCTACTGCAAAAATAGCAGGAAGATTGACTCTTAATCCAATAAGACATATAGATTTAGTAGGATTATTAGTACCTATAGTACTTATATTTAGTGGAGCACCATTTGTTATTGGATGGGCAAAACCAGTACCAGTATCATATAGAATACTAAAAGATAATAAAAAAGCTTATTTTTCAGTAGCAATAGCTGGAATATTAACTAATTTAATTTTAGTGTTTTTAGCTGCTACAATTATAAAATTTGTATCAATAAGTGTGATACTTTCAAATATAATGCTGTATATGATACAGATAAATTTAATTTTAGCAATATTTAACCTTATACCTATTCCTCCACTTGATGGTTCAAAAATATTAGAATCTTTTTTAGATTATAGAGGAAGAACATATTTACAAAATATTGAAAAATATGGATTTATAATAATCATAGTACTTTTATATACTGGAATGTTACAAATGTTGATGACACCAATATATAGTTTATTTATTTCGCTAATAAAACTCTATATAAGTTAATGGAGGAATAATGCTTTTTGTATTTAATATAATAGGAGTAATAGCTTTTGCAATATCTGGAGCATTAAAAGGATTAAAACATGAGTTAGATATATTTGGTATAATAGTTTTAGGAGGAATAACAGCAGTAGGTGGAGGAATAATAAGAGATATTATACTAAATAAAATTCCAATTATTTTTATGAATGAATTAGATATATATATTGCTATTTCTTCAGCAATTATTACTTATATTTTAGGAAAAAAATTAGAAACTTTTTCAATTTATGTAAAAATATTTGATGCAATAGGACTTGCTACATTTGTGGTAATTGGTTCAAAAATTGCAATTAACAATAATATGTCAATATTAGGTACAGGTATATTAGCTACTCTTACAGGAGTAGGAGGGGGAGTTATTAGAGATGTATTAGTTAAAGAGATACCTTTTATTTTAAAAGAGGATATATATGCAACTTTATGTTTTTTTGGTGGAATGATATATTGGATAATAAATACAAATTTTTATATAGAAAATAATTTGTATTATAATATGATATTTATTTTAGTAGTTTTTATTTTGAGAATAATAGCTATAAAATATAATTTAAATTTACCAAAGAGAAAATAATTGTAACCACGAGATAAACACAGGATATTACATGAGATAATTTATTTTATTATTAAATGCGTTACACGAAGAACACAAAGGTAAAAAAATAGAACCACAAAGGGACAAACTCTCAGGAACCACAAACACAGCTTTCGGTATTTTTCTACGAAAAACACCTTAGATAAACACGGAATAAAATCAAGTGTAAATCCCGTGGTTTCAAAAAAATCCTTAAAATCCGTGGCAAAAATCTAGTGTTTCAAAAATTATAAATATAAAAAAAGGAGTTTTATATGAGTTATAATATTTTAATAGTAGAAGATATAGCAGCAGCTCGTACATTATATAGAAAAGCTCTTGAAACAGAAAATTATATAATTACAGATACAGATAGAGGAACAGATGCAGTAAGAATATTAAAAGCTAAAAAAGTTCATTATGATTTAGTAATACTTGATATAAGACTTCCTGATATAAATGGAGATGAAGTTCTTAGACAAATAAGAGAGTTTGAAAAGGATATTCCTGTACTTGTACTTACTGCTTTTTCTGACAAAGATTTGGTTATTGATATGGTAAATTATGGTGTAAATGATTATTTAATAAAACCAATTTCAATTCAAAATTTAAGAGAAAGAGTGTTTCAAGTATTAGAAGGAAGAAAAAAAGATATTATAACAATGAAAGGTAAAAGAACACCAAATAGAACAAAAGAAGTAGAAAATAGTGAATATTTATGGACAAAAGAGGTTATATGTCCTATATGTGGTACAAAATTTAATGCATATAATTACAAACATAAATCACAAAAATTAATAAAAATTGAAACAGATTTCCATGAAGTTTATGAAAAATTTGATCCTATAATATATGATATATATGTATGTCCACATTGTTATTTTGCAGCAAAACCAACAGAATTTAATACTTTAGAGCTTAAAGAAATAAGAGCATTATCAAAAGTAACAAGAGAAAGTAAATATAATTTTTCTGAGCCACGAGATAATGATATGGGAATAGAAAGTTATGAACTTTTATTAAAATGTTATAAGCTATATAAAAAAATAACTAAAGCTGAATATGCAAATATTTATATAAAAATAGCGTGGTTATATAGAGAGAAAAAAGATGAGAATAATGAAAGAAAATATCTTGAATTAGCACTTGAAGAGTATGAAAAAAGATATAAATTAGGAGAACAAATAGAAGGAGAAGATGGAGAGCTAAAATTAAAATATATGATAGCAGAGCTTTCTAATAGATTAGAACATTATGAAAAAGCAATGAAATATTTTAGAGAAATACTACAGGAGAAAAAATATAAAGATGAAAAATTATATGAAAAAGCACAAATTCAATTACAAAATATGCTTGAAAAAAGAAAAAAATCAAAAGGAGACTAAAATTGAATACTGTAGAAAAAGAGTGTATAATCGAATTTGAAGAAAAAAAATCAAAATTTATAGGGTATATAAAACCAGTATCAACAAAAGAAGAGGCAGAAGAGTTTATTGAACTTATTAAAATAAAGCACAGTGATGCTACTCATAATGTTTCAGTATATAGAGTAATAGATAATGGAAAAGAATATTTTAAATTCGATGATGATGGAGAACCAAGTGGTACAGCAGGAAAACCTATGGCAGAGATAGTTAATTTAAAAGATGTATATAATTTAGTTGTTGTAGCTACTAGATATTTTGGTGGAATAAAATTAGGTGCTGGAGGACTTGTAAGAAATTATGCTAAAACAGCAAAACTTGCTATAGAAGAAGCAAATATAGTAGAATATATAGAAAAAGTAGAATTCATAATTGATTTTCCATATAGTGTAAGTGGAGAAATAGATAGAATTATACTTTCAAATGATATAGAAGTATTAGAGAAAACTTATGATGCTAGAATAACATTTAAAATAAGAGTAGATAAAGCAAAAGAGGGTTTATTTGATAGTATAAAAGATGTAATTGTAATAAAATAGAAAATGTCAAGTAAAATAAGTTTACAAAAAACTCTTGAAAAAAAATATGAATTATGGTAAAATAGTTTTCGGATTATTAGAAAATTAAGTGAGGTGAAAGATAATGAAAAAAGGAATTCATCCAGAATACAAAAATGTAAAAGTTTCATGCTCATGCGGAAATGAATTTGAAACAAAATCAACTTATTCTAAAGGTGATGAAATAAAAGTAGGAATTTGTTCTAACTGTCATCCTTTCTATACAGGAAAGGCTAAATTCGTTGACCAAACTGGAAGAGTTGACAAATTTAAGAAAAAATACAATCTACAATAAAACAGAGCTAAATTTTTGCTCTGTTTTTTTTGTAATAAAATTTTTTAAGGAGGATATAAATGGGCGTATTTGAAATGAACCATCCACTTATTCAACATAAACTATCTTATCTTAGAAATAAAGATACAGATACAAAAATTTTTAGAGAAACACTTAATGAGATAGCAGGTCTTATGACATATGAAGCAACAAAAGGTCTTAGATTAAAAGAGATAGAAACAGAAACACCTATAATGAAAACAACAACAAAAGTATTAGCAGATCCTGTATCAATAGTGCCTATACTTAGAGCAGGACTTGGAATGGTAGAAGGAATGGTAACTTTTTTACCTACTGCAAGAGTTGGACATATAGGAGTATATAGAGATGAAGAAACATTAGAACCAGTATATTATTATTGTAAATTACCAGTAGATATAGCTAAAAGTAAAGTATTTTTAGTAGATCCAATGCTTGCTACAGGTGGTTCTGCAAATTATGCTATAGATTATTTAAAACAAAAAGGAGTAAAAGATATATCATTTTTATGCATAATAGCTGCTCCAGAAGGAATAGAAAGAGTACAAGAAGCACATCCAGATGTTGATATATATGCTGCATCTATAGATGAAGGGTTAAATGAAAAATCATATATTTATCCTGGACTGGGAGATGCTGGAGATAGAATATTTGGAACAAAATAATTTTTAGGCTAATCATTTGATTAGTCTTTTTTTATCTTGTAATAAACTATTTATTTTTATATAATATAGATAATATTTAGAATAAAATTATAGATAAATGAAAATTAGTAAGAAGTTAAGAGTGAGCAGTGAGAAGAATTAAAATTTAGCCGCGGAAAAACGCGGATTTAAAAAAGTTACACGAAGAACACAAAGGAAAAAAAAGAGAACCACAAAGAGAAAATCCTTAGTGGTCCTTAGTGATTTTCTTCGGGCCCTTTGTGTAACAAAAAATTTGAGTTCATTCGTGTAATTCGTGACTAAAATTTAGTGGTTTCAAAAATAATTTTATATAAAAAATGGAGGAATAATGAGTATTTTAGATAGAAAAGAAGCTGCAAAATTAGTAGAAAAGTTAAAAAAAGAAGGAAAAACAGTAGTTTTTACAAATGGATGTTTTGATATCTTGCATGTAGGACATCTAAGATATTTACAAGAAGCAAAAGAATTAGGAGATATACTTATTGTTGGAGTGAATTCTGATGAATCTGTATCAAGATTAAAAGGACCAACAAGACCTATAAATAAACAAAATGATAGGGCTGAAATGTTAGCAGGATTAAAGCCAGTAGATTATACAGTGATTTTTACAGAGGATACTCCAGTTGAAATTATTGATGAATTAAAACCATCAATACATGTAAAAGGTGGAGATTATAAAAAAGAGGACCTACCAGAAACTCCTATTGTTGAAAAAAATGGAGGAAAAGTTATAATACTTTCTTTAATACAAGGAAAATCTACAACTAATATAGTAAAAAAGATACAAAATAAATAAAAAGTGAGTAGTAAGTAGTGAGTAGAATTAAAATTAGCCGCGGAAAAACGCGGATTTAAAAAAGTTACACGAAGAACACAAAGAATAAAAAACATAGAACCACAAAGAGAAAATCCTTAGTGGTCCTTAGTGATTTTCTTCGTGCCCTTTGTGTAACAAAAATTATCCGTAGAAACTAGCGCAAAGATTTTTTGCTTACTTTTTTATCTTTAAAAAAGTAAGTCGCCA
>JAICDD010000050.1 GCA_020063625.1 Fusobacteriales bacterium
TAGTTTTGGTATTAGTAGAGAAGAATTTGAAAAATCTATTAATGAAATTGATACAGAGAAAAAGAATAATTAAAGTTAGCCGCGGAAAAACGCGGATTTTTCAGCACAAAGAAAAGAAGGCACAAAGTAACACAAAGATAGGAAAAAGTGGAACCACAAGATACACACAGGATTAAAAATCAACGCAGAGTAACAGAGTAGTCAGAGTATCGCAGAGGAAAAGATTAAATAAAATTAGCCACGGAAAAACGCGGATTTTTCAGCACAAAGATAGAAAAAATAGAACCACAAAGAGAAAAAATAGTAAGAAGTTAGGCGTTCGAAGATTTAAAGAGCGCATTTTCGGAAGAGATTAGATTTTATTATTAAATGCGTTACACGAAGAACACAAAGGTAAAAAAACAGAACCACAAAGATAAACTAGAAATCACAGGTACAGCTTTCGGTATTTTTCTACAAAAAACACCTTAGATGAACACAGGATTTTATACTGGATTTTTATCATGTGTTTATTGGTGTTTATCCAATGGTTTCAAAAAAAATTCTTCGTGGTCCTCAATGATTTTCTTCGTGAACTTTGTGTAAGAAAAATTATCCGTAGAAACTAGCGCAAAGATTTTTTCCTTACTTTTTTATCTTTAAAAAAGTAAGTCGCTGATAAGCGAAAAAAATTGAAACCACAAGATTAACACAGATGAATGCAAAATATATCCTGTAAATATCTCGTGTGAATCCCGTGGTTTCAAAAAACTTAGTGTTCCTTAATGATTTTCTTCGTGAACTTTGTGTAAGAAAAATTATCCATAGAAACTAGCGCAAAGATTTTTTGCTTACTTTTTTATCTTTAAAAAAGTAAGTCGCTGATAAGCGAAAAAATTTAAAACCACAAGCACAGCTTTCGGTATCTCGTGTCAATCCTGTGGTTTCAATAAATTATTCTAATCCTTAGTGGTCCTCAATGATTTTCTTCGTGAACTTTGTGTAAGCATTTGCGATTAAAACTAAAATTCAAATTATAAATAAATTACAAGGGGGATATACTATGATTTCAAATGAAATTAATAAAAATATGCAGAATTCATCTTGGATAAGAAAAAAATATATATGATTATAGTATCGGAAATCCTTTTGCAGAACCTCCAACTGAAGTACTAAATTCTCTTGTTAAACATTCCACTGAAAAAGGAATGCATAGATATATGAGTAATGCTGGTTTTACTGATGTTAGACAAACTATGGCTGATGACATTAATAAAACTATAACTGGAGATAAACTAAGCTTTGAGCACATTGTTATGACTTGTGGTGCTGCAGGTGCTTTAAATGTTGTACTTCGAGCTATCTTAAATCCTGGTGAAGAGGTAGTTGTCTTTACTCCATACTTTGTTGAATATGGATTTTATATACAAAATCATAATGGAATTATGATAACTATAGATAATGAAAAAACTAATTTCCAACCAAATTTAGATGAATTAAAAAATAAAATAACTAATAAAACAAAAGCTATTATTATAAACTCTCCTAATAATCCAACTGGAGTAGTATATAAAGAAGAAATTTTAAAAGAGATGGCATTAGTTATAAAAGAGAAAGAAAAAGAGTTTAATTCTAAAATTTTTGTAGTTTCTGATGAACCATATGCTAAAATTGTTTATAATAATATAAAAATTCCTAATATTTTAAATATCTTTGACAATGGAATTATTGTAAATTCATTTAGTAAATCTCTTGGACTTGCTGGAGAAAGAATAGGTTATATTGCTGCTAATCCTAAAATAGAAAATGTTTCTACATTAATGAATGCTTTTATATTTTGTAATAGAACACTAGGATTTGGTAATGCTCCAGCACTTGCTCAAAAAGCTGTAGCTGATGGTATAAACTCTTCGGTAAATATTGCCGATTATCAAGAAAAGAGAGATTTTTTATACGAGAATCTTACTCGACTTGGATTTACTATGGTAAATCCAGAAGGAACATTTTATTTATTCCCAAAATCTCCAATGAAAGATGACATAGAATTTGTAAAATTTGCTACAAAATACAATATATTATTAGTTCCTGGTAGTGGATTTGGTTGTCCTGGTTACTTTAGAATGTCTTATTGTGTAGATTTTGATATGATAAAAAGAAGTATTACTGCTTTTGAAAAAATGGCAAAAGATTTAAATCTAATAAAATAAAGGAGTTTATCCTATGAAAAATAAATTTTATTTATTAATCATTCTATTATTATTTACAGCTTGTTATCCTAGTATAAAAGTTAAAAAAAATATTATAAAAGATAATGAAGGAAAAGTACTTAGTGTCAAAGAAGGAAACTATGTTGATAATGTAGGAAGAGTATTAAATATAATATATTCTGAAAAAGAAAAAAAATATCTTATATCAAATACAGGAGCATTTGAAGCTGTAATTACTAAAAATATTTATAAAAATTATTATCTTTTAGAAGGACTTGAAGATGAAAAAAAATATAGAAATTTATATTTAGTAAATATTGATGGAAAATTTATAAATATTTTTCAATATGATATACCTGAAAATAAAATAAAAGAATTAGAAAAAAAATTTAATGTATTAATAACAATAAATCAAAATGGTGTATTTATTGATGGAACTCAAAGAAATATTTATAATACAATTCTTTATTGTATAAAAAACAATTATATTAAAAAAGAATTTTTCTTAATAAAAAAATTATCAAATTTACAATAAAAAACTAGAAGACTGAAAAGTTAATCTCTATTAAATTATTTATTTTTTAGTGATACTTTTCAGTCTTCTTCTTTTAACTTTTAGGCAATTTTTTTATTCCATAAAGAATTATTAGATTTCCTAAAAGTTTTTTTATTTCAAAATTGTTATACATAATTATTTCTATAATAAATGCTGTTATTAATTGCCCTATTATTATAAATATGGTCATATTTACAGCTGGAATTTTCCCAACAATATTATTTGATAAAAATAATACTATTACTCCTATTGCTCCTCCTAAATAGATATAAAAATTATTTATTTTAAAACTTATTATTATCTCTTTATTTAAAATTATTACTGGGATTAATATAACTATTGCAGATATAAAATATGTAATAACCATAGAACTATACATTCCCATATGATTTGCCAATTTTGAATTAATAATTATACTAATAACCACTAACATTCCTACTATAAATGCTAATATTAAATACATTTTAGCCCCTTTCTATTACTGAAAAATTAAAAATACTATTCCAATAAATATAATTAATATACTTTCTATCTTTTTTTTATCAAATTTCTTCTTTTCAAATCCAAAAAAACCAAAATAATCAATAACAGTAGAAAAAATTATTTGTGCAATTAATGTTGTTGCCACTGTTAAACTAGGCCCTAATTTTAAAAGAACTAAGTTATTTAATCCTATCAATACTAATCCTACTATCCCTCCTAAAAAGAAATATCTATGCAGTTTATCAAATTTTTCCTTTTTTATAATTTTTATAATTATAGCTACAATAAGACCTATTATATGTATAATTAATAAAGCTAATAAATTTCCATATGTTTGAGATAACATACTATTTAATGTAAGCATTATTGTAACTAAACTTCCTATTAATAATGGTATTATATTCATATTCTCAACCTCCTAGATATATTTTACACGAATTTTAGTTTTCAAACTATGACATTCGTCAATTGATTAGTGATTAAAAGTAAAAGACTTGGAACCCCGAGATTAACACAGGATAAAAAAGAATTAGCAATGGCGAATGGACAATGGAAAATTAGTAAAAAGTGAGTAGTGAGAAGAATTTAAAAATCAACGCAGAGAAACAGAGTATCCCAAAGGAAAAAACAAATAAAATTAGCCACGGAAAAACGCGGATTTAAATGGATAAATATTAGATTTTATTATTAAATGCGTTACACAAAGTACCACAAAGATAAAAAAATAGAACCACAAAGAAAAAACTTAGTGGTTCTTAGTGTTTTTCTTCGTGTACTTTGTGTAACAAAAAATCCGTGTAATCTAAGTTATTTCCTAAAATAAAATAACGAAAGCTGTGCTGTGGCAAATTTCTATAAAGCTCTGTATATCTCAGTGCACTCTGAGTCTCTGTGTTGAATATTACATCTTATATCTTAGTGGTCCTTAGTGCCTTTTCTCCGTGCTCTTTGTGTAACAAAAAATCTAGTGTACTATCACGTGTGAATCTCGTGGTTTCAAATATTAAATTAAAAAACTTTCTATTTTTATTTCGATTACAAAATTATATTTTTTATAATTTTATTTTTATTTTATTTTTATTTTATTTTTATTTTATTTATATGTATTTTGTAAATTTTATTAGTTTCTTTTTATAAAAAAGATACCAAAACTAAAGTAAAATTACTTGACTTTTTTTTGAAATATTATATTATTACTTCATAATATTTGTTTTATATATTAACATTATAAATAATATAAATAAATGATATGTAAACGTTTTAGTAATTTTTAAAAATGACTTAAGGGGACGTGAAGGGATAATGAAAAATAAATTAAAACATTTCTTTGTTATTTTAACTATTTTATTATTAATAGCAATTGTTGATATTATTGTTTATTTTACTGGTGGTACAAAATATGTTTTTCCATATCTTATGCTTATTCCTATTATTGTATCTACTTTATTTTATTATACTTTTGGTGGAATTATTAGTGCTTTTATTGCTGGTGTATTTTTAGCTGTTTTACCAATTGATTCAAATTTAAAAATTTATCAAACTCCTTTTAATTATATTTCAAGAATTATTATTTTAACTTCATTAGGTGGAGTTATTGGATACTTATTGAAAAATAAACAGAAAATAAAAAGAAAAACTGGACTTGAAACTAATATTTATAATGAAAAAGAGTTATTAAAAGAAAAAGTTAATAGATTATTAAAATCTAATACTGACTTTTCTTTAGTTTTTATTAGTATTGATAATATTTCTGAGATAACATCTCTTTTAGATAATGATATTACTGATTTTTCTTTAAAATTTTCGAAATATTTAAAACAAAAATATAGTAATATTGACATATATATAAATACTGACTTTTCTTTAATATTTTTATTAAAAAATTATTCAATAACTGATACAGAAAATTGGATAATAAATTTTTTAGATGATATTAATAATAATTCTTTTAACATAAATAATATTTCTTTATTTCTAAAAAATTATTTAATAGCTATAAATAAAAACGATATTAATAATTTTGATGATGCTTTTAAGAAAATGATTACATCTTTATATTATACAAAAGAGAATAAATTAGATTATTTTATCTATGACGATAAAGCAATTTCTTCTAATTATTTTACTTCAGAATTATTATCTGACCTCCATAAAGCTATTAAAAAGAATGAACTATTTATTGTATATCAACCAAAGTTAAATTTAGCAGATAATCAAATAATAAGTGCTGAAGCTTTAATTAGATGGAATCATTCTACAAAAGGGTTTATTCCACCAAATGAATTTATTCCACAAGTTGAAAAAACCACATTTATAAATAATTTAACCCTTTGGATTATAACAAATGTTATAAACGATTTAAGAAAATTAAAAAAACAAAATATTAATATAAAAATTGCAATAAATATAAGCCCTAGAAACTTAATGTCAAATTTATTTTTAACAAAATTATTTCATATTTTAAATAATAATAAAGATATTATAAATAATTTAGAATTTGAATTAACAGAAAGAGATATTATTACTGAAATATCATCAATAAAAGAGATATTGTTAAAATTACAAAAAATAGGTGTATCTATTGCTATGGATGATTTTGGTACTGGATACTCATCATTAACAAATTTAAAACATCTTCCTATAGATATTATAAAAATAGATAGAGAATTTATTAAAAATCTAGATAATAATAAAATTGATTATGAAATGGTAAAATCTATTATAAATATTTCTAGATTAATGGATAAAAAAATTGTCGCTGAAGGGGTAGAAACTAAAAATACTTTAGATTATTTAACTAATTTAAACTGTTTTGAAGCGCAAGGTTATTATATATCAAAACCATTACTTATAAATAAATTACAAGAGTTTATTTCAAACTATAATAATAAAACTTTTAAAGTTAATAATTTGATTTTAGATCCTATTTATTAAAAATATTTAATTTAATTATTAAAAAAGAAAGAAGTATAGTTTAACATAAAATTTAAAAATTTATTAATTTTAAGGAGGGGTTATTAAATGGATAATGTAATGATTTTAGAAAATGTAAAACAAAAAAGAATTAATTTTTTAAAAAATGTAAAAATTAAAAACTTATTACTGGCTGTCGGAATCATTATTATTTTATCTATGAGTTATCTAACTTTTTCTTCTTTAAATAGAATGAAAACACTTAATAATGATATGAACTCTCTATACAATAAAAATATGCTTGTTTCTTTAAATTTAAAAGAGTTTGAAACAGAATTTTATATAATTAGAATAAAAAATTTAGAAATGCTTTATTCTAATTATAAAGAAAGCTTAGTAAATAATATTAATAGTACAACAAATAAAATTGATAATATTCTTAATACATACGCAAATTATAATCTTACTGATGAAGAAAGAGAACTATTTAATAACATTAAAAAATATTATTTATTATATATTGAAGATATGAAAAAATATTTTGAAATAATGAAATCTGGAGAAAAAATTAGTGAAGAAAAAATAGATATTTTAAGAGATTATGTTGTAAAAGTTCAAGAAAATATTGATAAATTAGTTTCTTTAAACGCTGAACATGCTAATAATGTAGTAATTAAAGCAAATAATATATATATAACATTTCTAAAAAACAATTTTTAATAATTTCTATAATTATAATAGTAATTTTAGCTATATTTAATTTTAGTTTAATGTTTTTAGTAAAAAATTCTATGCAAAACATTAATAAAATTTTAGAAAAATTAGCTAATTATGATTTTTCTTTTGATTTAAAAGTTGATGGGAAAAATGAATTTGCACAAATGACAAAATCTTTAATTTTAACTATTAATAATATAAAAGAATTATTAGGAAATGTTAAAAACAATTTTGAAAAACTAGATGGTAATGCAAAAAGTTTAGTTGCTACATCTGAAGAAACTGCTGCTGCATCTGAAGAATTAGCTGCAACAATGCAAAATGTCACAGCTGGAGCTTTAGACCAAGCAAAAGATATAAAAGATATAACAGAATCATTAAAAGAATTGACTACAAATATTGATAATGTATATAATGAATTAATTAAAGTAAAAGATGAAGCTAAAAATAGTGCTAATAAAGCTAATAGTGGAAAAAACGAAATGGATGTATTAGTAAATTCAATAAATGATATTAAAAAAGTATTTGATATAGTAATATCTAAAGTTAATACACTAATAAAATCTGTTAATAAAATAAGTGGTATAACTGATATAATTTCTGGTATTTCAGAACAAACTAATCTACTTGCATTAAATGCTGCAATAGAAGCTGCTAGAGCAGGTGAACATGGTAAAGGATTTGCTGTTGTTGCAGAAGAAGTAAGAAAATTAGCAGAAGAATCAAGAAATTCTACTAATAAGATTATTGAATTAATAAAATCTATAACAAATGATACTAATGATGTAATAAAAACATCTGAAGATGTAGAAAAATTAATTGTTGATCAAACTACAGCTGTTCAAAACACAGTTAATTCATTTGCTGAAATAATAGATTCTGTTGAAAATATTCTACCACTTATAGAAAATACATATAATGCAACAGATGAAATTGTTAAATCAAAAAATTTAGTAATAGAGAGAGTTGATAAAATAAATGATGTTGTTGAAAGAAATATAGCAGCTAGTGAAGAAGTATCTGCTGCTAGTGAGGAATTAACAGCTTCTAATCAAGAAGTAGCGTCTGTTGCACAAGATTTAGGGTATATATCAGAATCAGTAAGACAATTAGTTGATAAATTTAAAGTATAAAAAGCTAGAGAAATCTCTAGCTTTTTTTATCTTTTAAAAACAAGTTATACAAAGTAAAAGAGTTGAAACCACGAGATTAACACTGATAAGCACAGGATAAAAAGAATTAGTAACGGCAAATAGACAATTGAAAATTAGTAAAAAGTGAGTAGTGAGAAGAATTTAAAATCAACACAGAGTAACAGAGTATCACAAAGGAAAAAACAAATAAAATTAGCCACGGAAAAACGCGGATTTTCGGAGAATATTAGATTTTATTATTAAATGCGTTACACGAAGAACACAAAGGTAAAAAATAGAACCACAAAGAAAAAACTTAGTGGTTCTTAGTGTTTTTCTTCGTGCTCTTTGTGTAACAAAAAATCCGTGTAATCTAAGTTATTTTCTAAAATAAAATAACGAAAGCTGTGCTGTGGCAAATTTCTATAAAACTGGATAGGTTATAATAAATAATACAGAAAAAACTCGGACATGATATAATATATAAAAAATAGAAAATGGAGGAATATACATGTCTAGTAAATCTAATAA
>JAICDD010000008.1 GCA_020063625.1 Fusobacteriales bacterium
GAAAGAAAAAAAATAATTAAAAATATAAAAATTGGAGGTGTATAAATTGAAAAGTTATAGAAAAGAATTATGGTTTAATACATCTACAAGAAGAGCATTTATAAATATAACAAATGAATTGGAAAAATGTTTAGAAGAGAGCAAAATAAAAGAGGGATTATTACTTTGTAATGCTATGCATATAACAGCAAGTGTATTTATAAATGATGATGAACCGGGACTTCATCAAGATTTTGAAAAATTTTTAGAAAAAATAGCACCTGAAAAACCATATAGTCAATATATGCATAATGGATATGAAGATAATGCAGATGCACATATAAAAAGAACAATAATGGGAAGAGAAGTAGTTGTGGCTGTAACTAATGGTAAATTAGATTTAGGACCTTGGGAACAGATATTTTATGGTGAATTTGATGGGATGAGAAATAAAAGAGTATTAGTAAAAATAATAGGAGAATAAGAAGAGAGATTTTCTCTTTTTATTTTTTTATATAAAACTCTAAATACCTTATATTTTCTATATATTTTTAAAAAAATATTGTTAAAATGCGAAATTACATGTTATAATTGAACAAGAAAAAAATAATAATTTGGAGGTAGACGTGAAGTTTTTTATTTTCTTAATTATGTCGTACATAATAGGTAGTATACCATCAGCATTAATTGTAGGGAAAACACAAAATATTGATGTTAGAGAGCACGGTAGTAAAAATATTGGAGCAACAAATGCATACAGAGTGTTAGGAAGAAAATATGGAATTATAGTATTTTTAATGGATATGTTTAAAGGAATGTTACCATTAATTATTGCTTCTAGTTTTGGTATTAAAGATAATTATTTGGTTTTAATAGGATTTATTAGTGTAATAGGACATACATTTTCTATATTTGCAAAATTTAAAGGTGGAAAAGGTGTAGCTACAAGTTTTGGAATGTTTATATTCTTAGCACCACTTCAATCATTAATATCAATTATTATATTTATAATTATAGTATATTTTTCAAGATATATATCATTAGGTTCTATAATTAGTGCAGTGGTATTACCAACATTAGTTTTAATATTACCAGTAAATAATGTAATTACTGATAAAACATTGATTTCAGTATTAAGTTTATTATTAGGAGCATATGTTATTTATAAACATAAAGCTAATATAAAAAGATTAATTAATCATAACGAGAATAAATTTAATTTTTAAGGAGATGAAAATGAGTAAAATAGTTGTAATGGGAGCAGGAAGTTGGGGAACGGCATTAGCTCTTTTACTTGCAGAAAATGGAAATGAAGTTGTTTTATGGGAATTTTTTGAAGAAAGAGCTAAAGAGATGCAAAACACTAGAAGAAACAACTATTATTTAGGTGGGGTAGATTTGCCAGACAATATAACAGTAACAAATAAAGTTGAAAATATATTAGATGGGGCAGAATATTTATTATTTTCTATACCATCTCAAAATTTAAGAAATGCAATTCAACTTGTTTCATCACAATTAAGAGAAGATATTATTATAATAAATACAGGAAAAGGAATAGAAGTTTCTACAAAACTTAGACTTTCTGAAGTAATAAAAGAGGAAATTTTAGAAAAGTA
Organism: Fusobacteriales bacterium; assembly: GCA_020063625.1. GTDB lineage: Bacteria > Fusobacteriota > Fusobacteriia > Fusobacteriales > Fusobacteriaceae > Hypnocyclicus. Next base: position 1,599 of record JAICDD010000008.1, read on the forward strand.
TCATAAAAATATAGTAGCACTATCTGGACCTACTCATGCAGAAGAAGTAGTAAAAAAATTACCTACTACAATTGTAGCAGCAGGAGAACAAGAAAAAGCTCAAAAAGTACAGGAATTATTTAGTAATAATTATTTTAGAGTATATTATAGTACAGATATAACAGGTGTTGAATTAGGAGGAGCTTTAAAAAATTGTATAGCAATTGCAGCTGGAATAGTAGATGGACTTGGATACGGAGATAATACAAAAGCAGCAGTAATTACTAGAGGACTTGCAGAGATATCAAGATTTAGCAAGGTTTTTACTGCTCTAGAAAAAACTTTTTCTGGACTTGCAGGAATGGGAGATTTAATTGTTACATGTACAAGTAAGCATAGTAGAAATAGACATGTAGGAGAAGAATTAGGAAAAGGGAAAAAGATAGATGAAATATTAGCTAGTATGAGTATGGTAGCAGAAGGAGTTCCTACTATTAAAGCAGTATATGAAATATCAAAAGATAAAAATATTGATATGCCAATAATTGAATCTTTATATCGAATAATATATGAAAATGAAAATATTTTAAAAATAGCAAAAGTTTTAATGGAAAGAGATTTAAAAGAAGAGTTTTATTAGAAATTAAAGAAAAAGTGGTGAACGCTAGTGGAGAGAGAAAAAGACTTAGTTTCATTGTATTTAAAAGATATAAGAAAATATGATATACTTACAAAAGAAGAAGAATTAGAACTTTTAAAAAGAGCAAAACAAAATGATAATGAAGCAAGACAAAAACTTATATTATCAAATTTAAGATTAGTGGTAAATATAGCAAAATCTTATACTAAAAAGGGACTTAGCTTTATAGATTTAATAAGCGAAGGAAATTTTGGACTTATACATGCAATAGAAAGATTTGATCCAGATAAAGGTTATAGATTTTCTACTTATGCTGTATGGTGGATAAAACAAGCTATATCAAAAGCAATAATAAGTAAGGGAAGAGAGATAAGAATACCTTCATACAAGCATGACCTATTAAATAAAGTAAATAAATTTATAATGAATTATATTACTGAAAATAGTTCTTATCCAACAATTGAAGAAATTTCAATAGGGACAAAATTAAGTATTGATAAAGTAGAGAAAGTTATGTTAGAATTTCAAGAGATGATGTCTTTAAATTCTGTAATTGGAGAAGATATTTATTTAGAAGATACTATAAGTGATGATGATGAAGAGACATTAGAAGAAAAAATTATCAATCAAATAGCTAGAGAAGAGATAAATAAAATATTGTCTTTTTTAAAACCAAGAGAAAGAGAAATAATATCTCTAAGGTATGGGCTTGAAGGTAATGAGATGCATACTTTAGAAGAAGTAGGACAAAAATTTAATATAACTAGAGAAAGAGTAAGGCAAATAGAAAAGAAAACACTTCAAAAATTAAGAGATAAATATAGTGATAAGTTAAAAATATATTTAAAGTAAGTTGTTAAAAAGTATAAAGTAGGAGGGAAATTCATGACTATAACAACAACAGATATAAATGAAAATATAAAAAAAATTGATATTCAAGGCGAAATAGATGTATATACTTCTATTGATTTAAAATTAGAACTTAATAATTTAGTAGATAATGGTAGTCGTAATATTATGATTGATTTAGAAAATGTAACTTATATGGATAGTTCAGGACTTGGAGTACTAGTTGCATTATTAAAAAGAATAAAAACAGAAGAAGGACAATTAAAATTATTAAATTTACCTCCTAGTGTAGCTAAAATATTTGAACTAACAAGACTTACTAAATTTTTTGAAATATATAATGATTTAGATAAAGCGATAAATAGTTTTTAATTTTTAGGAGGAAATAATGCTAAATATTACTGTAAACAGAAATAAGTTTATAAAAGCACTAAAAATAGTAGAAAAAGCAGTGAGTGAAAATAAAATAAGACCAGTTTTATCTGGTGTGTATTTAGAAGCAATAAATAATAAAATATATTTAAAAGGTACTAATTTAGAGATGACAATTAGTGCATTTATGTTTGGTAAAATATTTGAAGAGGGTGCAATAGTTTTTTCACCTACTTTAATAGATGAATATTTAAGAGAGATAAATGATGAAGAAATAAATTTATACGTTGAAAACAATATACTAATTATTGAAACAGAGGATTCATCGTCAGAATTTTCACTTTTTGATGTAAGTGAATATCCAAAATTAAAAGAATTTGAAGAAGGAAAAGAATATGAAGTATCGAAAGTATTATTAGAAGATATGCTTGAAAAATCTAAAATAGCTGCAGCTACATCAAATGATAATCCTGCAATTAATTGTGTAAGATTAGAATTTGAAGAAGGAAAAGTGAAATTTGTATCTTCTGATACATATAGACTACTTTATTTAGAAGATGATTTAGAAGAAGCATATGGTGAATCATATAAAATAAGCATACCACTTTTAAGTGTGGAAGCACTTATAAAAACATTAAAATCAGTTGCAGATGATTTTGTTAAAATTTTAATAAATGAAAATCAAATAGCTTTTAAATTTGAAAAAGAAGTATTTCAAACTAGACTTGTTGACTTAGCATTTCCAGACTATGCAAATATATTAAGAAATATTAATTCAAATAAAGAAGTATTAATTGATACAGAACAATTTATATCTCTTTTAAAAAGAGTAAGTGTATTTGTAAAAAATAATACAGAAAATAAATATAGTGCTATATTTAAATTTAAAGATAACAAACTTATTGTAAAAGGTGTATCAGATATAGCAAAAATCATTGATGAGATAGATATAGAAAAAGAGGGAGAGGATTTATTGATATCTCTTAATGTAAAATTTTTATTAGATTATCTACAATTTTTAGATAAAAATGAAAAAACACAATTAAAATTATATGATTCAAAAAGTGCTGTAATAATAAAAAGTGTGAGTAATCCAAAAAGTATATATATAGCTATGCCTTTAGCATTAAGAGATTAGAGGTAAAAAGTGAAGGGGGAAGGAAAATGCAGTTAAATAAAACTAATATAATATTATTACAAGAGGAAGTAGAAAGGATAGTAAATGCTTCACTTGCTGATCCATTTTTATTTTTAGGAATGCATAAATTAAATGAAGAACAAGTGGTTGTAAGAGTATTTAATCCAGAAGCAAAAAAAGTAAAGTTTTATTCTGATATAGAAGATAGATATCTTACTAAAATTGATGAGAGAGGGTTATTCGAAGAAGTATTTGATTCTAAAAAAGTATTTAAATATGAAATAGAATATGAATATTTTAGTGGAAATAAATTTAGAACAAGAGATCCATATTCATTTTTACCAGTTCTTACTGATTATGATTTATATTTATTTAATGAAGGAAATCATCATAAAATATATGAAAAACTAGGAGCTCATGTAATTACACATGAAGGTGTAAAAGGAACTCAGTTTGCAGTATGGGCACCAGAAGCTCAAAGAGTAAGTGTAGTAGGAAACTTTAATAACTGGGATGGAAGAGTCCATACAATGAGAATCTTAGGAGCTACAGGAGTATGGGAAATATTTATTCCTGGAGTATGCGAAAATGATATATATAAATTTGAAATAAAAACTAAATCAGGTGCAATTACTTTAAAATCAGATCCATATGCATTTAAAACAGAAAAAAGACCTTCTACTGCATCGATAGTTTATGATATTGAAAATAAGTATGAATGGAAAGATGAAAAATGGATGAATGAAAGACCTAAAATCAATTGGCTAGAAAGACCAATAGCAGTATATGAATTACATTTAGGTTCTTGGAAAAGAAAAAATGAAAATGAATTTTTAGATTATAAAGATTTAGCACATCAAATAATGGAATATGTTAAAGAAAATAATTATACACATATAGAAGTAATGCCAGTAGCAGAACATCCATTAGATGAATCATGGGGATATCAAGTAACAGGATATTATTCAGTTACTAGTAGATTTGGGGAACCACATGAATTTATGTATTTTGTAGACCTTATGCATCAAAATGGAATAGGTGTTATTATGGACTGGGTACCAGGACATTTTCCTAAAGATGCTCATGGATTAGGAAGATTTGATGGGTCTGCACTATATGAACATGAAGACCCTAAACAAGGTGAACATATGGATTGGGGGACTTATATATTTAACTATGGAAGAAATGAAGTAAAAAATTTCTTGATTTCAAATGCTTTGTTTTGGATGGACAAATATCATATTGATGGACTTAGAGTAGACGCTGTAGCATCTATGTTATATTTAGATTATTCTAGAAAAGATGGAGAATGGGTACCAAATAGATTTGGTGGAAGAGAGAATTTAGAAGCAATAGAATTTTTAAAATATTTTAACTCAATAACACATCAATATCATCCTGGAATACTTACAATAGCAGAAGAATCAACTTCATTCCCAGCAGTGACTAAACCTACTTATTTAGGAGGACTTGGATTTTCATTAAAATGGAATATGGGTTGGATGAATGATTCGTTAGAATACATCTCAAAAGATCCTATTTATAGAAAATATCATCAAGGAGATTTAACATTTTCATTAATATATGCATTTTCTGAAAACTTTAAATTAGTTATATCTCATGATGAAGTAGTACACGGAAAAGGAAGTTTAATTAATAAAATGCCAGGAGATGATTGGCAAAAATTTGCAAATATGAGATTATTTTATGCATATGCATATGCACATCCGGGAAAAAAACTATTCTTTATGGGATGTGAATTTGGTCAATGGAATGAATGGAATTGTAATCAAAGTATAGATTGGCATTTATTACAATATGAACCACATAAAAAATTATTAGAATTCGTAAAAACACTAAATAAAGTATATAAAGAAAATAAAGCACTTTGGGAAATAGATTTTAGTTATGAAGGGTTTGAATGGATAGATTTTAATGATTCAGACAATAGTATAATCTCATTTATTAGAAAATCTAAAGATGGAGAAAAAATTCTATGTGCATTTAACTTTACACCTGCAGTTCAAAATGATTATAGAATAGGTGTTCCTGAATCTGGATATTATGAAGAGATACTAAATAGTGATTCAGAGATATTTTATGGTTCAAATGTAGGAAATTTAGGAGGAGTATATTCAGAGCCTATTCCTATTCACGGAAGAAATGATTCAATAAAAATAAATATTCCACCTTTAGCAGGAGTATATTTTAAACTAAAAAAATAAAGTTAATAAAACGAGTTCTTAATTTTAGAGGACTCGTTTTTCGTTTATTTTCAAAAAACTTAGATTTTAAATTTTATTAAAAAAATTTACTAAAAATGACGATAAATAAATAGAAGAAAATAAGGTAGGTGAAAAGAATGAAAAAAATAATATTTTTGTTTTTATTAATTGGAAGTGTAAGTTTTGCAAGTATAAACATAAATATTAAAGCAGGATATCCAATAATGCAAAATATTGGAGTAGATACAGCAGGGACATCAGCTACTCAAAAGGCAGATAGTTTATCAAAATTAGCATTTGATACAGAACTGTCTATTCCTACAGGTGGACCAACTGAAGTGTTATTAGGAGCAAAAACTAGTTTATTTAGAGTATCAGATACTGTGTCATCATTAGGAGAAGATTTAAAAATAATGGATGTTACTCCTTATGGTACATTTAAAATGAATGTATATGGATATAATGATCAAGGAGAGGATTTAAAGATAATCCCATATTTTTATGGAACAGTAGGAAGACCATTTTTAGTAACAAATAGTGCAACTGGTGGAAGTGTAACCCTTGCAGGAATAAGTTTTTATGAAGTAGGAATGGGAATAGAATATTATGATGTTATGCTAGAAGCTAGTTATTCAGAATCAAAATATGATATTACTAGTGCAGCTGCATTGACATATCTTTCAATGAAAACTTTAAATTTAAAATTTGGAATTAAATTTTTCTTCTTTTAAGAAATAATAGAAATAAATCCAGAAAGAGATGGGAGATTAGCATCTCTTTTTTTATATTTAAAATATAATGAAAACTTTAATTTTATTTATAAAATTTTTTAATGGACACAAAATGGACACAATATTGTAGTAATATAAAATGTAAAAGATAGAAAAAAAGTATATAAAAAGTAGGGTTAAATAATATTTCTTAGGAGGAGATTATGAGTACAAAAAAAAGTAAAAATATGTTATTAAGAAAAGTTTTACAAGTTTTATTTTTAACTTATATTTTATTTGTTAGTCTTGGACATGCATTTAATTGGTCAATAGGAGAAAATTTACATGGAATATGTCCATTTGGTGCAGTAGAAACATTTTTTACATGGATAACAACAGGTAGCTTTATACATCATACTGGAGTTGGAAATTATTTTATATTACTTGGTTTAGTATTGACTTTAATAGTGGCGGGAGCATTTTTTTGTGGTTGGATATGTCCATTTGGTACAGTACAAGAATTTATAGGTAAATTAGGAAAGAAAATATTTGGGAAAAAATATAATAATATTATTCCTAAAAAATTGGATTCAATATTAAGATATTTTAAATATCTATTTTTAATATTTGTTTTAATACAAACAGCTAGAAATTTTGCACTTGTTTTTGAAAAAATTGACCCATATTATACTTTTTTTAATATTTGGAGTGATGAAATAGCTATTTCAGGTTATATAATACTAGCTATTACATTATTACTATCATTAATTGTAGAAAGATCATATTGTAAATATATGTGCCCTCTTGGTGCAATAAATGGAATATTTAATTTTAAAAGTATTATTCAAATAAAAAGAGATAGTAATAACTGTATTAGTTGTGGTGCATGTGATAGAGTATGTCCTATGGGAATTAATGTATCAACAACAAAAGAAATTGCAGATCCTAGATGTATAAGATGTGGAGAATGTATAGCAGTATGTCCTGTTAATACTACAAAGGATACACTTAATTTTAAAGTAAGTTTATTAAAAAATAAAAAATTAAATATCTCTAAATTAATAATAATATCATTAGTATTATTTTTAACACCTATTTTTATAGGAAGTATAACAGGAAGTTTTAAAGAAGATACAAGTGATAGAAAATACGAAACAGCAAATGATATAAAAGGTTCATATACAATTAATGAAATTTCACAACATTATAATATTACAGCAGAAGAAATTATTCATACATTTAATATAGCTGATAAAAGAAATGATAAATTAAATGGTTTATTAGAAGAAAGTGGATTTTCTATTGAAACATTAAGAGTTTATATAGAAAATATTGATAAGCCATTAAAAGATGTATTAGAAGAATATCCTAAAAAATATGATGGAAACAAAACATTGAGAGAATTAGCAAAAGAAAATGAATCAGGAGTTATTGCAAAATTATTTGCTTCAGCTGATGAAGAAGTTACTAGTGTTGAGATAAAAAGAAAAACAATGCTAGTAGAAATAAAAAATAATGTAAAAGATTATGATGATTTTCTAAATACATTTAATATAAGTAAAGATGAACCATTAAATACAACTTTGAAAGATATTATAGATAAATATGGAGTAGATATGCAAGAAGTTAAGACTTATGTAGCAGAAAATCAAAAATAAGAAAACAGGATTTCACTTTGAAATCCTGTTTTTTAAAACCATTTTCTTTTCTTAAAAATTATTAACATTATAATAGTAATTAAAATCATGAAACCTAATAAAATAAAAAAACTATATTTATATTCTAAACCAGGAATATAATGGAAATTCATACCATATACTCCTGTTAAAAAACTTAAAGGAACAAATAAACTAGATATTATAGTAAGAAATTTCATTATATTATTCATTTTATCGCCACTTATTGCCACATATATTTCTATCAAATTTTTAGATTTCTCATCAAAATGTTTTAACTCATCGTAATATAAATTTAGTTTTTCTAGAAGATCATTATAAAAAATCAAAAATTCATCATTACTTTTATAATAATCTATTAATTCATTAATTATTTCAATAATATGCCATAATTTTAATTTAATTTTTATAATTTCAGTTCTAAAATTGTAAATATTTTCTAAATTAACATTATTATCAAATAAAGAAATTTCTAAATTTTCCATCTCATCATATAAATCAGAAATTAATTTATGATAATTATCTACAATAAAATCAATTAATGAAAAAATTAAATAATTAATATCATTTTTTAATATAAATTTATTGATATCAATACTTGTTTTTATTAAAGAAAAAGTATCTATTTCATTTTCTTGAAATGTAAATAAATTATTTTTATTAATAAAAAAACAGATTTGTTCTCTTTCAATTTTTTTATTTTTAAATTGATAAACTTTAAAAACTATAAAAATAGAATTTTTGTAAAATTCTATTTTGGGATTTTGGTTGATACTTAAAATATCTTCAAGATATAAAATAGGGATATCAAATTTTTTACCTATTTCTTCTATTATTTTAGGATTAGTAGCGCCGATAATATCAATCCAGTTATTTTTACTTTTTTCTAAAACTAATTCTTGAATAGAAGGAATATTTTTTATATCAAAATTATTTTCATCAAAAATTATTTGCTTAATGTATGTGTTTTTATTATTTAAAGTACCGGTATATTTTAAAGTACCTGGAGGTAAATTTGTTTTAATACTAGAAAGTTTGAATAAATTCATGAAATAACTCCTTTTTATATTTTTTATTTAATAAAGATTAGTGTTAATTAGTGACTAAATTTTAATTATCAATTATTTATATTATTACTTCTTAAATATTTTATTATATATCCAAAAATATAGCAATAAAATCTTAATAATTCATTGACAAAAGGAGTGTTATAGAATATAATTAAATTGTGCATATGCACGACTTTTGTTATAATAAAGTATTAACAATATTTAAATAAATTTATAGATTTTAAGGAGGATAAAATGCACGGAATATCTGATGAAATGCAAAAGCAATTAGAAGAAAATATGAGCAAAATAAAGCATAAAATAGTAGTAATGAGTGGAAAAGGTGGAGTAGGAAAATCTACAGTGTCTACTAATATAGCTTTTGGACTTGCTATGGCTGGGAAAAAAGTAGGATTATTAGATGCAGATTTACACGGACCAAATATTCCTTTAATGTTAGGAATAGAAGGGACAAAATTAGAAGATTTATCAAAACCATTTCAATTAAATAACAATCTTTTTGTTGTTTCTCTAAGTTTTTATATGAGAAGTTCTGATGATCCAATTATTTGGAGAGGACCAGCAAAAATTGGAGCAATAAAACAAATGTTAGGTGAAGTAATTTGGGGAGAACTTGATTATTTGGTAGTAGACCTTCCACCAGGGACAGGAGATGAACCACTTACAATTGCTCAAGAATTAGGACTTGGAGAAGCAGATGGAAGTGTAATAGTAACAACTCCTCAAGATGTAGCAATACTTGATTCTAGAAAATCAGTTAAATTTTCTAAATTAGTAAATATGCCTATACTTGGAATAGTAGAAAATATGAGTGGATTTGTTTGTCCACATTGTGGAGAAAGAATAGATATATTTAAACAAGGTGGAGGAGAAAAAGCAGCTCAAGAATTAGGTGTAGAACTTTTAACAAAAATACCTATGACACCTGGAATAGTACATGCAGGTGATGATGGAAAACCATTTATATTTAATAATAAGGGTACAGAAGTAGAAATTATGAAAGAATTAGTAGATAAAATTATAAATAAAGTAGAAATAGATAAAAAAATAGAAACAACAGAGAAAGAGAGTGATAAAAAAATGGGAAACATATTAAAAATTGCATTTCCAACTAATGATAGAATAAATGTAGAAGAACATTTTGGACATTGTAAAGAATTTGTAATATTTGAAGTAGAGGATGCTAAAGTGATAAATAAAACTTTTGTTACACCACCTCCACATGAACCAGGAGTAATTCCAAGATTTTTAGGAGAACAAGGTGCAGATGTAATAATAACAGGTGGAATGGGACAAAAAGCTATTGATATCTTCAAATCACAAAATATTGATGTAATATTAGGAGCTAGAGGAACTGTAGAAGATAATTTAAAAACATATCTTGAAGGAGAATTATATTCAACTGCATCAGCATGTAATCATGACCATGATCACAACCATAGCTGTAATCATTAATAAAATATTTAAAATAAAGCAGAGTTTTCTGCTTTATTTTTCTAGAATATATTAAGCAAATCAAAATATTTTATTGTTATATCCTTTGTTTTTCTTGTTTTTTTAAATGTTATATTAAGTTTTTCTAATATATCTCTTGACAAAAAAAATAAATAGTATTATAATGTGTATATGCACAAATATATAAAACTAATTTATTTTTCAGGAGGTAAGGAAATGAAGAAAATATGGGGGACAATTGAATTTTTAAAGAAAAATTTGGCATGGTCAATATTAAGTTTTATGGTAATGGGAATTTTAGTAGGAGCATTTTTTAATGTTAAAGTTTTAAAAACTTTTATAATGCCACTTACATTTTTAATGGTTTATCCAATGATGGTTACATTAAAAATTAATGAATTGTTTGAAAAAGGCGGAGAAAAAGCTAATGTAATTGCATTAATAATTAATTTTTTAATAATACCGTTTATAGCATTAGGAATTGGAAAACTATTTTTCAAAGATTCACCATTATTAATTGTTGGCTTATTATTATCAGCATTACTTCCTACTAGTGGAATGACAATATCATGGACAGGGTTTGCTAATGGGAATATGCATACAGCTATAAAAATGACAGTAATTGGGCTTATTGTAGGTTCTATAGCAACACCTATATATATAAAAGTATTAGTAGGACAAACTGTAAATATTCCTTTAATAAGTGTATTTAGACAAATAATTTTAATAGTATTTTTACCTATGTTATTTGGTTATATTACTCAAAAATTACTAATAAATAAATTCGGTGAAAAGAAATTTAATAAAGAAATAAAACAAAAATTTCCAGTATTATCAACAATTGGAGTTTTAGGAATAGTATTTGTAGCAATGGCATTAAAATCAAAAACAATAATAAGTAATCCTACAATTTTAATAAGAGGATTAGTTCCAATAGTTATTTTATATGTTATAAATTATACTATAAGTACTTTTATTGGAAAAATGTTTTTAGATAGAGATAATGCAATAGCATTAATATATGGGACAGTTATGAGAAATTTATCAATAGCATTAGCTATAGCAATGTCAGTATTTGGTAAAAATGGTTCAGAGATAGCTTTGATAATAGCGTTATCATATGTAGTACAAGTAAAATCAGCAGTATGGTATATAAAAATTGTTGATATGATTTTTGGAAAAAAAGTTAGTTTAAAACGAGGTTAAATTTTTATAATAAAGGTATAACTAATAAAATAGATAGTTGCAAAATAAAAAATACAAACGTAATAAATTTAAGTAGTGAATTAATTTAAAAAGAATTGAAAAATTGAAATTTCTTTGAATTTAAAGGCTTGTTTAGTGGGGGATACTAGAATTCTATACCTGTTTTAAGTCAATTAAATCAATACAAAATAGTTTTGCAACTAACTATAAAATTAAATAAATAGGAGGAATAAATATGAAAATAGCAGTATCAGCAAAAGCAGAAGGATTAAACGCAAAAATAGATGATAGATTTGGAAGAGCAGAATATTATGTGATATTTGATACAGAAACAAAAGAAGTAAAAACAGTAGAAAACAGTGCAAAAAATGAAAGTGCTGGAGCTGGAGGAAAAGCAGTAAAAGTATTAGGAGATGAAAATGTAAATGTAATATTAGCTCCAGAAGTAGGACCTAAAGCTATAACTGCATTAAAAGCATTTGAAATAGAAGCATATCTTTATGCAGGTTTAGGATTAAATACTGTAGAAGAAGCAATCGATGCTTTTAATGATGGGAAACTAGCAAAAGCAAATAATGCAACAGTAGAAGAACATAGTGGATTAAGAAAAGCTTAAAATATTTTATAAAGTAGAAGATTGAAGAATTTATTTTTATTAAATAAAGTAAAAAAATCGAATTCATTGGTGCGATTTGTGACTAAAAATCTAAGTTCATATTAAAAAATAAAAACGAGTTTTTAATTATAAAAGACTCGTTTAATTAATTTATTTTTAGTTATTCTTAATTAAATAAAATTTTTTTCTGTAAGAAGTTTTAAATTTCACAAATTTTTAGAAAAATAAAAAAGAAGCCAAATATATAGAAATGAGGGGAAATTATGAAAATAGCTGTTTTAAGTGGAAAAGGTGGCACTGGTAAAACAACAGTATCAAATAATCTAGCTGTAAATATAAAAAATGCTATACTTATAGATACTGATGTTGAAGAACCAAATTCACATATATTTTTAAAACCTGATATTAAAGAAACTGACTATGTATTTATGGGTTATCCTGAGGTAGATATGGATAAATGTAATTTATGTGGTAAATGTGGAGAGTTTTGTAGATTTAATGCAATTATTCCAGCTAAAAATAGTGTTGTTGTTTTTAATGAAAGTTGTCATGACTGTGGTGGATGTGCTATGGTATGTCCAACAAATGCTATTACTTATAAACAAAGAGAAATAGGTAAAATATATAGTGGAAAAACAAAATATAATATAGATATGAAATATGGAGAAATAAATATTGGTGAAATGTCTGGAGTAAGAATTATTAATGAAGTAAAAGAAAAAGTGGAAAATGAAGAAATAGTAATAATCGATTCACCACCAGGAACAGCTTGTTCTACAGTAGCTGCCGTTGAAAATGTAGATTATGCTATTTTAGTATCAGAACCAACTCCTTTTGGTGTAAGTGATATGAAAATGGTAGTTGAAATGTTAAGAGAAATGAATATACCATTTGGATTAGTTATAAATAAAGCAAAATTAGGTGATAATGAAATATATGAATATGCTAGTAATGAAAATATAGAAATATTAGCGGAAATACCATTTGATAAAGAAATAGCAGAATTATATGCAAAAGGAGAGTTATTTAGTATTCATTTAAAAGAATATGAAGAAATTTTTAAGAATTTATATAATCAAATATTATTAAAGGTGAAATAATGAGTTATATTTATTCAGATTATGTAAAAGCTATTGAAATTTTAGAATTACCTTTAAAATTTTCTTTAAAAACATTAAAAAAGCAGTATAAAAAATTATTAAAGATTAATCATCCAGATTTAACTAAAAAAGAGAATAAAAAAATACAAGAGATAAAAGAAAGTTATAAAATATTAATAAATTATATCGAAAATTATGAAATTTCTTTTGAAGAAAAAGATTTTAAACAATCACCAGAAGAATTTTATAAAAATAAGCTATTTAATGATTGGAGATTTTAAAAAATTAGTTTAAAAAAAAGAAAGGTTGATAATCATGAATGAAATAAATGAAATAGTTGTTATATCTGGAAAAGGTGGGACAGGAAAAACAACATTAACAGCTTCTATTATTCCATATTTGGAAGATGTAGTAATAGCTGATTGTGATGTAGATGCACCAGACCTTAATATTTTATTTGATTTAGAAACAACAAAAGCAGAAGATTTTGTGGGAACTCAAAAAGCAGTAATTGATTATGAAAAATGTATAAAATGTGGTAAATGTTATAGAAGTTGTAAGTTTGGAGCAATTACAGAAGAAATAGAAATAAATATTCCAAAATGTGAAGGGTGTGGAGTATGTGAAATAGTTTGTCCTGTAAATGCAATAGAAATGAAAGATGCAGTTGTTGGAAAATTATTTATATCAAATACTAATTATGGACAGATGGTGCATGCAAGATTAAAACCTGGAGAAGAAACATCAGGTAAATTAGTTGCAGAAGTTAGAAAAAGAGCAAAAAAAATAGGGCAAGAAAATAATATGAAAAATATGATAGTAGATGGTTCTCCTGGAGTTGCATGTAATGTTATTTCTTCTATTACAGGAGCAAAAAAAGTAGTAATTGTAGTAGAAGCAACTTTTTCTGGATTACATGATTTAAAAAGAGTATATGAATTAACACAAAAATTTAGATTATCTGTAATTGTAGTTGTAAATAAATATGATTTATCAGAAGATTTAACTCAAGAGATAGAAAAATTCTGTAAAGAAAATAATATTGAAATAGGATTAAAAATACCATTTAATAGAAATATGGTAAAATCAATAGTTAATAAAAAAATACCTTCATTAGAAGAAAAAGATTTTTTCGATAGTCTAGGATTTAGTAAATTTATAAATAAATTAAAAGTATAAAAACAGATAAAAAAATATGATTTTTAATAAAAAATATTATATAATTTAATGTGTAGTATTTAAAAGTATTTTATTATAAAAATAGATAGTTGCAAAAGAATTAGATGTAATAATAGGTGGAGAAATAGTAGGTGGAGATAGTATAGGAGAATTAATAAATGTAATAGGTAGAGAAATACAAAATAGAAGTACTGTTTCAGAATTATATACTGCACAAATAGGAACTCATCCTTTATTAAGTTCTGGACCAACAAGTTATCCATTAATAAAAGCAGCAGAATGTGTTGTACTTAAAAAAAGTGTAATAAAATTTAATAAAAATAAATATGTAAATGATTGAAAAGTACCACTAAAAAATAAATTAATTAAACGAGTTCTTAACTTTAAAAGACTCGTTTTTAATTTATTCAATAGAAATTAACTTTTCAATATTCCAAATAATTTTATAAAAAATAACAGTAAGAAAAGAAAGGTAATATTATGAAAGAAAATAAAAAATCAATAAAGTTAACGTATTTTAGTTTTGGATGGCATAGTTTTTTTCTAGCATTAACTATGTCAATGATAGACTTTAATACTGTTTTTCCAGCATTAATATCAGAACTATCAAAATCTAAAATTATATTTGGTGCATTATATGCAATTTTGTTAGGAGCTCCAAATATTTTTAATATGATTTTCAGTCATTTTATGAGAAAACATCATTATAAAAAGAAATTTTTAATTTTAGGTATTTATATGAGAGGATTTTCTTTTTTAGGGATGTCTTTATCAACTATATTTTTTGCAAAAAATAATCCAATGATAGCTGTATACCTATTTTTTATATGGGTATTTATATTTTCAGCAAGTGGAGGATTTGCAGGTATAGCATATTCAAATTTAATTGCAAAATTACTATCTACTCATGAAAGAGGTCAATTTTATGCAGTAAAACAGTTTATTGGAAGTACAGCAAGTATCATGGGTGGTTTAGTTATAGGTAAAATTTTTAAAAGTAGTGGTTTAGTGTATCCATATAATTATGGAATATCTTTATTTATTGGTTTTTTAGGATTAGTTATAGCTTCATTAGGATTTTATATATTAAAAGAACCTGCTTCAGAAGTTGAAACAGAAGAATATAAATTTATAGAATTTTTAAAATTAGTACCAGAAATTTTAAAAAATAATAAGAAATTTTTAAATTATATTATAGTAGAGAACATTAGTAGCTTTTCTTTGATGATATTACCTTTTTATATGGTATTTGCAAAAGATAATTTGGGAATAGATAAAAATTATATAGGAAAATACTTAATGTATCAAATTACAGGAATGGTAATATCAAATATTGTATGGGGATTTTTTATTAAAAGAAAAGGAACCAAAAAAATGACAGGTGATTGTATACTTATAGGTGCAATTTTACCAATATTAGCAATTATTTTATCAAAATTTGGACCTAATATTTACGCTGTTTTATTTTTCATAATTGGATTTGTAGCAAGTGGAAGAAGAATAACTTTTGAACCATATTTGTTAGACATAATTCCTTCAAATAAAAGAGTAACTTATTTAGGTATTAGAGGGACTTTAAATATTTTAATGATAATAATGCCGTTAGTAGGAGCTACAATAATTAAACTATTTGGATATTATTTTACATTTTTATTAGTATCAATAGTTATGTTTTTTGCATATTACTTATTGAAAAAGGAGAATTAATATGAATGAATTAATATTAGCATGTGCTACAAATAATGGAATTGAATTTGTAAATTCACATTTTGGTGATGCAGATTATTTTGATATATATAAATTATCAAAAGATGGATTTAAAAAACTAGATAGGGTAATAAACAGTTCAGAAGAAGAAAAAGAAGATGAAAATACACATGGAGACCCTAAAAAAGCTAAAAGTTTATCAAAATTATTAAAAGATAAAAAAGTTGAAGTAATGGTAGGATATAAAATGGGAGCGAATATTCTTAGAATGAAAAAAGTATTTGTTCCTGTACTTGTAAGAGAAATTAATATAGAAAAAGGGTTAAGAATGGTACAAGATAATTTTGAAAAAGTGGTAAAAGAATTAAATAAAGGTGAAAATAGAGAGTATTTAAATTTAAATAAATAATTTTAGGAGAAAGCTATGAAAATAACAGTTTTAATAGAAAATTTAGTATATAATCAATCTCTTTTAGGAGAACATGGCTTATCATTTCATATATTAGATGGAGAAACTAATATATTATTTGATACAGGACAAACAGGAAACTTTTTATTAAATGCTAAAACATTGGGAATAGATATAGATAAAGTTAAATATACTATTTTAAGTCATGGTCATTATGACCATACAGGTGGATTAAAAGCATTACTTGAAAAAAATACTAAAATACAATTAATAGCTAAAAAAGATATTTTTCAAAAAAAATATTCTAATTCTACTGGAAGTATAAGAGAGATTGGATTAGATAATAAAATATCAGAATATAATAATATTAAATATTTAGAAAAAGATATAGTTGAATTAGAAGAAAATATTTTTGTTATTACAAAAATTAATAATTATAATGATTTTGAAAATGATGAAAAAAAATTATTTGTTAGGGGAAATGATGAGTATATAATAGATAAATTTACAGATGAACTTTTTTTAGTATTAAAAAATAGTGATAATACATTAACTATAATAACAGGCTGTGCACATAATGGAATAATAAATATATTAAAAACAGCAAAAGAATATTTTCCTAATAATAAAATCAAGCAAGTAATAGGAGGATTTCATTTAAAAGGAAAATCTAATGAAAGAATAGATAAAACTATAAATGAACTTATAAAATTAAATGTTCAAGGAATTTATATAAATCATTGTAGTGGGATAGAATTTTTTAGTGAACTAAAAAATAGAAATTCAAGTATCAAAGTAGTATATGCTTATACAGGGACTAAAATTATTACATAATTAAAATTATATAAAAAATCTTTTATAAAATTTTCATAAATTCACATTTTTTTCATAAATATATTATAATATTATAATATAACAATACAAGAGGAGTGGATGAGATGAAAAGAATAAAAGATTTATATTTAAAATGGAATTGGATGTTAATGATAGTATTTTTGTTACTAGCAATAATTAATCCTTTATTTGGATTAGCAGCACTATTATGTATGGTTCCTGCAGTATATGTGAGTATCAAAGAGAAGAAAAAAACATTTTGTGGATTTTATTGTCCAAGAGGAAATTTTTTAACGAAATTATTACAAAAAATATCATTAAATAAAAAAGCACCAAAATTTTTTCAAAGTAGAAAATTCAAAGCTCTATTTTTTACATTAATGTTTGGGTTCTTTATATATTCTTTAACAAAAACAGGAGGAGATTTACATAAAATTGGTTTTGTATTTTTTAGATTTATATTAACAAGTACAATAGTAGGAAGTATATTAGGTGTATTTTTTAAACCAAGAACTTGGTGTCAAGTATGTCCATTTGGTTATATGACTGAATTAGCTGCACAACCTAAAAAAGCTAAAGATTTAATAATAATTCCTAAATATATAGTAGTTGGTGTAGTATTATTTTTATCTGTTATAGGTGCTAAAACATTAATAGAAGATAAAAATAATAACAATATAAATAATAATATAGTAGCTTATCAAAATAATAAAATACAAACAAATTTTAATAAAAAAGGTTATGGTAAAAGACAAAGAAATTATACTAAAGCATATAATATAGAAATTAAAAATTAGGAGATGATTAAAATGAAAAAATTAATGAGTTTAATGTTAGGGTTAATGGTTTTGTTAGGAGTGGCAGTAATGGCAAAAGGAAATGCAAATAGAAATATTATTGTAGATACTCAAAAATATAGTTTAACTGATACTCAAAAAGAAGCACTGGTTTATATGTATCAAGAAGAACAATTAGCAAGAGATGTATATATAAAATTAGGTGAATATTGGAATGCTAGAGTTTTTCAAAATATTTCAAGAGCAGAACAACAACATATGGATGCAGTAAAAGCTTTATTAGATAAATATGATATTAAAGTAGAAGTAAATGCACAAGGTGTATTTCAAAGTGAAGAATTTCAAAATTTATATAATGAATTAGTAAAAAAAGGAATGGAAAATATAACTGAAGCATATAAAGTAGGAAGAGACATAGAAATATTAGATATTAAAGACTTAGATGAAAGACTAAAAGATGTAACACCTGATATGAAATCAGTATTTGAAAATTTAAGAAGTGGAAGTGAACAACATTTAAAAGCTTTTAATAGACAATTATAATATATTTTATACAAATAATGAAATTAAAAGAACCACTAATAAATTAACTAAACGAGCCTTTTAAATTAAAGGCTTGTTTTTAATTTATTTAATATAAATCTTTTATATTTTTTTATAAAAAAATTTGTACTTTTAAATAAAAATGATATAATTATGTCAAAGAAATAAAACGTCTAAAAATAGTTGATTAAAATAGTAAATTATTATATAATTATTGTGTTATACAAGAAAGGAGATGAAATGCCTAGAATAAAGAAAAAAAGATGTTGTAGATTACTTCCAAATGAAAAAGGATTTAAATTAATGGGAGTAAAAGGACAAGATATGGAAAAAGTAGAGTTATCTCCAGATGAATTTGAGGTAATTAGACTTTGTGATTATGAAAACAAAAACCAAATTGAAGCAAGTGAAGCAATGGAAATATCACGAGGAACTATTCAAAGGATACTAAAATCAGCAAGATATAAAGTTGTAGATGCACTTTTAAATGATAAAATAATAATAATAAAAAATACTGAGGAGGACGAAGAATAATGCATGGTATTAGTGATGAACTACAAAAACAATTAGAAGAAAACATGAAAAAAATTAAACATAAAATATTAGTAATGAGTGGAAAAGGTGGAGTAGGTAAGTCAACAGTTACTACAAATATTGCTGTAGGACTTTCTATGCTTGGTAAAAAAGTAGGAATATTAGATGCTGATTTACATGGACCTAATATACCTCTTATGTTTGGACTTGAAGGGAAAAAACTATCTGATATAAGTAAACCATATCAAGTAACAGAAAATTTATATGTTACATCTCTAAGTTTCTTTATGAGAACATCAGATGACCCTATTATTTGGAGAGGGCCTGCTAAAATAGGCGCTATTAAACAAATGCTTGGTGAAGTTATATGGGGAGAACTTGATTATTTAGTAGTAGACCTTCCACCAGGAACAGGGGATGAACCACTTACAATAGCTCAAGAATTAGGAAAAGTAGATGGAAGTGTAATAGTAACTACTCCTCAAGATGTAGCAATACTTGATTCTAGAAAATCAGTAAAATTTTCAACTCTTGTAAATATGCCTATACTTGGTATAGTAGAAAATATGAGCGGATTTATATGTCCACATTGTAATGAAAGAATAGATATATTTAAACAAGGAGGAGGAGAAAAAGCTGCAAAAGAACTTGGAGTAGAACTTTTAGCTAAAATACCTATGACTCCAGAAGTTGTACATGCTGGTGATGATGGGAAACCGTATATTTTTAATCATCAAGGACCTACAGTAGATATAATGAAAGAAATGATAGATAAAATAGTAGATAAAATAGAGAAAAATAGTGAGAAGTGAGTAGTGAGGAGAATTAAAATTGGCCACGGAAAAACGCGGATTTAAAAAAGTTACACGAAGAACACAAAGCTAAAAAAAAGAACCACAAAGGAAAAAGCGGAAACCACCGGATTAGCTTTCGGTATTTTTCTGCGAAAAACACCTTAGATAAACACAGGATAAAAAAGAAAATTAACAATGGCAAATGAATAATTGCGAATGAAAAAGAAACTACAAATGAAACTAATTTATACGAATTATCATTAATGAAAATTTATTTATCTAGTGTAAATCTCGTGGTTTCAAAAGAATTCTTAGTGGTCCTGAGTGATTTTTCTTCGTGTCCTTTGTGTAATATATTTTAAATTTATAACTTAAAATAAAAGGGGGAAAAAATGGAAAAAGCAAAAGATTTTGAACTTTTAAATCAAGATGGTGAAACTAGAAAATTATCAGATTATAAAGGAAAATGGATAGTACTGTATTTTTATCCTAGAGATAATACTCCAGGTTGTACATTAGAAGCAAAAGATTTTACTTGCCTTAAAGATGAGTTTGAAAAAGAAGGTGCAGTAATAGTAGGAATTAGTAAAGATTCTATTAAAAAGCACCAAAATTTTATAGCAAAACATGATTTGAAAATAGAATTGCTTAGTGATGAAGAATTGAAAGTATTACAAGATTATGGAGTATGGCAATTAAAAAAAATGTATGGAAAAGAGAGCTATGGTATAGTTCGTTCTACATTTTTAATTAATCCAGATTTTGAGATAGCTTTTAAATGGGGAAAAGTAAAAACAAAAGGTCATGCAGAAGCAGTACTTGAAAAATTAAAAGAAATAAAAAAAATAGATATTCACTAAAAAAAGGAGAAACTTTTTATTCTCCTTTTTTATTTAAAATTTTTTCCATAATTATATTATTATAGTATTTATTATTTAATAAAAAGTCATTTTTTAATAATCCTTCTTGTTCAAAACCATATTTTTTGTACAGTTTTATTGCATAGATATTATCTTCTCTTACTCTTAAACTTAATTTAGATAAATTGCTATTTTCAACCCATTTAAACATTTCATTAAACATATTACTAGCAATTCCTTTATTCCAATATTTTTTTAATACACTAATGCCGATTTCTCCTACATGAGATAATCTAGGTTTTGAAGATGAAAAAACAGTGAGTAAAGAAATTATTTCATTATTTTGTTTTGCAATGAGCATTAAATTATTTTTTGAATTAATTGTAGTTTTAATAAATTCAATTTCTTTTTCTACTGTTAGTGTCATTTCAGATTGAGAAAAAGTAATAGTATTAGATTCTCCAGCTATTGTATAGAGATAATCTATTATTGCATTAGCATCTTTAATTTCTGTTTGTTTTATAGTGTAATTTAAATTTTTCATAGCCCTTCCCCTATTGATAATATAAAATTACGAAATATTAACATAATAGATATATTATGTCAACAAAAAATAACTTGACTGCTACAATAAAGAGTTGTATAATTTATACAACTAATTAAAAGGAGTGAGTTATATGGATTATAGATTATTAGGTAAAAGTGATATTAAAGTGTCTACTTTAGGATATGGAGCAGGGCATATTGGTGGAGAAAATATGAGTGATAAAGAAGTTGATAAACTTTTAAATGAAATCGTGGATTTAGGAATTAATTTTATAGATACAGCAAGGGGATATAATCTATCAGAAGAAAGAATAGGAAAGTTTTTATCACATAAAAGAGATAAAATTGTACTATCTACAAAAGTAGGATATGGAATAGAAGGATATCAGGATTGGAGCTATGATATAATAATCAAAGGAATAGAAAAAGCTTTGCAACTAATGAAAACAGATTATATTGATGTAGTACATTTACATTCTTGTAATTTAGATATATTAAAAAGAGGAGAGGTAATTGAAGCATTAAAAAAATTAAAACAAGACGGTAAAATAAGATTAATGGCATATTCAGGAGAAAATGAGGATTTGAATTTTGCAATTGAGAGTAATAGTTTTGATGTTATTCAAACATCAGTAAACATTTTTGACCAAAATGGAATTAATAATTATTTTGGGAAAATTATTGATAAAAATATTGGAGTAATAGCAAAAAGACCTCTTGGAAATGCTCCTTGGAGATTTTTAGAAATACCGTATGGAAATTATTGTGAAGAATATTGGAATAGAATGAAAAAAATGAATATAGATACAAAAGGAATGAGCTGGAATGAACTAGCTCTTAGATTTACAGCATATACATATGGAGTTACTACTTGTATAGTAGGGAGTACAAATATAAATCATATTAAAGAAAATATAGAGAATGTAAATAAAGGAAAACTTCCAGAAGATATTTATAATGAAATTAGAGCAAAATTTAATTATAATCAAGAAAATTGGATAGGACAAGTATAAACTGAGAATTTCTCAGTTTATACTATACATATACTTTGTCATCATTTTTTATTTCAATTTCTAAAATAGCGCCACATCCAGTACAATGAATAAAATATTTTCCATTTTTAGGAATTACTTCTACTTCATCGCCTTTCCAAAATACTTTATGGCAATAAGGACACTCTATGTCTTCTCCTAGTATTTTTTTCATAAAAAACTCCTTTTAATTTAAATTTTAATAAACTATTTATATTATATTTTAATTATTTTAAAAAATAATTAAAACTTACGCCACTTCAAATCCTCTAGAAGCATCTAATATTTTAAACCATTGTTTTCTAGTAAGTTTTATATTTATTGCATTTATAGCAGATTGTACTCTTTCAAAATTACCACTTCCACATATTGGCATAATATTTGCAGGGTGATTTAGAAGCCAAGCATAAGCTATTTCATCTATTCCGTTAGCACCAACTTCATTTTTTACCTTTTCTAAAGCATTTCGAAGTCTAATATATTTTTCTTCATTTGATGTAAACAGTTTTCCACCTGCAAGTGGAGACCAAGCCATAAGTTTTGTTCTATTCTTCATAGCATTATCAATAGCAAAATTTTCAAAATTATCATAGCAAGCTACAGAAATTTCTAATTAATTTACTACTAATGGGACATCTAAATATGATTTTAACATTTCAAATTGTTCTGGTAAAAAATTTGAGACTCCAAAATTTTTTACTTTTCCACTATCTTTTAATTCTATAAAAGCTTTATTTACTTCTTCTGGATTCATATACATATCAGGTCTATGTATAAGTAAAAGGTCAATATAATCAGTATTTAAACCTTTTAGAGATTTTTCTACTGTATACATTATGTGCTCATAGCTTGTATCATAATAATGTCCATCATTTTTTGGCATATTAGGATGAATAAATCGTATACCACATTTTGTAACAATTTCTATTTTTTCTCTAATTTCAGGTTTAGCTTTTAAAACTTCTCCAAAAAGCTCTTCAGCTATTCCACCACCATAAATATCAGCATGGTCAAAAGTAGTAATTCCTTTATTAATACATTTTTCTACAAATTCTATTCTTTCATTTAGAGATTTATTCCAATATTCAGCTCTCCACCATCCATGTATAATTTGTGAAAATGATAAATCATTAGTTATTTTTATTCTATTCATTAAAAAATCCTCCTAAAATTTAATAATTTATAAAAAAATTAAAATTTTTTATAAAAACCTCTATACAAAGTATACTTATTAAAGTATACTTTAAGTCAAGAGATAAAATCAAATATTATAATTTTATTTTAAGGGAGAGCAGGATGAAAAAATATAGTATAAAAGAGATAAGTGAAATGTTTGATATAAAAGCATCAACTCTTAGGTATTATGAAGAAATAGGGATACTTGAAAATATAGAAAGAGAAAGTGGAAAAAGAGTATATACTCAAGAAAATATAGATAGATTAAATGCAATATTTTGTTTTAAAAGAGCTGGAATGAGTATAGATAAACTTCAAAAATTTTTTAAATATGAAAAAGCTGAAAAAGAGCATATAGATGATATGTTAAATTTATTAATTTTACAAGAAAAAGAAGTAAAAGAAAAATTAGAACAATTAAATAAAGATTATGCACATGTAAAGAAAAAAGTAGCATTTTATTCAAGTGTAAAAGAAGCAATAGAAACTAATAAACAAATACCTACTTGGGAAGAATTTATAGAGAGATATAATAAAAAATAATATTAATTAAAGGATAAAAAAATAAATAATAGTATAATATAGAAAGGGGGATACTGATATGAATTTAGACCATATTTTATTAATTACATCATTTGTTTTAAATCTATTAGCTATACTTACTATTATTTTTTATGAAAGAAGAAAACCAATAAATGCTATTGCATGGATATTTATACTTAGTTTTACATCTTATATAGGATTTATTTTTTATCTATTTTTTGGAATGAGTTTTAGGAAAAAAAGAATAGTAAAACAAAAATTTAGAACAAAATCATTTAAAAAACTTACAATGCTAGAGGAATTATCTGATAAACTTAAAATTTCAGAAGAAACATTAGAATTTATTACTTTTTTAGAAGCAAATAGTTATTCAAGTTTTTATTTAAATAATAATTTAGAAATATATATAGAGGGTAAGAAATTTTTTGCTGAACTTATAGATAAAATAAAAAATGCAAAAAACTATATTCATATGGAGTATTATATATTTAGAGATGATAATATTTCAAAATGTATTTTAAAAGAATTAGAAGAAAAAGCAAAACAAGGAGTAGAAGTAGTACTTATATTAGATGGGTTTGGTAGTAGAAAATTTAAACCAAAATTTTTTAAAAAATTAAAAGAAAATGGTGGAAAAGTATACACATTCTTCCCTTTATTTATTCCTTTTTTAAATCTTCGAGCAAATTATAGAAATCATAGAAAGATATGTATTGTTGATGGAGAATATGCTTATATGGGTGGATTTAATGTAGGAGATGAATATTTAGAAAATTGGAGAGATACCCATATTAGAATTGAAGGAGATGCAATATATGATATTCAGCTTGAATTTTTATTAGATTATGAATTTGTATCAAATAAAAGACAAAATAGAGAGAAATATTTTAAAATAAAAAAAGAGTATTTAGATTTACCTATACAAATTGTAGGAAGTGGACCAAATTACTCTTTACCAATTATGAAAAATTCATTACTTAAAATGATATCTTTAGCAAAAAAATCAGTGCTTATTCAAACACCTTATTTTATACCAGATGATGCATTACTAGATATGTTAAAACTTCATTTAATGAGTGGTAAAGAAGTAATAATTATGATACCAAATAAACCAGATCATTTATTTGTTTATTGGGCTACATATTCTTATATAGGTGAATTATTAGAATATGGAGCTAAATGCTATATATATGAAAAAGGTTTTTTACATTCAAAAGTTATGATAATAGATGATGATATAGCTACAATAGGTTCTACAAATGTTGATATGCGCAGTTTTTATTTGAATTTTGAAATAAATGCATTTATATATGATTTTAAAAAGATACATGAATTAAAAACAATATATTATAAAGATATTAAAAATAGTAAAAAACTAACGTTAGAAGAATATAATAAAAGAAGTAAAGTAATAAAAATAAAAGAATCAGTATCAAGATTACTTTCTCCAGTTTTATAATCAAGGAGATGATTGAAATGTTAGAATATTCAAGTATTAGTTATGATTTATTGTCATATGCTAAACAAGATGTAATATTAAAAAATAGTTACATAGATTTTCACATGCACACTACAGCATCAGATGGACTTTTATCAAAAAGATTTCTAATGAATTTTTTAAAAGATAAACCACATTTAATATCAATTACAGACCATAATGAAGTGAAAAAAAGTATTGAATTAATTGAGAGTACAAATTTAAATATTATACCAGGAATTGAGCTTGGTGCAAATGATGGAGTTGAATTATTAGTATACTTTAAATATGAACATGAGCTAGAAGAGTTTTATAGAAAATATGTAGAACCAAATAGAAGTGTATTTAGAATGGTTAAAACAAAACAAGATATATTTTATTATCTTGACCAATTAGTTATGTATGATGTATTTATATCTATTCCTCATATAAATGGATATGCTCATAAAAATTACTTAAATAAAAAATATATAAAGGAATTAATAATGCAAGTTGACGCTATAGAAACATTTAATAGACCAATGGGGAAAAAGAAAAATCTAGTAGCTAAAAAAGTAAGAAAAGAGTTTAATAAATATGCAACTTTTGGTAGTGATGCACATTTACCACAAGAGGTTAAAGATTTTTATAATTTTCAACTTCATGAACTAGAAAAGATAAATAAACTAAATGAAAATATATTAAAAATGTATACTTTAAGTTATATTTTGACAAAACACACAAAATATTTTTTTAAAAAATAAATTTTAATTAAAAATATGGAGAATAAAAAGTAAATTTCTTTTTCTTACTTTCTATTCTCCTAATATTGTTATTTTAATATTAAACTTCTTCCATTATTTTTTGCAGTATACAATTTTTTATCAATACAATCATAGATTTCATTAATAGTAGGACTTAAAAATTCATTTATATCAGCTATTCCAGCAGAGAATGATATTTTAATCGTTTCGTTATTATAAATAAACTCTTTTTCTAAAATAGAATGAAGGATTCTATCTAAAATTTCATACATTTTATCACTATCTACATTTAATAAAATTAAGATAAACTCTTCTCCACCGTATCTTCCAAAAATATCATAAGGACGGATATGTGATTTTACTAATTTTGTAAATTCTTGTAAAATAAAATCACCAGCTAAATGCCCATAATGATCATTTATTTTTTTAAAGAAATCAATATCTAGTATAGCAATAGAAAATACATTATTTTCTCTTTTATTTTCTAAAATTAAATTTTTCAATTGTTCATCTAAATAACGTCTATTATATATATTTGTAAGAGGATCACGCATTGAGTTTTCTTTTATAATAGCTTCAAATTTCTTCTTTTGAGTAACATTAATATGAGTACCAAACATTCTTAATGGCTTGTTATCTTTAGACCACTCGATAACTTTTCCTTTAGCAGATATCCATACCCAATGCCCTTTTTTGTGTTTCATTCGAAACTCAGCTTCATAATAACTTAGTTTTTTTTCAAAATGTTTATATAAAATATTTTCTGCATCCTCTTTATCTTCAGGATGAATTAAAGACTCCCATGTTTTTATAGTAGTTGGTTCTAATTCTTCAAGGGTATATCCAAGCATACTAGCCCAATGTTCATTAAAAATAGTTTTATTAGTTACTAAATCCCATTCCCATGTACCGAGTTCTGTTCCTTCAATTATATTTATTAATTGCTTTCTTTGAGCATCAAGTTTTTTATTTAAAATAACTTGTTCTGAAATATCTATCATTACTACTAATAAGAGGTTTTTATCTTTATCATCAATTAAATCACCAGAAGCAATTAAATAAAGTGTATTTCCAGAATTTGTAGTAATTTCTATTTTAACATCACTTATTTCTGGAATTTGTTGTAGACTATTTACCATTTTATCTCTATCAGGACTGTTGTTAAAAATATTTAAGTCAGTAAGTTTTTTATTTAAGATATCTTTTTTATTTAACTCTAGTTTAGATAAAAATGCATCATTAACATCTAAAATATTTAAATTACTATAATCAATTATCATCATCA
This sequence comes from Fusobacteriales bacterium, assembly GCA_020063625.1. Classification (GTDB taxonomy): domain Bacteria; phylum Fusobacteriota; class Fusobacteriia; order Fusobacteriales; family Fusobacteriaceae; genus Hypnocyclicus. The sequence goes on from JAICDD010000008.1 coordinate 29,093, forward strand.
TAATTATTTTATTATTAAAAAGTTTTTTAAAATTTTCAAAAGCTCTTTGTTTTTGTAAATTTTTAGCAATAAAAACAATAGTCTCAGAATTATTCCATATACCATATAAAATAGAAGTAGCTAATTCAAAAAAATTTCCTTCTTTATCAAGGATTAGTAAGGAGTATAAAGAATCGGCATCAGCTTTTTTATTATGAATATTATCTATTAAAAAACTTGTATCTTTTTTTGAATAAAGTTCAATAATACTTTTATTTTTTAATTCACTAAAACTATATCCTAGTCTATCAAGAGTTACTTTATTACAAAAAATAATTTTACCATCTGTATCAGTAACTATTACCAAATCATCAATATTATCTAAAAAATTTATTTTTTCCAATTATATCACCTACTCTATACAGTATAAAAATTTATTCTATACAATATTTTACTTATTATTTTTAAAAATCCTTTTTTTATAGTTTTTATTTGCAATTTTTTATAGAATCCTTTATAATATTGCATAAAGACTATAATTAGGAGGAATAATAATTGGATACAAAATTTAAGAGAAATTTTTCGATTATTGCTCATATAGACCATGGAAAATCTACATTAGCGGACAGATTACTTCAAATTACAAATACTGTATCAGAACGTGAGATGAAGGATCAATTATTAGATTCTATGGATTTAGAAAGAGAAAAAGGGATTACAATAAAAGCACAAGCAGTAACTTTATTTTATGATGCAAAAGATGGAAATAGATATGAATTAAATTTAATAGATACTCCAGGACATGTGGATTTTATATATGAAGTATCAAGATCTCTAGCAGCGTGTGAAGGGGCACTACTTGTAGTAGATGCAGCACAAGGAGTAGAGGCACAGACACTTGCAAATGTATATTTAGCTCTTGAAAATGACCTTGAGATATTACCTGTTATAAATAAAATTGACCTTCCAGCAGCAGAACCAGAAAAAGTAAAAGAAGAGATAGAAACAGTGATAGGACTTGATACAGATGAAGCAGTACTTACTAGTGCAAAAAGTGGAATAGGAATAGAAGAGTTATTAGAAGCTATAGTTGAAAAAATACCTAGTCCAAGTGGAAAACCAGAAGCACCATTAAAAGTATTAATATTTGACTCACATTTTGATGATTTTAGAGGAGTTATTACTTATGTAAGAATAGTGGAAGGAACTCTAAAAAAAGGAGATAAATTAAGAATTTGGTCAACTGGAAAAGATATAGAAGTACTAGAATGTGGAATATTCTCTCCAAATATGAAACCACAAGACGAACTTACAGCGGGTAGTGTAGGATATATTATTTCAGGAATAAAATCTATACAAGATACTAGAATAGGAGATACTATATTTGACCCTAAAACTCCAATAGATGAGCCATTAGCAGGATATAGACCTGCGCAATCAATGGTATTTGCAGGATTATATCCAATTTCAACAGAAGATTATGAAGATTTAAGAGATGCTTTAGAAAAATTACAATTAAATGATGCATCACTTAGCTTTACACCAGAGACATCTACTGCATTAGGTTTTGGGTTTAGATGTGGATTCTTAGGACTTTTGCATATGGAAATAATAGTTGAAAGACTTCGTAGAGAATATGATATAGATTTAATATCTACAACACCATCAGTTGAGTATAGAATACATATGGATAATGGAGAACTTAAAATAATAGATAACCCTGCTGAATTTCCAGTAGTAGGTAAAAGAGCAGTTGAAGAACCTTATATAAAGGGAACAATAATTACACCAAAAGAGTATGTTGGAAATGTAATGGAACTTTGTCAAGAAAAAAGAGGAAATTATGTAGATATGCAATATCTTGATGATACAAGAACAATGATTACATATGAACTTCCACTTGCTGAAATAGTACTTGATTTTTATGATAAATTAAAATCAAAAACAAAAGGATACGCATCATTTGAATATGAAATGATAGGGTATAAAGAATCAAAACTTGTTAAAGTAGATATACTTGTAAGTGGAGAGCCAGTAGATGCTTTTTCATTTATTTGTCATGCAGATAATGCATATTATAGAGGTAGAGCAATTACTGAAAAATTAAAAGATGTAATACCTAGACAAATGTTTGAAATACCTATTCAAGCAGCTCTTGGAAGTAAAATAATAGCTAGAGAAACAATAAGAGCATATAGAAAAAATGTTCTTGCTAAATGTTATGGTGGAGATATAAGTAGAAAGAAAAAATTATTAGAGAAACAAAAACAAGGTAAAAAACGTATGAAACAAATAGGTAATGTAGAAATACCACAAGAAGCATTTATTTCAGTGTTAAAATTAGATAAATAATTAAAAATTAAACGAGTTCTAGTTTATTTTAGAGAACTCGTTTTTAGTTTATGAAATATAAATTAGTTTTATTCTCTTTGTTTTTTATTCTTTAAATAAATTAATTTGATTACTTGCAGTAGTTAAGATATCCATTACATTAATAGAGTGTTCTAAATATTCATAACATTTATTATAATTTTTAGAATTAAATATATTATAAAATTCAATAAATTCATAAGTCATTCTATTTTCATATTTATTATAACTATAAGAGATAAGAGTATTATTAATAATTCCTTTTATTGATTTACATTCATTAGGTGAATCATCAATTTGTAAATATCCTTTTTCACCTTGTATAGTAACAAAACTAGGACTATCTGAATCTTTAGCACCAATACATACTGCAATAAAATCATTATAAGTTAATGTAAGAATCCCAGAAGTATCAATACCATTAAAACCTAAATTGGCATTGTATTTTATAGAATTTGGCATTCCAAATAAATTGATTACAATATGAATATTATAAACATTTATATCATAAAGAGCACCACCATATAATTTTGGGTCAAATGCAGGAAGAATAATTTTATTTAAATAATCATCATATCGACTAGAATATTGTGAGTAATTACATTGAATTATTTTAATATTACCAATTTTATTGATATTTTCTTTTAAATAGATAAAATTTGGAGAATATAGAGTAGTAATAGCTTCAAATAAAAATAAATGTTTTGATTTTGCTAGATTAACAAGCTCTTTTAATTCATTAGAATTTTTAGTAAAAGGTTTTTCACATATTACATTTTTATTATTTTCTAAAGCTTTTTTTGTGTATTCATAATGAAGAGGATTAATTATTCCAATATAAATAAAATCAATACTAGAGTCATTTAACATTTCATCATAATTAGTATAAATTTTTTTTATATTAAATTTTTTTGAAAGCTCTAAACCTTTATGATAACTTTTTTCTCGTACATAAATAGCATTACAATTTATATTTTCAATATTATTTATCGCTTCTAGACAAGTATTAACAATTTTACCACTACCAACAATTCCAATATTCAAATTAAAAACCTCCTGTTTAAATTAATATTTATAATATAGTATACTTTATATTTTGATATTTTGTTAAAAAAAATTGAAAAAATATTAAGTTATGATAAAATATATGAGAAAAATGTTTAGCAAGGGGGAGAAAATGAAAAAAATTATTTTTTATTTAATAAGTTTAATAATTTTTATTAGTTGTGGGAAATATCAAGATGGGGAATATTATGCAATAAAAAAAGAAGCATATAAAGGATGGAAAACATTTTTAAAAATAGAAGTAAAAAATAATGAGATAGTTAGTGTAGAATTTAATAAAGTAAATAAAGATAATAAATTAGTAACAGAAGATAAAGAGTATAATAAAAAAATGAAAGAAAAATCAGGAATAGATAGTGTAGAATATACTAAAATATTAGAAGAGAAGTTTTTAAAGTCAAATGGTAATATAAATGATATTGATATAGTTGCAGGAGCTACACATTCAGTAGTAGAATTTAAAAATATGAGTAAATTTTTATTGAAAAAAATAAAAAAAGGTAAAACAGGAAAGTATGAAGTTAACTAGTCATATGAGTAAAAATAATTTTAGGAGATTTGCAAAAATTAATTAAATATAATATAATTTTAAATATTAAAAAATAGGAGGTTTATTATGAAAAAAATAGCATTAGGAGCAGACCATGGAGGATATGAATTAAAAAATATAGTTAAAGAATATTTAAAAAACAATGGATATGAAGTAATAGATTTTGGGACAAATTCAAGTGATAGTGTAGATTATCCAGAATTTGCTCATAAAGTAGGAAATTCAGTAGTAAATAAAGAAGCTGATTTTGGTATAGTAATATGTGGAACAGGAATAGGAATATCAATAGCAGCTAATAAAATAAAAGGAGTAAGAGCAGCATTATGTCACAATGTATGGACAGCAAAATTAACAAGACAACATAATGATGCAAATGTACTAGCAATGGGTGGAAGAGTAATAGGTCCTGGGATTGCGTTAGATATGGTAGAGGCATTTTTAAATACAGAGTTTGAAGGTGGAAGACATACTAATAGAGTAAATAAAATAGAAGAGTGTTAAAAGAATTGTTAATTAGTGAGAAAAATTAAAATTAGCCGCGGAAAAACGCGGATTTTCACTGATTGAATTTAGCACAAAGAAAAGAGAACACAAAGTAACACAGAGATAAAAAAATCAGTAAGAAGTAAAGAGTGAGCAGTGAGAAAAATTTAAAATTAACGCAGAGTAACAGAGTAATCAGAGTATCATAGAGAAAATAAAATTTAGCCACGGATAAACACTGATTATCACTGATTCTAGTGAACATCTCGTGTAAATCCCGTGGTTTCAAAAAATCTATAAACCTCTGTGTATCTCACTGCTCTCTGAGTCTCTGTGTTGAATATTATATCCAAAACTTAGTGGTTCTTAAAGGTTTTCTTTGTGCGCTTTGTGTAACAAAAAATCCGTGTAATCTAAGTTATTTTCTAAAAGAAAATAACGAAAGCTGTGCCGTGACAAAAATCTAATTTATCTCGTGTTCATCTCGTGGTTTTAAAAAATAAAATTAAAATAGGAGGTTAAAATGGCATCAATATTTACAAAAATAATAAATAGAGAAATTCCAGCAAATATAGTATATGAAACTGATGATGTAATTGCTTTTACAGATATTAATCCACAAGCAAAATATCATGTATTAGTAGTACCTAAAAAAGAGATACCAACAATAAATGATATTCAAGAAGAGGATGCAGAGTTAATAGGAAAAATGTATTTAGCAATAAAAGAAATAACTAAAGAGTTAGGAATAGATAAAACGGGATATAGAGTAATAGCAAATTGTAATGAAGATGGTGGACAAGAAGTATTTCATATTCATTTTCATATATTAGGTGGAGAAAAAATAGGACCAATGAGAGCTAAATAATATAAATAAAGAAAGGTAAAAATGCAAATAATAAGTAGTAAAGAAAATAAAATATATAAATTAATAAAAAAATTAAAAACTAAAAAATATAGAGAAAAAGAAAAACTTTTTATTGCAGAAGGAAGAAAATTTTTAGATTTTAAATATAAGCCAAGATATTATATATTAAATGAAAATGATATCGAAACTTATAGTTATTTAATTGAAAAAGAAAATACTTATATTTTTTCAGAAAATTTATTTTATGAGATAACAACACAAATAAATTCGCAAGGAATAATATTAGTATATGATTACATTCCAAATAATATAGAAAAATTAAATAATGATATAGTGATTTTAGACAAAGTACAAGACCCAGGAAACTTAGGAACTATAATACGATTAGTAGATGCAGTTGGATTAAATGATATAATACTAACAAAAGGTAGTGTAGATATATATAATGATAAAACAATAAGAAGTAGTATGGGGTCGATATTTAATTTAAATATAATCTATTTAGAAACTAATGAATTAATAGAATTACTAAAAGAAAAAAAATACAGCGTAATTTCAACAGCTTTAAGTGATGAAACAATAGATTATACAGAGATGAAATTAGAAGAAAAAAATGCTTTTGTATTTGGCAATGAAGGAAATGGAATATCAGATGATATATTAAATATAAGTAATAAAAAAATAAAAATTCCTATATATGGAAGTGCAGAATCATTAAATGTAGGAGTTGCAACAGGAATAATATTATATAAATATAGAGAAAAGAGAATGACAGAAAAATAAATTAATTAGACGAGTTCTTTATTAAGTAAGAACTCGTTTTTTAATTTCTTAATTTTTTATAAAAAAACTTGACATAAAGTAAACTTTAAGTTGTATAATGCAAAGGTTAAAAAAGAGTTAGGATAAAATGGAGGTAAAAAATGTCAAAAAATAAGAAGTTGAATTTTATGAGCTTGGCTATTCCTATATTTATAGAGATGCTTTTATGGACTACATTTAATAATGTAGATACAATAATGCTTTCTAGATATTCAGATGTAGCAGTAGCAGCAGTAGGTAGTACAGGACAACTTGTCTTTTTTATAATGCTATTTTTACAAATAATAGCAACAGGAACTGGAATATTAATATCTCAAAATTTAGGGAAAAGAGATTATGAAAAAGCTGAAAATAGTGCCAAAATAGCACTTTATTTCAATTTTTTAGTAGGAATATTATTAAGTATAATAGTATATAAATATCATTTTCAAATGGTAAAATTTTTAGGTCTTGAAGATAAAGCTTTGTTAATGGGAAGTAGATTTTATAAAATTATTGGAACATTTACATTTATTCAGGCAATAGGTCTTATTAATACAACAATACTTAGAAGTTATAGATTTCCAAAATACTCTATGTATATAAATATTTTTTCAAATATGTTAAATATTATTGGAAATGCAATATTTATATTTGGCTTATTTGGAATGCCAGTACTTGGAGAAGTAGGAGTAGCTATTTCTACTGTATTTAGTCAATTTATAGGAGTTATAATCTCATTTATTGTTATAAAGAAAAAATTAAATATACACCTACTTTCAAATATAAAAATAAAAGAAAATTTATATTTGTTAAAAGAGATAGGGAAAATAGGAATTCCTTCAGTTGCTGAAAATTTATTATATAATACTTCGCAAATAATGATAATAAAAATGGTAGCTACATATGGTACAGAAGCACTTACAGCAAGAGCATATATTTTCACACTACTTAGATTTGTATTTATAATAAGTATATCATCAGGAAGTGCTGCTCAAATTATTACAGGATTTTTAGCTGGAGCAAATAGACATAGAGTAGCTAAAAAAGCAGTAATAAAAATATATATTCAAACAGTTTTATTAATAATAGTAGTAGCAACGACACTTATAATATTTAGAGAAAATTTAATTAGAATATTTACAACAAATGAAAAAGTTATAGAACTTGCTAAAACAGCATTTCTAACAATATTATTTCTTGATACAGGACGTACATTAAATATAATATTTATTAGTTCTATGAAAGGAGCTGGAGATGTTATTTTTCCTGTAATTATGGGAGTAATATTTATGTGGGTTGTTGGAGTAGGTGGAGGATATTTATTAGTAATAAAATTTGGATTTGGACTTGTAGGGGCCTTTATAGCTACAGGACTTGATGAATGGAGTAGAGGAATAGTTATGTTTATTAGATGGGTTCATGGTGATTGGGTAAGAGTTACTAAAAAATAAACACTTGATTTTCTAAAATTTTTATTATATATTTTATTTGTGCAAGTTTGAATAATAAGGAGATGAAGAAATGGCAGGATTAAAATTTGAAATAATAGAAAAATTAGGAATATTAAGTGAAGGTTCAAGAGGATGGAAAAAAGAGATAAATTTAGTATCATGGAATGATAGAAAAGCAAAAATAGATATTAGAGATTGGGATGAAAATAATGAAAAAATGGGAAAAGGAATAACTTTAACAAAAGAAGAACTAAAAAAATTAAAAAAAATATTAGATGAAATAGATATAGATGAATTAGATATGATATAAAATAACTCTTGACAAAATTGTTTGATAGGAGTAAACTTAACTCATAAAAATTAAATAAAATATAACTGCTAGGGGAGCTTAGTAAATATTTTTAAAATATTTTGTAGCTGAGAGGATTTTCCGACCCTTAGAACCTGATCTGGGTAATACCAGCGTAGGGAAGCGGTAAATGATTTATTATACTAAATAATATTGGTTTATCAATTTATTTTAGTAGAAAATATAAATTTTATTACCGTATAACTATGTTGGTTATACGGTTTTTTTATTTAAAAAATAAAATTAGTCATGAATTATGCTAAGTAAATTTAGCACAAAGAAATAAGGACACGAAGAACACAAAGATAAAAAATAAGAACCACAAAGAAAAAAGAAGTGGAACCACAAGATTTTCACAGACAAACACAGGATAAAAAATAAAATTGGCAATGGTAAATGGACAATTAGTGAGAAGTAAGAAGTGAAAAGAATTATAATTTAGCCACGGAAAAACACGGATTTTTCAGTACAAAGAAAAGAGAACACAAAGTACCACAAAGAGAAAATTCTTAGTGGTCCTTAGCGGTTTTCTTCGTGTCCTTTGTGTAAAAAAATTCGCGTAATCTGCGGCAAAAAATTTAGTTTATCCTGTGTTTATCCCGTGATTTCAAAAAAATTTGTGTAACCAGAATTTATCTAATTCATAATCAAAAAAGGAGGTATAAAATTGAAAATTAAATTAAATGGAAAAGAGTATGAAACTAGCGAAAACATAACTATACTAGATTTATTTAAAGAAAAAAATATTTCAAAAGATGAAGTAGTAGTATTAAAAAATGGAGATATTATTGAAAAAGAAAAATTAAATATGGAATTATTAGAAAATGATGAATTAGAAATATTAAGATTTGTGTCGGGAGGATAAAATGGATAAATTAGTTTTAGGAGGAAAAGAGTTTAATAGCAGATTATTTACAGGAACAGGAAAATTTGCAGACAAATTTCTTATTAAACCTATGTTAGAAAGTAGTAAATCAGAAATGATAACATTAGCACTTAGAAGAGTAGATTTTGATATGCCACAAGAAAATATACTTAATTTTATTCCAAAAAATGTAACTTTGTTGCCAAATACATCTGGAGCTAAAACAGCAGAAGAAGCAGTAAAAATAGCTAGAATAGCTAGAGCTGCTGGATGTGGAAATTTTATTAAAATTGAAATAATTAATGATATGAAATATTTATTTCCAGATAATGAGGAAACAATAAAAGCTACAAAAATTTTAGCTGATGAAGGATTTATAGTATTACCTTATATGATGCCAGATTTAATTGTAGCAAAACGACTTGAAGAAGCTGGAGCAGCAGCAATAATGCCACTTGGTTCTCCAATTGGTTCAAATCAAGGATTACAAACAAAACATATGATAGAGATACTTATAGAAAACTCTAAATTGCCAATAATAGTAGATGCAGGAATAGGAAGACCATCTCATGCAGCAGAAGCAATGGAAATGGGAGCAGCAGCAGTACTTGTAAATAGTGCTATTGCTTGTAGTGAAGACCCTGTAAAAATGGGAAGAGCATTTGCTCTTGCAGTAGAAGCAGGAAGAGAAGCGTATTTAGCAAAATTAGCAGAAGAAAGAAAATATGCAGAAGCGTCATCACCACTTACTGGATTTTTATTTGAAGAATAGAAAATATAGTGAGAAGTAAAGAAAAAAACTTAGGAACCACGGGATTGGCACAGATAAACACAAGATAAAAAATTGATAATTTAGTTAGCCGCGGAAAAACGCAGATTTAATTTAGCACGAAGAAAAGAGGGCACAAAGTATCACAAAGAGAAAAAATAGTGAGAAGTGAAGAGTGAGAAGTAAGAAGAATTTAAAAAGCGCCTTTTCGGGGGATATTAGATTTTCTTGATAAATGCATTACACGAAGAACACAAAGGTAAAAAAAGTAGGACCACAAAGAAAAACTCAGGAATCACGGACTGAACACTGATAAACACAAAATATATCCCGTGTAAATCTCGTGGTTTCTAAAAAAATCCTTCGTGGTTCTTAGTGTTTTTCTTCGTGTACTTTGTGTAACAAAAATTCGCGTAATCTAAGTTATTTTCTAAAAGAAAATAACGAAAGCTGTGCCGTGGCAAAAGACACTAGTAGTTTCTAGTCCTTTATGTAATTAAAAAAATTTAAAAATAAAAAGGGGGAAAGATGTCATTTTATGATGTAATAAAAAGATATAATGATTTTAATATAAAAGGTTATATTAAAAATGTATCAGATAAAGATGTAGAAAAAACATTAAATAAACAAAACTTAAATGAATTTGATTTTTTAAATCTTATTTCAGATAATGCATTAAAATATATAGAAATTATCGCTAGAAAATCTCAAAAATTAACTAAACGTTATTTTGGAAATACAATTTCTTTATATGCCCCTTTATATATATCAAATTATTGTACAAATAAATGTACATATTGTGGATTTAATAAAGAAAATAAAATAAAAAGAAAGCATTTAAACTATGAAGAAATTGAAAATGAAGCAAAAGAGCTTGCAAAAACAGGAATAAAACATGTACTTTTTCTTACTGGAGAAGCAAAAGAACTTGTAAGTTTTGAATATATAAAAAATGCATTGATTATATTAAAAAAATATTTTAAGTCAATTTCAATAGAAATATATCCTTTAGAAGAAAACCAATATAGAGAACTTAAAAATTTAGGACTTGATGGAGTTACTATTTATCAAGAAACATATGATATTGAAACATATAAAAAAGTGCATTTAGAAGGTCAAAAATCAGATTATTTTTATAGACTAGATACACCAGAAAGAGTAGCAAAAGCAGGAGTTAGACAAATAGGTATAGGTGCATTATATGGACTTAGTGATATTTATAAAGATGCATTTTTTAGTGCACTTCATGCAAAATATTTAATGGATAAATATATTGATAGTGAAGTAAGTATTTCTTTGCCTAGAATGAAATATTCTGAAAGTCATTTTAAACCTTATGAAGAATTAGACAATAAAAAATTTATTCAAATTATGCTAGCTTTTAGATTGTATCTAAAATACGTAGGAATTAATATTTCTACAAGAGAAAGTGCAAAATTTAGAGATAATTTAATAGGTCTCGGTGTAACAAAATATTCTGCAGGTTCTAAAACAGATGTAGGAGGATATACAGAAAAAGATAAATCTACGCCACAATTTGAGACAGATGATAAAAGAGAAGTATCTGAAATATATAGTGCAATAAAAAATAAAGGGTACCAACCAATATTTAAAGATTGGGAGTTGATAGTATGAAAATAGGAATTGCTGGAGCAGGAGGACTTGGTTCAAATGTTGCAATGAATTTAGTTAGAACAGGAGTGTCAAATATTAAAGTTGTAGATTTTGATAAAATAGAAGAATCAAATCTTAATAGACAATTTTATTTTTATGACCAAATAGGAAAAGTAAAAGTAGAAGCATTAAAAGAAAATTTAACAAGAATAAATAATAATTTAGAAATAGAAGTAATAAATCAAAAAATAGAAGAATCAAATATTGAGGAATTATTTAAAGATTGTGACATAGTAGTAGAAGCATTTGATAAAGATATTTATAAAAAATTGTTTTTTAATACTTTTCATAATAAGAAAAAATTATTAGTATCTGCATCTGGAGTAGCTGGAAATACTATAAATAATTTAGAAATTAAAAAAATTGGAAATAGTTTTATAGTTGGTGATTTTCAAAAAGGAATAGACAAACATAAAACATATTCTACTAAAGTATCAATAGTAGCAGCTATGATGGCAAATATAGTATTAATAGAGGGTGGATTTTGTAATGAAGATTAATGAGATAGGAAAATATAGAATACTTGATGCTAATGTAAATAGAGTAGCAGAAGGAATAAGAGTAATAGAAGATATAGCTAGATTTGATTTAGAAGAGAAAGAACTAACTGATAGATTGAGAAATATAAGACATATTTTAAGAAAAAATTTTCAAGATATTGATAAAGAATTTATTTTAGCAAGAGATAGTGCTCATGATATAGGAAAAGAAATAAGTAATTCAAATGAAAATGATAAAAAAACTGATGAGACACAAATTATTTTAGCAAATTTTAAAAGAGTAACAGAAGGGCTTCGTGTAATAGAAGAGATTACAAAATTAATAGATTATAAAAAATCAAAAATTATAGAGTCACTTAGATATGAAACCTACTATATTGAAAAAGAGTTTAATTTAAAATTTTTTAATAGAAAAAATAAGATACCAAAAGGTATTTATGGAATAACAGCTGAAAATTTTGCTAATGGTAAAACAAACATTGAATGTGTAAAAGAGATGATAAAAGCAGGTATAAAAATAATACAATACCGTGAAAAAAACAAAACAATAAATGAAAAACTTAAAGAAGCAAGAGAAATAGCAAAGTTATGTAAAGAAAATAATGTGATTTTTATTGTAAATGACCATATAGAAATAGCATTATTAGTAGATGCTGATGGGGTGCATCTGGGACAAGAGGATTTAGATATAAAATCAGCAAGAAAAATATTAGGAGATAATAAAATAATAGGAATATCTACTCATGCAATAGAAGAAGCAAAGAAAGCAGAAAAAGATGGGGCAGATTATATAGGGGTAGGACCAATTTTTCCAACTACTACAAAAGATAGAAAACCTGTTGGATTAGAGTATTTAAAACAGGTTAATAAAAGTATTAATATTCCTTTTGTAGCAATAGGCGGAATAAAAGAACATAATATTGATGAAATACTAGATATAGGAGCTTACTCTATCTCTCTTGTCAGTGAAATAGTTGGAGCAGATGATATTGTAGAAAAAGTTAAAAGATTAAATGAGAAAATAGTGAGAAGTAAGAAGTAAGTAGTGAGAAGGATTAAAAAACGCATTTTCGGAGGATATTAGATTTTCTTGATAAATGCGTTACACGAAGAACACAAAGGAAAAAAACAGCACCACAAAGGAAAGAGTGGGAACCAAGGGATATTCACAGATAAACACAAGATAGTAAAAAATTAATAATTAAAAAATAGCCACGGAAAAACGCGGATTAAAAATTAGAAACCACAGGATAGAAAAGAAAATTAGTAAAAAGTGAGAAGTAAGAAGTGAGTAGTGAAAAGAATTAAAAAGCGCCTTTTCGGAGGATATTAGATTTTCTTGATAAGTGCGTTACACGAAGAACACAAAGAATAGAAAATAAAGAGCCACAAAGAAAAAAAGA